>CAYGGT010000033.1:0-18797 GCA_964349475.1 uncultured Rhodospirillaceae bacterium
TTCCGACACCTGCCTCTATTATATCGGCGGCATCATCAAGCACGCCAAGGCGCTGAACGCGATCACCAACCCGACCACCAACAGCTACAAGCGGCTGGTGCCGGGATACGAAGCGCCGGTTTTGCTGGCGTATTCCGCCCGCAACCGGTCGGCTTCCTGCCGCATTCCTTTTGCGACCGGCCCGAAAGGCAAGCGCGTCGAGGTCCGTTTCCCCGACCCGGCCGCCAACGGCTATCTTGCTTTCGCCGCGATGCTGATGGCGGGGCTTGACGGCATCCAGAAGAAAATCCATCCCGGCGAGGCGATCGACAAAAACCTTTACGATCTTCCGGCGGACGCACTGTCGAAAATTCCGACCGTCTGCGGTTCGCTGCGCGAAGCGCTGGAGGCATTGCAGAAAGATCACGATTTCTTGCTCCGGGGCGGCGTTTTCAGCAAGGACTTTATCGAAAGCTATCTTGAGCTGCGCTATGCGGAAGTCAAAGCCTACGAAACCATGCCGCATCCGATCGAGTTTTCGATGTATTATTCGGTGTAGGGTTTATTTCAGGCTCTTCAAAATCAACTCAAGCACCTGCGTGTTATTGGCCCAGGTATAGAGGTTGCTGGCCTCGGTTGGGGTGAGGAGCAGAATGAAGATGTACCAGTTCTTATCACCCAGAACGACCAGGCGCAGTTCCTGCTCGGCAAGGGCGTTGTTTTTGGGCGCCACCTGGTAGGTCTCGGCGCGTGAAAAAAGAAAGCGCCCGGAAGCGGCGGTCGGGCCGGAGGAAAGCAATTTTTTGATGTTGATGGCCAGCCGGTCGTCGCAATATGTTTTCAGTCCTTCCAGTTCCTGCAAAAGATCGGTCTTGGCGCTTCTTCGCACAGCCATAAAGTGGATGATCCCCTCGATCTTTTTTGCTGGCGTGGTGTTGTGGATTTGCATGGACAACCGCTGGGGGTTCGCCGTTTCCGCCTGGTAAAACGACCACGATTCGGGATAGGAGAATTTTAGCGCCTCGCCCATCAAATAGGTCTTTTGCACTTCAACCGAGTCATCTGTCGTGATGATCAGCCTGAAACTGTCGATGGCTCTTTTTTGCAGGAAGCCCAGCAGGTTTTTGAGCGCGAGCGGGATTTCGAAACGCGCCATCACGGCGACATTGCCGTTGATGTGCACTGTCGCGTAAGTATAAGTGCTTTTGCCCTCGAAAATAGAGATGAAAGCGGTGGCGGCTTTTTTGTTGCCGAGGGGGGTAATTTTTTCCTGCAGGGAATAGCCATTGGTGAAGGCGTGGTTTTTGAGCCAGTTTTCCGCCGAAATTTCATCGGGCAGATTCATGGATTGAACAATAACCACAGCCTGCGCCGTGTCGATGATCGGGCTTTTGAAGCGCGCGGCTTCGTTCAGAATCTTATGGCTGAGCATGGCGGCGGTGTCCTGGCCAAGCGACACGGCCTCCCAGTCCTTGGGCAGCAGGATATCGAATTCAAGTTTCGGGTTGTTAAAAGGAGTCAGGTGAAAAGACGTAGTGTTTTTCCTGAAGCTTTCTTCATCATGAATCGGGAATTTTCGTGGTTGGGAAGAAGCCGCCGGATTCTTTTTAAATAAGCCACCCAGCAAGGCTGCGGCTGGCTGCGGCAGCACCAGGCTGAGCGCCACGGCAAAAGACAAGATCAGCGCGCCAGTTTTAAAAATTGTCACGGGCGTATGATCGGGGTCGGTTTTCTGCTGGCGTCGATGGCGACATAGGTGAATTTTCCCTCCGTCACTTTTTCCGCGCTGTCGGCAAGCCTGCCGCGGGCCCAGCTTTCGATATGGATCGTGATCGACGTGCGGCCGATGCGGTCAATACGGCAGTAACAGCTGACTTCGTCGCCGATGAAAACCGGTTTTTGAAAGGACATGGCTTCGATGCCGATGGTGGCGACCCGCGTTTTGGCGGTCTGAGTGGCGATGATGCTGCCGGCCATATCCATCTGCGCCAGCATCCAGCCGCCGAAAATATCCCCGTTGGCATTGGCGTCCGCCGGCATGGCGATGGTGCGCAGCGACGGGCAGCAATCATAATCCGGTTTTTCGTGTGACATTTTTTTCCTCAGATAAAATTATAACCGCCCAGGCGCCAAGACGCCAAGAAAAACGGAAAACCTGGCGAGTTTCCCGTCTTGCGGTTGAAATATGCAAGATTGCATTTTTAGATAAGAGTGCGTATTCTGCACACATTATGAAGGACACTTTGAAAAAACAAGACGGTTATTCAGCAGCGGATATCGAAGTCCTGGAGGGGCTGGAGCCTGTCCGGAAACGTCCCGGCATGTATATCGGCGGCACCGACGAAGGCGCCATGCACCATCTTGTCAGCGAGATTTTGGATAATGCGATGGACGAGGCCGTGGCGAGCCATGCCTCCCGTATCGAAATACGCCTGGAGGTCGGCAACCGGGTGACGATTAAGGATAATGGCCGCGGCATCCCCGTGGACAACCACCCCAAGTATCCGGGCAAGTCGGCGCTGGAGGTTATTTTTACAACGCTGCACTCCGGCGGGAAATTCAGCGGCAAGGTTTACAATACCTCCGGCGGCCTGCACGGGGTCGGGTCGTCCGTGGTGAATGCTTTGTCGAGCGAGCTGATCGTCCACGTCGCCCGCGACAAAGAAATTTATGAACAAAAATACAGCCGCGGCAAGGCGCTGGGCAAACTGAAAAAACTAGGCGCCACCAAAGAGCGCGGCACCACCGTCACCTTCGTGCCGGACGTTGAAATTTTTGGCGACAAGGCGGCCTTCAGCCCGCAGACGATTTACAAACTGGCGCGTTCCAAGGCATATCTTTTTCGCGGCGTCGAAATCCACTGGCAATGCGCTTTTGCGGCAGGCAGCGTGCCCACAGAAGAGACCATCAGGTTTCCAAACGGCATCCTCGATTACCTTTATTCGCTGGTCGAAGGCAAAACCTCGCTGACGCCCAAACCGTTTTACGGCACGGCGGATTTTCCCGGTGGCGAAGGGCGGTGTGAATTCGCCATCGCCTGGACGGAAGAAGAAGAGGAGGGTTTTTTAAGTTCCTACTGCAACACCATCCCGACGCCGGAAGGCGGGACTCATGTGCAGGGCTTGCGCGCGGCGCTGTCGAAGGGGCTCAAAAACTACGCCGACCTGACGAGCAACAAGAAGGCGGGGATCTTGACGCCGGATGATATTTTCGGCTCGGCAACCGTCGTGCTGTCGCTTTTTATCCGCGAGCCGCAGTTTCAAGGGCAGACGAAGGAGAAACTCACATCCGCTGCGGCGACGCGGCTGGTTGAAAGCGCGGTCAAGGATAACTTCGAACACTGGCTGACGGGCGATACGGCATCGGGCAAATACCTGCTGGATTACCTGATCAACGTGGCCGAAGAACGCCGCCGTTCCAAAGACGCGCAGGAAATGTCGCGGAAGTCGGCGACGCGCAAACTGCGTCTTCCCGGCAAGCTGTCGGATTGCAGCAAGAAAACGTCGTAAAACACCGAGATATTTATTGTCGAGGGAGATTCTGCCGGCGGTTCGGCGAAGCAGGCGCGCAATCGTGAACTGCAGGCTATTCTGCCGTTGCGCGGAAAAGTTTTGAACGTGGCCAGCGCCACCTCTGACAAAATCCGTGCCAATCAGGAAATTTCCGATTTGATCCAGGCGCTCGGCTGCGGTACGGGCAAAGACTTTAATCTCGACAAACTGCGTTATGAGCGTGTCATCATCATGACCGATGCCGATGTGGATGGCGCGCATATCGCCTCATTGCTGATCACGTTATTTTACCAGGAAATGCGCGGGCTGATCCAGAGCGGCGCGCTCTATCTGGCGCTGCCGCCGCTGTATCGCCTGAGCGCGGGCGGGGAGAGCGTCTATGCCCGCGACGACGCGCATAAGGATGAGCTGATGAAAACAACCTTCAAAACCAGAAAAAAAGTCGAGATCAGCCGTTTCAAGGGCCTGGGTGAAATGCCCGCCTCCCAATTGAAAGAAACGACCATGGACATGAACAAACGGACGTTGATGCGCGTCGTCCTTCCTGAAAGCGAGCGCAGCGGCGATGCGTTTCAAAAGGCGGAAGGCGGCACGGCGCAATTAATCGAACGACTCATGGGTAAAAATCCCGAAGCCCGGTTTGAATTTATTCAGGCAAACGCCAGATTTGCGCAAGATATTGATATATAGTCGTATCTAGCAGATATGTTGACTTTTTGACAAGTTTTGTATATTATGGATATATGTGCTTATTGTGAGGAAACCCATGCAACCAGATAAAAAGGAACGCAGTGCCTTGAGAAAACTTCTCCTGGCCGGAATTGCAGCGATGACTATGTCTCTCGGCACGGCAGGGACCGCGGAAGCGCAGCAATGGCGGGGAGACACTTCCCAGCGTCAGATGGATATGGAGACGTGGCGATACCAGACAAACAGAGACGCAGCTATTAAAGAGGGAAGAGCAAAGTCGGCTCAATGCACAGCAAGAGGTTTTCAGGATTTCAACAGACAGCTTAACAAGAATAAAAATGGCAGAAATAGAAATAACGACGGCACGCTCGGAAAATTCTTCAATATTATGGGCACAATGGCTAAAAATGATGCCTGCCATGCCCGGGCAAGGGCGCGGGTTGCAGATCGTGTCGGTTCCATTGACGAAAGATTCGATCGTCACAACGGGAGGGGAGATGGTCACGAGGAGATGCTGGTGAGAGATTGTCAGCAGTTGGAGCGACAATCTATACGGCGGTTCGGGGAATATTTGCCACGGGAACACGCGTGTAATTATATTTTATACGGTCCAGGAAGATAAGCTGATATTCAAAGCACTGAGTGAAGCCAGTCGTATAAAGTCGGCCAGTGTCGGGTATGACACCTCGCACCAAAACATCAGCAAGTTCAAAGCTCGAAAATAACAGGGTCTTTAGGGATTGCTCTATGGCCAGTTAACCTTTTATTAGCCAAGATTATGCTAAAATCAGAGATAAACTTGTGTCACTGTTTAAGAATCTTTAGCGTGGTTACCGGGGGTAGCATGGCTGGGCGTTGTCGGCAGAGGGGATTCACGGTGATTGAATTTTCCATCGTTCTGTTTTTTTCCGGACTGATCACAACGGGGGCGATCCATGCTTATAGCGTTTATCGCTGGGGTGAGGCGCCGCGCGTAAGCTATAGCAAGCTTAAAACCGTCGACCGGAATCTGGAGGCGTTCTTTGAATCGCAGGGGCGCTATCCCTGTCCGGCGGCGCCGAAATTGTTGGCCGGCGATCCCAATGCCGGGGTTGAGAATTGTGCCATCATAGCCGCGCTCGGGGCGTGCGATGCCGGCACGGGCATTTGTCGCGCCGGCGGGCGGGCGACGCCTTTTGGCGACCCACCCCCACCCGCTCTGCCGACGGCGGATCCGGTGTTGATCGGTGCCATTCCGTATAAAACAATTCAGGATGCGCTTTGTCCCCCAAGTAGTTCCAGGTGCGGCGTGTCTGGCGAAAACGGCGGGATTAAAGATGGCATCAGCCGCGCCGTCACGCTTGATTTTTGGAATCGCCAGATGACCTATGCGGTGACGGAGCAGCTGACAGTCGTCCCCCCGCCGGCATCACATTTCCCTCCCAGCCCCGGCGCGATTGATGTGAGGACGGACACCTTATATAGCCTCACCGAAGATCTCGCTTATAATCTCAATCCCCTTTATCCTGGGGGAAATGTTTTCTGGGTCGTGTTGTCGCACGGGGCGGACGGTGTCGGCGCCTATAGGGACAACGGGGTTATGGCGGTTGCCTGCCCCCCAGCCCCATATAATAGTGGCAACTGGAACTGCCTAACGCGCACCGCCCCTGCGTTCATGTCTTTTCTGAACGGGATCACGACGCTGGTGCCGGGCCCGAATTATTTCGACGATTTTCTTTACTTCAGCAAAAACAAAATAAAAGGCTTGTGGACAGTGGCCGCGACGGCCGATGACATCACCAATCGCAATACCGGGAAAGTCGGGATCGGCACCAGAAATCCGATCGAACAACTGGATGTGAGCGGGAATATCAAGGCGCTGGAATCGCGGTCCAGTCAGGTCTGCGATGGCACGGGAACCAAATGTTTTAATCCGGCGGAGCTGGGCGGCGATCCCCTTTTTGGGGGGGGAATGGTCTGTCCGCCGGCGGCCGGCCTTCTCGTCAGCGCCCTGACGGGCATTGCGAACAGCGATCCTGTATGCGCTACCGTCACACGGTCTTCCGTCGTTACCGCAGCGCAATGCCCCCCGGGCAACCCCGTCGTCGGCGTGACGGCCGCCGGGTGCCTGGTTTGTCTGAGCGGGATAACACCGGGGTGCCCATGAATGCAGACCTGGGTCAAAACAGGAGAATCAGCGTGGTAGAGTGTAAAAAGAGGCGGAACACCGGCTTTTCTTTGGTTGAATTGTCAGTCGTCTTGCTGGTTGTCGGGTTGGTGACGGCGACCAGCATGCAGATATACAACGCCTTCGCGAAGGCCAAGCCCATGCGCGTGACGCTGGCGCACCAGGACGACGTTAAAGTGGCGCTGGAAAGATTTCTGGCGACCGAGAAACGCCTGCCTTGCCCTGCGCTATTAACCCTGGCGCCTGATGCGGTGAATGCCGGCATTGAAGACTGCAGCGGTGCTGCCGGCGCGGTTTTCATCGGCGCGGTGCCTTATGCGACACTCAGTATTGAATTGAAAAAAAGCTATGATGGCTGGCACCGGAAGCTGCAATATGCGGTGACGCAGTCCTTGACGGATGCCGCCACCTATAACGCCGTTGGCGCGATCACAGTAAAGGATTATTCAACGTCGGCCGACATCACAACGACCGGTCATGTCGTTGTCCTGTCTCAAGGCCGCAGCGGTTTTGGCGCCTATATGCCTGACGGCGTATTGTTCGCGCCGTGCGGTTCTGCCGCAGACGGGCATGACTACAAAAACTGCGATAACAATTCCGTTTTTGTCGACTATAAGCGCGACGTGCCGTCACCCCCTGGCCCCGCCGGACGTTCTCTCGTCGCAGGGGTTAATCATTTCGAGAGCGTCGTGCTGCCAAAGTTCACGGTTGATGTTGAAGAGAATGAATGGAATCTGATACCGGCGCAGACGTTGGGGGGGTTTCGGACGGATGGCGCCGCGGGCAATGTGGGCATCAACACCAGATATCCCGTCGAACGTCTGCATGTCGACGGCAATATCCGCGCGGCAAAAGTGCATGCGGATAAATTCGCCAATCACGGCGGCGCAAACGTTTTCGAACCCCGCATTATCGGCGGCACCGGCATTAAATGTTCCGGCGCAACGGGAACCGGCGGCACGATGCGCGGCATACAAAACAACCAAGAGGCTTGCGTGGATGATAACATCACCGCGGGACTTCCTGTGCCGGGGGTAGCGGGAGTTTGTTATCCCGGGACTTACGTGATCGGCGTTTCGGCGGGCAGTGTTGTCTGCAACCCCATTAACGGCACGTGCGGCGGGGCGGACTGGACTTGCGCTTCGGGACTTTACGCTTCTCCCAGCTATATGTCGGTAGCCAATTATGCGGTTGTTCCCTGCCCCCCGCCTGCAGGCGCGACCTGTTCAGTCCACGTCTCCACGACGCATACGCCCAAATGGATGTGTCATAAGATCAATGGCGGAGTGTCGCGATGGTGTCCCGGCAATCCGATCACGCTGGCGCCAGGAGTCTCCCCGCCGGCCCCGCCGCCGGTCCCTCCGCCCGTGGTAATAGTTGTGCCTGCAGCCCCAGTGCCAGTGCCGCCGTCGGCGCCGGATCCGGTCAATGGCCTGTGCGGCAGTGCGCAGAGCGTGCCGGATCCTTTAATCGTTGCTGATTTTAGAACCAGTAAAGCACCGCAGGGCACGCTTTGCGCCACCGGCACACCAAGCGCAGTCTCTCGAACATCAACCCATGTATGGAGCTGGTCTTGCGCAGGCGCGGACGGTGGCACCTCCGCCTCTTGTTCCGCCCACCGGTATGCATGCAATAATGTATCCGATACGCAATCGGCTTCTGTGCCGGCAGGGGTTTCCGCGCACAGATACGATTATTACTTGCCCGCAGCCGGCCATCTGACTGTTTATACGGGGGCGAAACGGTGCGTCGCCGATGCAGTAGAGCTTGCTGATCTGACAGCCAATCCCTATCAGGGTTCGCTGCATGAAATTCCGGCAGCTTCTGCACCCCTGGGTCTAATGATTGATAATACGGTATCCGGCACTCCCACTTCTTTTCCTTCCGCCAGCTGCGCCGCTCCTGGAACAGAGGCAGTTACCACGGGAGGACTGGGCGTATCGGTTGCTACATTGTCTGCCGGATACTATGCAGTCAATATGATCTATGGTCTGGATTGCCTGGCGCCCGGCTGTTCCACGCAAATCATCGGGAATGTCTGTTATTAAAGTTAAGGAGCACAATCAGATGGCAGTCTTTGTAAAGTTAAAAGGCACGCGCGCCTACACCTTGATTGAGCTGGCGCTGGTGATGATGGTTGTCGGCGTGCTCATGAGCTCCGCCATGGCCGCTTACCGCGACTGGCAAAAAAATGCCGCGGTTGAGACGACAGCAAAGAATCTTGATTTCGTCATGGATGCCGTTTCGACGTTTCTGGCGCAGCGCGGGCGTTACCCTTGCCCCGCACCCCTGAATGCGGCGCGGACGGCTGCGGGCTATGGGAAGGAAAACTGCGCTCCTGCCACTGTCCTGGCGGGAAACTTTGATGCCGCCGGCGGTTATTGGGTCGAAGAAAACGGCGGCGACCGGGTCCGTCGGGGGGCCTTGCCGTTTCGCACCCTGAACCTGCCGGAAGCCTTGTCCGAAGACGGCTATCACAGCCGCTTGCAATACGTCGTGACGGAGGCCTTGAGCGCGGCGGCGACTTATACCCTCGGGGGCGGAAAAATTGAAGTGGTGGATATCGCAGGCGCAGAGGTCGTCGATGACCCCTTGCACTTTCTGATCTTTAGTTCCGGCGAAGATCGCGCGGGCGCTTACAGCCATGACGGCAAGCAATCCATTCTCTGCGCCACCGTGACGCTTGATGCTGAAAACTGCAATACCGCCCCGGGCGTAAACGCCACGCCGGTTTACCGTTTTATCCGGCAGGGTTTTGCCAGCGGCGCGAATCATTTTGACGACGTGGTCAGGATTTCGTCTTCTGCCGCCGAACCGGTCTGGATGGCGGCGGATAACAACGGGCGGGATATGCACAATACGGAGCTGACGGCGGCCATGGGGATCGGCGGCATGCCGTCACCTGCCGCCGTCGCGGCTGGTGTCACGCTTGATGTCGCCGCCAATATACGGGCTCAGGCAAATCTGCGCGCGGAACAAATTTGCGATGGCACGGGCGCCGCTTGTTTTGGCGCTGAAAAAATCGCCGAGGTGGCAGGAAAGCCAGAGATGAACTGCACCAACCCTGATCATCCTGCCTATGATCCCGCCAAGCCTTATGCGCATAAAATCGCCAACGGTCAGATCGAGTGCCGCGAGCACATCAGCTACAGCTGTCCGCGCCCCCTGATCCTGACCGGTTTTACCGCCGCGGGCACGGGGATATGTTCGGATCCTACCACCATGCTGACCGTCGGCACGCCGCCGATCGTGGGAGCGCCGCCCCCGCCGCCTGTGGTCAACGGTTTATGTGGTCTGGCGGACGGCTCGCTCGTCGCTGCGGCGCCGACAGCGCCCGCCGACCTATGCAGCGCGGGCAATCCAAGTAGCGTTGGAGGCACGCTCGCAACAGGGTATAAATGGTGGTGTTCAGGAATCGGCAGCGGATCAACATCGGATGTTTGTTACGCACGCACAGCCACGTCGCCGGTTGATGGCGTTTGCGGTTCCGCGAACGGCGTGACGACCGTTGCGGCGCCGTCTGGTCCCGCTTTGTGCAGCGCGGGCACCGCGACGGCCGTGACCAGTTCCGCCACGGCGCATGATTGGAGCTGTAATGGAATCAACGGCGGAATTAACGCTCTCTGCACAGCGCCTGTGTCGGTCACTTGCTCCGGTGTGTTCGGCATCGCGTACCATTATCAGGACTGGAATATGGGCGATATTCTGAACGCCATTCCTGTCACATTCACGGGTCCCGGTACAATAGATGTAAACGGCGATACGTCTGTTTGTTCGCGCCGGAGCGGATTTCCTCAGAACTGGACTCATGATTACATGCTTGAAATTGTAAACAACGCAACAAGCGCGGTGATACCGGTGGGTCCCAACGGTCCTTATACTTTTAGCGGGAGTTGCAACACGAACAATCCTGTTGCTTATTCCGCTGTTTCCATTCCGGCGGCGGGTTCCTATACCGTCAGAATGCGGATGACCGGCACCCCCTGCGCACGCTCCCCGGGGAGTGAGCGGTGCGGGTCGAGCTTGTATGTGAATACTTGCATGTAAACGTAACTTAACTCTTTATTTAATAAGATTATGCTAAAATGAGAGACAGCTATATTGTGATTTGGATACAGGGAAGCCATGTTCAAAAAATCTCGCCGTCAGCGCGGCTTTACATTGATTGAATTTTCTGGTGTCCTGATCCTGTCAGGGTTAATGGTGGCGGCGATGGTGAATTCTTATAACGTTTACCGCAAGGGTGAAGGCGGGCGCGTGACGTGCAGCAGGCTCGAAATCTGGAGGCGTTTTTTGAGCAGGAGGAGCGCTATCCTTGCCCCGACGGAGGCGCGAGTTACTCGCACGCTTGGCACGTGGTGCGGTTTTTTAATACGTGCGGACAACGCTTTTGCAAAAGTATCGGCTACTCTACCGGCTGGCTTCAGGAAGCGTTTTCAGAGGACAACGTTTTGGTCAATTGCGTCAGATAGTTTTTGAGCGGTATTAGTAGATGTCATGAAAGAGAGCCATTCTTTGATCTGACCGCATATTTTTTTTAAAAAACCACCTGCATACATATTTTTTTAACGCTCTGTAAAGGTTGGCGGCGCATGATGAAAGAAGACAACCCTTAGTTGTTTTATCGAGTCGGGGGATGGCATGACGGATGGCACGGACGAAAATCAGAAGGCGCAATTGCAAAGACTAAGCGCGCTGGGGCAGTTTGCAGGCGGGATTGCGCATGATTTCAACACGATCCTTTCGGTCATCGAGGGCCACACGCACGAAGCCGTCCAGCAGTTGAAAGAAGGCAGCCTGACGCCGCAGCAATTGCAGAAGATACTGACATCGACGCAGCTGGGCGCGGGGCTGACGCGGCAGCTGCTGTCCTTCGGGCGGCAGCCGATCGGGGTGGATGAAAAAACCAATCTTGGCGATTCGCTGCGCGATCAGCGCATGCTTTTACGTCCGCTGCTGGGCGAGACGGTCGATCTTTTGATGGTGATACCGGAGGCGCCCGTCTGGGTCAATGCATCGCAAAACCAGGTGATGCAGGTCATTCTCAACCTGGCGTTGAACGCGCGCGATGCGATGCCCAGGGGCGGCGAAATCGCCATTCTCTGCATGCCCTGCCAGAAACGGCATCTGCCGGTTTTCTTGCGCGACAAGCACCCGGAAATTTCTTTCGTGCGCCTCAGCGTCGTCGATAATGGCGAAGGCATTGCGGCGGATGCCTTGCCGCGCATTTTTGAGCCATTCTTCACCACCAAGGACCAGGGCAAAGGCACCGGCCTTGGTCTTTCGGTTGTCTACGGCATTGTCGATCAGTTGCAGGGGGGGATCGAAGTATCCTCCGTGCCGGGCGAAGGCACCAGTTTTGAGCTGTATTTACCTCTGACAACGGCGCCGGCGGCCGCGGCGGCCGAGCGCGCGGTTGCGCCCGTTGCCGATCTTCGTGGAAAAACCATTCTGATCGCCGAGGACGAGGCGGAGCTGCGCGCGCTGGAGCGCCGCCAGGAACGCTTGAAAGAGATTTAGGTCATGGAAGACAGGGCTTTGTAAACAACATCCACCGCTATATCTTCCAGCGCATCCGCCTGGATAATGCGCACCGATTTCCCCACCGGCGCGGACAGCGCCGGGTTGGAAGCGGCGGTGCAAAAGAGCGCGACGGTCGGGCATCCCGCTGCCGCCGTCAGATGCGTCGGCCCCGTGTCGTTGCCGATCGTTGCCGTGGCGGCACGGGCGAGCGTGGCGATGTCGTAGAGCGATGTCTGGCCGGAAAGATCGACGATCCCCGGGCAGGATTTCATCACCCGGGCGATGACCGCCGCTTCCGCGCTTGTCCCCAGCACGGCGACATGATATCCCGCCTTCATCAGCCGCAGTCCCAGCCCGCCGTAGCGCACCGCCGGCCAGCGTTTTTCCGGCCGCGTCGGGGCGGAGCCGGGGATCAGCAGGACATAGGGTTTTTCTAATTTAAAAAGGCTGACATCGGATTTCATCCACGCAAGATCGGGCAGCTGTGCGTCGATCCCCGCCACTTTCAGAATTTCCTGATGGCGTTTGAAGGCATGCAGCTGGCGCCAATCGGGGTTGGGGTAAAACAGCGGCGATCCTTCGATCACGCCCGACCATTCCGGTTTTTTCTGGAACAGGCGGTAATAATTTTTTGTGCGCGCGTTCATTTGCAAGTCATAGACCCGCGCATAGTTTCCCTGGTTGAGATGCCGGAACAAAAAATACCAGCGGCGCAGTTCGTAAAGCTTCGGGCGTACATCGACGATGATATCGTTGAAATACCCGCTCCGCCCGGCGATATCAAGAAACGGCCGCGTCGTCAGCAAGGTGATATGCGCGTCCTGATGATGCCGCCGGATCGCCTCCATCGCCCCCAGCGCCAGAATAAAGTCGCCCAGCGCGCCAAGCTTGATGACCAGAATGCGGGGGTGACGTGACATCGGGAAAACCACTTATTTGCACATTTTGCGTTTTAGCATCGTGTGTTATAGTAACTGACAATTTTAAGGACTGCGATTCTTTGTTGAGAAAGAATAGTCATGGTCATGTTCATCGAACCTTATCCTTATATCCCCGATCCCCCGCCGCCGCCCGACAAAAAGAGCCTGTCGGAATCCTTGCTGCGCGCGGTCAAAAGCAAAGATATTGAAGCCGCGCGCCGGGTTTTTGACGTGGCGTTCTGGCGCCATATCGGCCTTGCGCCCGACTGGGAGCATTTGTTGCTGGCTTTGCATTTGCAAGACAAGCCGATGATCCGGCTGCTGGTCATGCACGGCGCCAGATGGTCGGAGCAAGAGGCGCGCTGCCTGAAAGGAATTTTTCCCAAAGAATGGGCGGAATGGCTGAAGATACTCCGCAACAGCGGGGCGGTGGTGGATGATCCAGGCCCGATGCAGGCGTCAGATGCTCAATCTCACAAAAAGATGATGCTCTGCATCGCAACAGACCACGCGATGCTTATCGCGAAGAAAGAACCGCAAAAAAGCCAGGCCGCCGGGACGCTGCGGGGCCTGCTGGGCAAGAAAATGGCGCCATGAGAAAACAATTAAAAAAGAAGTTGCTGAGCCTGCGAAAAGAATTTAACGACGCTTTCAAGGATCTGCGCTGGCAGGATGTGCCGGGGATTTGCAAAGATACGCTGCAGGACCTGAGACATCCAAAAGAAATTTTCAAGCTCGCCGCCGCGGTGGTCGTGCCGGGCGGGTTCCTCGCTTACTCCCCGTACCGCATTATAAAATACCGTCAGCGCCGGAAGCCGGGCAACGACAATAAACCGCCGTTTTAAAGCCCCTCCGTAAAACGCCTGATCTCAGCGGCGGTTTCGGCGGGTTTTTCCAGCATCGGCATGTGGCCGCAATTCTGCAGAACATGCAGGCGCCCCTGGGGCAGAAGCTCCGCCAGGATTTTTCCGTCGGCGGATCTGGCAAGCTTGTCATCCATCCCTGCAATGACCAGCGCCGGTTTGTCGATTGTTTTTGCAACCTCTGCGCCGCGCTGATAAACGTCGCAGGCTTGCAAGTCGTTGAATAGCGTCAGCGCCTGCATTTGTTTTTTTAAAACCTCTTGCAGCACGGCAGCATCGGCACACAGGGCGGAAATGCCCCATTTCACGATCATGCCCGCCGCGGCATCCGGCTTTTCCGCCGCCTGCCGCAGGAGGTCGGGATGCACCGGCATTCTCGCGGCCGCGCCCATCAGCACCAGCGCCGCGACGGACGCCTGCTGCGCCGCCTCCAGCGCCACCAGCGCCCCCATGGAATGGCCGACGAGCACGACCGATGCCGGGGGCTGCGTGGCGAGCTGATCCATGACCCAGGCGGCCATTTCTTCAATGGATGGCAACAGGGCGCTGAAGGTTTTGTCATGCCCTGGCAGCGACAGGGGCAAGCAGGGCAGCGGCAGGCGCTCCCAGATCTCTGCCTGCATTCCCGCGCCGTGTATCGCAATGATGGTTTTATTGTTCATGGGCTCCATCATACCAAAAAAAAACCGCCCCGGAAGGGGCGGCAGTGAAGACGTCACGAGGAGGCACAAGGTGAAGAAACTAAATCTACCTTCAAAATATCACCCCCCGGTTAACGTTCGGTTAACGCGGTTTTTTTGCTTCGTTAAAAGCTTGCACCGCGGGCACAACAGCCAGGATTACCCCCAAAATTCCGCAGGATAGCCAGAAAGGCGTATCCAGGCCGAAAACCGTGATGGCGGAGAGAATCAGCAGGGCTGCCTGCGCCGTTTCCACCAGCGTCATGATGAAAATATTCTTCCGGTCGCGGCTGGACCATATCAACAGCGGCGCGAGTGCGGCCGTGTTCGCCCACAGCAGCGCTGCCCATCGCGCATCCGGCTGCACGCGCGCCGTTATGTATTCGAAAATACCCACGCACCACAACGTCAGGAACAGCAGGATATAGGCGATGCTGAGCACGAGCATCAGCCGTTCCCGGTCTTTGCGCCCGTTATTGCTGTAGAGCGCCATGAAATGCGAAAAGATCCCCGCCGGCATCATCAGGACAGGCACGATAAATGGCGAGAAAAACAGCATCAGCCCGCCGAGCCAGATAACCTGCCATTGCGACAACGCCCCAAGCCAGGCGGCCCCCGCCGCCATGCCTGCCAGGTTGAGGGAGAGCAGGGGCGTGAGGAGGGCGGGGATGATGTTTTCCGGTCGAAATAAATTTTGATTCATTTCAGGCAGTCCCTCGCCGTTATTGCCGCATTGAAGAAATATATCATAATTTTCACGCGCACGGAACCAATGCAGCGGATGAATTGTTTGACAGGATCGCAATCTTTTCATGAGGAGTGTTCACATGCTGCATTATCGTATCCCCAGACTTACTCTGTCTTCCGGCGCTGTTCTTATGGCTGTGGGCATATTGGCCTGTTCCACGCCGGTCCAGGCGGAGCCGCCGATGGGGGCAGACCCGACGATGGCTGTTGAGCGCGCATCTGCCGCATTGAGTGACGTCGATAGAATGATTGCCGCATGGCCGAACCGCCCGAAGCTGGGGGCTCTCCAGATGGTTGCCAAATACGGCGCGCCTCAGGAAATCACGACCGAGAAACTCACCTGGCATGATCAAGGCCCCTACAAGCGGATTACTGTGACGCAATCGGAAGATCACCACGATTTTCCCAAGCCTCATATGGACTATATGGAGCACACGGTCAGCTACCGCGTCCCCGCCGACAAGGCAGCCGCTCTCTCGGCTTATGACGGCAGCCTGACTTTCGACCGCACGCGGGGCGAGATGTCGGCGCGCTGCGATCTGGAAGGCCACAACATCCTGACGCTCAATCTTGCCAATGATATCGTGACCGGCAAGAAGAATGCTCAGCAGGCGCGCCGCGCATTCGGCGAGATTGTGGGGGAAGACATGATGGGCAAGAAACCGGCCTATGTGACGGCGCTCCAGTTTGAGCCTGGAAACAACACGTCTTTTGCCGACAAGCCCGTTATTCCAGGCTCGCCAATGCGGCTGATGGGAGACGCGCAGGTGAAGAGTGATGCCGAGGTTCTTGGTCTTATCGTTGCCATCAACGAGAACGAAATTGTGGCAGCCATGGAAGCCGGGCAAAAAAAGATCAGCCCGCAGGTGGCGGACTACGCAAAGATGCTGCATGAGCAGCATGGCATGAATCTTGGTGAAACGCTCATGCTCGGTCAGAAGGTTAACGTCACGCCGATGGAAACCGCTGCCGTCGACAAACTGCGCGTGAAAGGGGCGGGAGAACTCGCGGCGTTGACACGTCTCGATGGCGCAGAGTTTGAAGGCGCTTTTGTTGAAGCCATGATCAAGGGCCATACCGAGGTTCTCGACATGATTGACACGTCTCTGCTGAAACGCGCCGACAATGAAAAAATAAAGCAGCATCTCACGGCCACGCGCGTCCGTATCGCCCGGCACCTTGCAGAAGCGCAAAAAATCCAAACGAGCTCACCTGGTTTAAAGGAAATCGCACCGTCAGCTGGCACCAGCGCTGACTAAAAAGACCATCGCAGAGAAAATGTTTTTCCCACAATATAAACAAAGGAGTCCAGCCATGAAAAAGACCGCAATAATGACGACCGCCATCGCCGCCATCTGTATTTCATCCCCCGTGTTCGCGGACATGCCGAAAGCGGACATGGACATGCAAATGAAGATGATGACTGAATACTGCATGAAAAAAGCCGATATGAACGGCGATGGCATGTTAAGCAAAGCTGAAATGACGGCCTATGGCGACAAGATGTTTATGAGCGCCGACACGAATACAGACGCCATGCTGTCGATGGACGAAATGATGACGGCAAAATCGAAGGAACATCAGGAGATGATGGACTGGTCCAAAGACGGTATGAAAACGGACAGCAAATAGATTTCGTTTCCGGACTCACGTGAAACGGTTTTTCGCCGGTCAATCCTTCGATAAATCAAAACGGGATTTCATCGTCCATTTCGTTTTTCGAGGTAGAGGCGAAAGAGCCGCCGCTGGCCGCCATTGCGGAAGGCTCCGTGGCAAAGTCATTCGCAGCACCCCCGCTCTTGCCGTCGAGCATGGTGATCTCGCCGCGATAGGGGCGGAGGACAACTTCGGTCGTGTATTTTTCGCTGCCGTCTTTATCCGTGTATTTTCGGGTTTCGAGCTGGCCTTCGAGAAACACTTTTGAGCCTTTTTTCAAATATTTTTCGCAAATTACCACCAGGTTTTCGTTGCTGACCACGACGCGGTGCCACTGGGTTCTTTCCTTGCGCTCGCCGGTGGCTTTATCCTTCCAGCTTTCGGACGTCGCGACGGACAAATTGGCGACGCGGCCGCCGTTTTGGAATGTGCGGATTTCCGGGTCATTGCCGAGGTTGCCGATCAGAATGACTTTATTGACGCTGCCTGCCATCGTTGCGATTCCTTATGTCTGGTGGTGTTGAGACGCCTTATGTTTAACATGATTCGGGGCGGTGTCATTATCTAAAATTTTAGATAAATTGGCCCCATGATTTACCGGAATGTTATAAGTTTATGCGATCATTGAGAAACAGGAGATCGCATGTTTGGGGACTATAACAATATTATAAATGCGGTGGTTGCTATCGTGCTGGCTTTGGCGCCGCAACTTGTCGATAAACCGGCGCTTGATCGGTTGAGTCAGATGTCTGCGCAAGCGCGGACGCAGGCCGAACATATTATCGTCACCGGCGATACGGCTGCTTTAAAAGACATGGAAAGCGCTTTGAATCAACTCCAGGCCGCTCAGGCAAAAATGGGCGGGCTGTCCTCGGTCGTTAACGCGGTGGTCGGCAAGGTCGCTCCAACCCTCGCCTCCGCCATCGAATAATTCTGCGATTACTATTTTATTTCATGTTGACTCTCATTTGGTCAGTGAGTACAAACGCTCACCAACAGCACGAATTTTTTTTGAGAGATCAGCCAATGAAGTTACGGGATGCGTGGAAGGGCGGCGCTGTCGCCAATAGGTCAACAGGCAAAGCCGATCTTGAACTTCAGGAGCATCTGACAGAAACCAAACAGATGCATTTACCCCACAGCGCCATCATGATCGGCTGCCTGGATCTTTTGAAAGAAAAAGGGCTGATCGAAGAAGCTTACCTGCGCGGGTCTTTTGGCCGCGGGTACGGCGATATTCATTCCGACATTGATTTTTTCTCCGTCGTCAAACCGGAAAATCTGGAGAAAGCCTACGACGCGGTCACCGAATACCTGATGCAGCAGGGCAGCCTTCTGACAGGCTGTCACGACCGGCTGGTCGCGGATTATGGCGGCATTGGTTTTATGTTCATCGCCTATAACAAAGCGAACGATCTGGTGTTCCAGTTTGATCTGTATATGGCCATGATGGGTGTTGCGCCCGCGATGGAATGTTCGATCAAGCCCCGTATCTACAGCAAAGACCCTGGCTATAGATGGATGGAAGAATACGGCAACGCGCGCGACATGGATGCGCTGCCGGCCGTCGCCAAAAACTTCATCAAAAAACACACCGAAGGCAAAGACGGCGCTGACCGCATGGAACTGATCATGCAGGAATCGCTGTTAAATATTTTCGTCACCGACAAGCATATTAAACGCGGTCAGTGGTCGCGCACGATCGTTGATAACCAGTTTTTGACTGCATCGGTTATCGAGATGCTGCAACTGGTGACCGGGTATACGTCCACGGGATATTCGCCTGTCTATCTGGGCGGCGAAGTTGCCAGTTTTTGCCGTCAGCACGGCGATGCTGCTTTGGCAAACGCCGGCAAGCGCCTGGAAAAACTATTTACCCAGAAGATGAGCCAGCAAAAACTGCGCGACGTGCTGTCGCTCTGCAAGGATATCCTGCAACAAACCTATCCCGAGCAATTTGAAAGACAAAAGGCTGCGATTGCCTTTTTTGAAAAAGAGGTTTTGGCGCCGCAGGCACCTGCGAAGCCGGCTCCTCAAAAGCGCCTGCGACACAAGTGAAA
>CAYGGT010000034.1:0-18423 GCA_964349475.1 uncultured Rhodospirillaceae bacterium
ATAGCCACACCGTATGTCAGGTGTTGTTACCGGATCGCGGTCATCATGATGGGTAACAAGCGGATGCCAAGAAGGATACGGCGGATGAATGAGCAGGGTGTTTTTGGAATGCCTTGGTCTGGTCGAGAATATACAGGACAGATGAATGTTTCTTTTGTCCAACTAGTGAGCTTTAACACGACAATTTCTCATTACTATGGGCTATATGAAATAAAGTTTGAGGGGGTTTCTGATTACATTTGGGATGCAGTGTTACTACGTACCCCTTATATGCGTATCTGGCTTAATAAAATTAAGCAGCTAGCCTACAATCAAATAAACCCCTTTCGCCTGAAAAGAGTCCAGGTTTTAGAATTACTCGTAGAACGCCATCTTGAGAATGGTGGGCAAGCTGTAAGTTCATGGGAAATTATGGAGGAGCTTTATTCTATCAGGTGGTTTGGACATCCTAAAGGAGAGGCCGCTCACAAAAGACTCCAACTTTTCATGAGTTCATTGGTAGCAACGGGAGAGATAGTCGAAGACGAATCTCCTTTCTGTTTTAGAGTAAAAGGAAAGGCCCTCGATACTCTCAGTAGCTTTGAACTGGAGGAGCGGAGATATAAGGAAATGCTTTCTTTGCAGAAGAAAATGACATTCCTTACGGTCGTCATAGCACTGGCAACCATTTTGACCGTTGATCAGACACCGCTGATTTGGTCCTTTTTTAAAGGCTTGATGGGGCAACACTGAGGCAACAAAAGGGCGAAACTTTACGTTACAGCACTGTCCATATGGGTGGGCTGTAAAAGTTTAATAGCTTGACTTTATTGCCCTTACTGCACATGATGTTTCCAGATTAGTAACTTTTAATCAGAGGGTCCTGGGTTCAAATCCCAGCGGGATCACCATTTTCTCCAATGTTTTCAATGTGTTGTGAGATGCTTAGAAGCAGGGCTTAAACGGGCTCTACGTTTTTGTACCAAATGTGCACTCACCTTCAAGAATCCGGGACGCGATAGGAAAAAGGGTTTCCGCGTGTTTCATCGTATTCCAGCCCACGCATGATTCCCCGCGCACCGATGCCGCATTCGATACGGTTTTCCGGCCATTAGACGCACACCCATACGTTGTCCCACTTTAAACAAGTGGCAGGAACCGTTTGAGGGAGAGCTAATATTTGTATACTGGCAAAGCGCTTGCTATCGGCGACAAGGTCATGGCGGCGAATGGCGATTTTTACTCCTTCTCACCCTTTGTTCTATGGAACTACCTTTTATCAGCAGACGTTGACGAACTTGATGGTTAAACCTTTCAAGGAGTAGTCGCATGAAATTTTCTATGAGCATGGTTTGCGCCCTGGCCTTTATCGCATTTGTTTCGCAGCAAGCGTCCGCGCAGCCGGCGGGTATGCCCGGCGGCGATAAAACGGTGGCAGAAAAATCGTCACCGGACAGCGACACAATGGAGCGTGCCGATGGCGACATGAAAAAGGTGCTGGAAGCATTACAGGGCCTCGGCGGCAAGCCCATTGAAACGCTGACAGCGGAAGAAGCCCGCATGCAGCCGACACCCGCCGATGCCGTCAAAGCCGTGTTGCGGGAGAACGGCAAAGATCCGGTCGAAGAAAACGCCAAGCTGAAAGTGACGTCCAAGAACTTGACATACGGAGGCGGCCTGCCGGTGCGTATTTACACGCCAGACGATAAAAGCGACACAGAAACCTTGCCCATCATTGTTTTTTACCACGGCGGTGGATGGGTGATTGCCGATATCGACGTATATGACGCAACGCCGCGTTCCCTGGCAAAAAAAGCGCGCGCGATTGTCGTGGCGCCTGAATACAGGCTCGGGCCGGAAAATAAATTCCCGGCAGCGCACCAGGATGCTTTTACCGCTTATCAATGGACGATACAGAACGCGGCCGCCTGGGGTGGTGACGCCAATCGAGTCGCCGTCGCCGGCGAAAGTGCAGGCGGCAACCTGGCGGCGAACGTCGCCATTATGGCGCGCGACCAGGGCAGTCAAATGCCTGTCCACATGCTGCTGGTCTATCCTGTCGCTGGCACGGACATGATGACCGAATCCTATCAGAAAAATGCCAATGCCAAACCGCTGAACAAAGCGATGATGCAATGGTTTGTAAAAAATGCAATGACAGATCAGGATTTGAAAGATCCGCGCATCGACCTCATCCATGCCAATTTGCGCGGCTTGCCTCCCGCAACGATCGTCACGGCGGATATTGATCCGCTGATGTCAGACGGCAAAATGCTTGCCGATCAGTTGAAAGCAGCTGACGTCGATACGTCGCATCGCAATTATGAAGGCATGACGCATGAATTCTTCGGCATGGCGGCGGTGGTCGAAAATGCAGATGACGCTCAGGATTACGCCGTGAACCGTTTGGAAGACTCGTTCAAGAATGCGAAAAAAGCGTTAAAAAAAGCCGCCCGATAACTTAAACCTGGCCCTTCAATTTTCCCGTTCATCATCGCGAGTCGCTTGGACCAAATTTTTTCACTTATTTTGAACGTATTCTGAGCATCCAATATCTCAGAAACCGAAAATATTTTTCATCTAAAAAATTAAATGAATACAAATAGTTATTATAACTTCTTCAGGATAATAACAGGATGCATAAAACATTATTTGACATACAGAAACTTGTAAGTTAGGGTAAATTATTCTGAAATAGAATGATGAATTGACTGAAGAAAACATTTCGATTATTTCATCGATCTGCTTAAAGAATTCTAAAAGTTTCGTTATAAATATGAAAAGGAGAGCGCGAATGTCCCAAAATGTAGCCGGCGAAAGAAATGTAACGGCCAATGATAACGCCTCAGATCTGCTGAGAAAGTTTGAAGCCAACTGGCAATCGACACAGCCACAGGAATTAAGCCTTACAGAATATCTAACCCTTTGCAAAACGGACAAGAGCGCCTACGCGACGGCACATGAGCGCCTGTTGACCGCGATTGGCGAACCGGTACAGATTGAGACCAGCAAGGATGCGAAACTCTCGCGCATTTATTCGGGCCAAACGATTACGCGCTATCCCGCTTTTGCCGAATTCTATGGCATGGAAGATACGATTGAATCGGTCGTTTCATTCCTGAAGCAGGCGGCACAAGGGTTTGAAGAACGCAAACAAATTCTGTATCTGCTGGGACCTGTCGGCGGTGGCAAATCTTCCATCGCTGAGCGGCTCAAGGATCTGATGCAGAACCAGCCTTTTTATGCGCTGGCCTATAAAGGCGAAATATCTCCCGTTCACGAAAATCCATTGGGGCTGCTGAATACAACAATAGGCGCCAAGGACTTGGAAGCGCATTACGGGATTGATTCGCGCTACCTCCGGTCGATCATGTCGCCCTGGGCTGTCAAACGCCTGAACGAAGACAACGGCAGCCTGAAAAATTTCACCATCATGAAGGTTTATCCTTCGATTGCGAAACAAGTGGCCATATCGAAAACCGAACCCGGAGACGACAGCAACCAGGACATTTCCGCTCTGGTCGGCAAAGTCGATATCAGCATGCTGGATCAATTGCCACAAAACGATACGGATGCTTATAACTACTCAGGCGGCCTGTGCAAAGGCAACCGCGGCATCATGGAATTCGTCGAGATGTTCAAGGCGCCGATTAAAGCCTTGCACCCCCTGCTCACGGCGACCCAGGAAGCCAATTATAACGGCACCGAGAACATTGGTGGCGGCATTCCTTTCGACGGCATCGTGCTGGCCCACTCCAACGAAAGCGAATGGAAGAACTTCCGCAACAACCCGAACAATGAAGCTTTCATCGACCGCGTGTGCGTGGTCAAGGTGCCTTACGCCTTACGGGTCACGGAGGAAGTGAAAATCTACAAGAAACTCATCGCCGGCACCACGCTGAATACGGCGCCGGTTGCTCCGCGGACGCTTGAGACGCTTGCCCAGTTTGCAATCCTGACGCGCCTGAAAGAGGTTACAAACTCCGATCTGTACTCGAAATTACGCGTTTATGATGGCGAGAACCTGAAAGAGACTCAGCCGAATGCCAAGTCGCTGACGGAATACAAAGATGCCGCCGGCGTGGACGAAGGCATGAGCGGTTTGTCAACCCGGGCTGCGTACAAGGTATTGTCGGCGACCTTCAACCGCTTTGCCCGTGCGAGAGGCGAAATTGCAGCAGATCCCATTCAGCTGATGCAGGTTTTACACACGGAAATAGACCAATGGCAATTGCCGGAAGAGACGGCCGCAAAATACCACGGCTTCATCGAAGGAATGCTGAAGCCTGAATACAAGTACTTCATCGAAGAGGAAATCAAGACGGCCTACATCGAAAGCTATGCGTCCTACGGACAAAATATTTTTGACCGCTATGTGGCGCAGGCGGACAGGTGGATCGACGGGGAAGACTATCGTGACGCGGATACAGGCGTGGTTCTGAATAAAACAGCCCTGAATGAAGCTCTGGAGAAAATCGAAAGACCATCCGGGATTTCGAACCCGAAAGACTTCCGTAACGAAGTCGTCCGCTTTGCATTGCGGGCAAGAGAAAAGAATAACGGCAAAAACCCCGACTGGACCTCCTACGAGAAGATGAAACAAGTCATTAAAAAGATCATCTTCACGAACACCGAAGAAATGCTGCCGATTATTTCTTTCGGTCAGCAAGGCAGTGAGGAAAACCAAAAGAAACATGCCGACTTCGTGAAAGGCATGATCAAGCGCGGCTACACCGACAAGCAAGTTCGCCGCGCGGTCGATTGGTATAGGACAAACTAAGGCAATGAGCAGCGGGGTGCGGCGCATCCTGCTTTCTTGTAACAGTCGAAGGAATATGTTGCCATGACCATTGTCGCCGACCATCGCAAATCGTCTGCTCAAGGCGGGGGCGGGGAAGCCCTCAGCCGCGAACGTTTCAAGGAGCGGTACAAGGGGCAAATCCGCAAAGCCGTTGAAAAAGCCATCAAGGGCGGCAATGTGACGGACATCGGCAAAGGGGGTATTGACGTATCCGTGCCGAAAGAAGACCTGCATGAACCGTCCATTCACCACGGACAAGGCGGCATGACCGAGCGCGTTTTTCCCGGCAACAAGCAATACAATGCAGGCGATAAAATTGACAAGCCGCAGGGTGGCGGCGGACAAGGCGGCAACGGCAATGAGGCTTCCGAGAATGGCAACGGCAATGACGAATTTACTTTCGCCATTTCCGAAGAAGAATTCCTGAATGTTCTTTTCGAGGGCCTCGGTCTGCCGAACATGACCAAACACAGCGCCGCGGATATCAAGCAAACCAAGCCGAAACTGGCCGGATTCGTCAGCACCGGACCGCAGAACAGGCTGCATCTGCCTCGCTCGTTCCAGAAGAAGAAAGCCCGCGTCAATGCTGCCGCGAAATCTTCCAACGACCAGATTATTGAGTTGCTCGAAGAAGAAAAAAGCATTCTCGCGGAATACGCTGCCCGCAAAAAAACGGATGACGATCATCCGGCGACATCACAGCGCCTGATCCCCACAAAGGTCCAGATCAAAACTCTGGCAGCAGCCGTGGCAGATCTGAAAAACCGCCTTGAATCCCCCCTGTCCGCGACGGCTGCGTTCCGCATCGCCGCCATAGAGGATGAAATCGAGGGCCTGCAAAAAAAGAAGGGGCTTATTCCGTCATGGAATGAATCGACCGATCTTATATACCGCAACCAGATGCAGCAGCCCCTCCCCGCCGCGAAAGCCGTTATGTTCTGCCTGATGGACGTCTCCGGCTCCATGGATGAGGAGAAAAAGGCGCATGCGAAGATCTTTTATTTCCTGCTCTATCGTTTCCTGAAACGCCACTACGAGCACACCGAAGTCGTCTTCATCCGCCATCATACGGAAGCAGAAGAAGTGACGGAAAAACAGTTCTTCTATGACCAGGCGACAGGCGGCACGATTGTGTCAACCGCGCTTGAAAAAATGCTGGAAATTACCCAGGCGCGCTATGCCGGCGCTGAATGGAATATCTACGGCGCGCAAGCATCGGACGGGGACAATTTCGACAGCGATAATGCCAAGTGCGACCAGTTGATGAGGAAAATTCTGCAGCAAACGCAGGGGTATTTCTATACCGAGATTGAAAAGCATGGGTATCGGCAAGGCGGTCTCTGGCATACCTATAAGAGACTGGAGAATGAGTTTCAAGATGGGTTCTGGATGGGACAGATTAAAGAAAGGGGCGATATCTGGCCCTTGTTCCGTAAGTTCTTCGAGAAGAGAGAAACCATCGCGCATCTCTCAAAACCGTCCGTTTCTGCCTTTGATCCGAATTAGGAGGACATGCCAATGACTGAAGCAAAAGAAGATTACAAACAGCAGATCGCAGACCTCTTGAGCCATTACACAGACGGACAAGACATATTCAAGAACGCCGCCGACTGGGATCATGCGCTCACCCGCAATCCCGGCAGCGAAGACGCGGACCTGCCCGAAACATGGCTGGAACTGGCCGACAAAGTCATCAGCATTGTTGCGCATAAAAAATACGGCCTGGATACCTATCCCAATAAGATTGACATCATCGACGCAGAGCAGATGCTGGATGCCTACACGACGGCTGGCATGCCCGTCGGCTACGCTCACTGGTCCTTCGGCAAGCAGCGTGAGACGCTTGGTAAACAATACAAAGGCGGACAGATGGGCCTGGCCTATGAGATCGTCATCAACACGAATCCCGCTATTGCCTATTGCATGGGCCAAAATTCAAAGACCATGCAAATGCTGGTCATCGCCCACGCGAGCTACGGCCATAACTCATTTTTCAAAGGCAACCATCTTTTCCGCCAATTCACCAAGCCCGAAGACATTCTGAATGATCTGAAGCTCATGAAAGAGCATATCGCCGAATGCGAGAAAAAATACGGGGTCAAGGAGGTCGAAAAACTGCTGGATGCCTGCCATGCCCTTCAGTCGCACGGCGTTGATCGCTATAAAAGACCGCCAAAACGCACGCCCGAAGAAGAAGCGGCCCGTCGGGCGCGCCTCGCGGAAATGCAGCAGCAGAACATCGATATCGTTCTCGACACCACAGCGTCCAGAAAAAAACTGTCAGACGATTTTCGGCGGGCGAGCGAAAAAGACGACCTTCAGTCCGAAGGAGAAGAAAATCTTCTGCACTATATCGCCACCACCGCGCCGCACCTTCAGTCCTGGCAAAGGAAAATAATCACCGACGTCAGCAATGTCGCGCAGTATTTTTATCCCCAGCGCCAGACGCAAGTCATGAATGAAGGCTGGGCGAGCTTCTGGCATTACACCATCATGACGGACCTGCACGATATGGAGCTGATCAGCGATGGCATGTTCATGGAGTTTATCCATTCCCATACCAGCGTTCTTTTCCAGCCCGAATATGATAGCAAGTATTTCAGCGGCAGCATGAACCCCTATGCGCTCGGCTTCGCCATATACGACGATATCAAACGCATGTGCCAAAATCCGACAGAAGAAGACAAAGCCTGGTTCCCCGATCTGGCGGGCAACCCGGATTGGCTTGCCACCCTCAAAGACGCCATGGAAAACTACAAGGATGAAAGCTTTATCCTTCAATTCCTTTCGCCCAAAGTCATGCGCGACTTTCACCTGTTCGCCATTCAGGATGACGACAGGCAATCCAAAATACTGGTGAAAGCCATCCACAACGAAAAAGGTTATACAGACGTACGTAACGGCTTGGCCGCGCAATACCGCCTGGGCGATTTACAACCGCGCATTGAAATCGTTAAATATAACGCCAAAGGCGACAGAAGCCTGACGCTCCGCCATGTCGCCCATAACAGAAAACCGCTGGACAGCAACGACATCCAAGAAGTGATCAAGCATATTCACAAGCTATGGGGCCACGATATCATACTCACCGAACCGAGGGGCGAACACGGTCAAATGGTGCAAACCTTAAAGATTGCAGTGCCTCCAGGGCGTAATTTAGGTTGACATATTAATATTCTTGCGTTATTATGTATTGATCTTTTCAGAATAAAGGTCAATATCATGAAAAAATCGCCCGTCTTAACATCTGTAAATCCTGAGCAATTGCAGTCTTTATCTGCATTTATGGAACTTTTGCGTCAGAACAATACGATTGTCGCCGGGCTGGAAGCGGAACGGCTCAAGCCGTATTTTAACGCTCTGGCGACACAGCTGGCAAAAGATATAGAAGCGGCACCCCTGGCGAAACTCGACCGCGCCCGCCTCGCCCTCCTGGCAAAACCCGACAACCTCACTACCCTTTTCAACACCGTTGCGTGCCGCACCGGCAATACTATTTTGTCGGAAATCGTCATTGCCCCGGATAGTCTTTTCGGCCGAAAAGACGTCATGGAAGGCAATACGAAGTTCTTCGGCCACTACGCCTATGAAGGGCATGGCTTTACACTGGGGTTTCTCCAGATTTTTACGCATGATAAAAAAACCAGCACGTCGATCCCACTCTTCGCGTTTGATGAAAAAATGATGGCCACTATCGAGCCTTTTGAATCCGAAAGGCTGTTGCAGGCGTTTCAAACAGTCATGACCGCCAGCAATCACGACATGCTGCATCACTACACGAATGAAACGCTTAATCCCGCTATAGCGAAAACATCGCGGGCTCTGCCGATGCCGCAGACTGAGACATCTATCCGCCAATGGGGCAGACAATTTTTTAATGCGGCCAGTGACACTGCGCTGGACAGCTATGAAGGCTGGCTCATACTCAATCACGCGCGGATCAGCCGCCTGATGAGGGAAGATAGCGCCGAAAATGAAAAACTACGCGGCGCTTGCGACCAGTTTTTTGATGAGCTCAACCGCATTGGCCAGGCAATGGTCGTTGCCAGCCCGCCGGGGCAGGCGCATGTATCCGTGGATTATTTCGGCACGCTGCTTTGCTTTGCGCTGATGCGCTTTATGCCGCTGGATCATCCGCTGCTGAACCATGCCATTGAACGCTTGCAACAGGCAGACCCGGATGCCGGGGCGGTGATCAACAGGAAACAAGCTATTATGCTCGGGCTGATGCACAAGAAAAAACCGGATATACGCTGCGCTTTGCACAACTATCAGGAAGAAGGCTTAACGCTCGCCTCTCCAGACCCGGATTACGGCGCGCTCAAAAGACTGCAACTTGTCCTCATAGCGCCTGAAATAGCGCGTCTCCTCAGTCCGGCACCGCCGGAAACGGATTTGGCACGGATAAAGGCGCGTGTCGGCATCATTAATCGCGATATGATCAGTGCTGTCGCTGAACCTCGGAGCTGGCACATATCAAAGCGGTGATGAAAAATCATCGTCCTTATATTCCGTGCAAAGCACAGTATAGGCGGCTTTGATATCAGGCATGGCGCGTTCGACGGAGGCTTCGCCTTCGGCGATCAGTTCTTCGGCGCGGTCGAATTCCATGAGCCCCACATGGCCAATGCGCGGCACAATCAGCACGTCCGGCGGATCGCCTGCAAGGCGAGAACGGGCAAGACGGTCTTGCACGATGTTGAGTGACGATACCATGACGCCGAAAATACTGGGTGAATCGTTCTCGCGCTTGAAAATGCGCTTGACCAGGCCGATTTTTTTCGCCTCTTCCAGCTGCGCCGGGCCTTCAAAATTCATCAGGTCAAAACCGGCCACGGTCGGAATTTTTTCGCCGGGACGTTTGGCTTTGCCGATGATGTCGCCGCTGACGTTGACCGCAATCGTCATGCGTGCGCCATGCGCGGTGCAAGCGGAAACGGGCACCGGATTGACCAGTGCGCCATCAATCAGCAAGCGGCCACCCATGGAGACAGGGGGAAAAATCCCCGGCAGAGAGAAAGAAGCGCGCATGACATCGACCAGACGCCCTTTTTTCATCCATACTTCGTGACCTGTAACAAGGTCCGCCGCGATGGCAACAAAAGGATGCGGCATGTCTTCAACCCGGACATCCCCGAAAGTATCAAACATCAGTTTGTTCAGCCGCTCCCCGCCGATCAGTCCTCCGCTGCTCCTGACGCGAAAGTCGAGGTAAGACAAGACTCTGAACTTGGTCAAGCCATAAGCCCATTCTTCAAGCGCGTCGAGCTTGTTGGTCAGATAAGCACCGCCGACCAGCGCCCCCATGGAGGTGCCGGAAATAATCGTCGGCTGGATGCCGTGACGGTTCAGCGCGCGGACGACACCGATGTGAGCAAACCCACGGGCAAGTCCGCTGCCAAGGGCGAGGCCGATTTTGGGCGCGGCAGCCATGTGAATTGTTTCTATCGGAGCCTGGGTTTCTGCACCTTTCGCTGATATTTGCGGCCCTGTCGCGGGTGTTTTATCCTTGCTGCCGAACATGAAACTCCGGTATATATATGTTGAATGCGATCCTAAAACTCACACCTCAGCTTAATATAGTATCGCTTTAGAAAGTGTTAACCATCACTATGATTGTTCAAGAAAATACTCTGCCGCTGGTCAAGCGTCTTGTCAGAATTTATATCGCGCCGCGCTGGCGGAGTCTGGCGCTGGCGCTGGTCTTAATGCTGGTGGCGGCGGGCATGACAGGGGCCATGGCAAAAATTATGGAACCCATCATCGACAAGGTTTTTACCCAGAAAGACGCCAGCATGCTCTGGCCCGTGGCGCTCGGCGTTTTTGCCGTTTTCACGCTGCGCGGGATAGCAACCTACGGCCATGCGGTCATGATGAACAAACTGGGGCAGCAGGTGGTCAGCGACGTCAATCGCGATATGTTCGCGCATCTGATTTACGCCGATCTGGCCTATTTTCACGGCCATCAGAGCGGCCAGCTGCTGTCGCGGTTCATTTCCGACACGGCGATGATGCGTTCCGCCGTGGTCGAGAGCCTGACGGGGATCGGCAAAAACACATTTACGGTGCTCGCGCTGGTCGGCGTGATGTTTTACCAGGACTGGCGCTTAACGCTGGCCTCGCTGTTCGTCTTTCCGATGGCGGCTTATTTCGTCGGCAAACTGGGCCGAAAGCTGCGCAAGGTATCAACCCGCATGCAGGAAGAGACAGGGGAGCTGACCAGCATGCTGAATCAATCTTTTCAGGGCAATAAGCATGTCAAATCCTACGGCATGGAAGAGCACGAAAAGGCCCGCGTCAATAAAACCATCGACAGCCTGTTCCGCCTGATGAACCGATCCTTCCGGGTGTCGGCGGTGGCCTCGCCCGTGGCCGAAGTGCTGAGCGGACTTGCCATTGTCACGATCATTATTTACGGCGGCTATCAGGTGCTGGCCGGTGTCAGCACAGCCGGCAAGCTGTTTTCATTCATCACCGCCTTCCTGCTGGCGTTCGAGCCGATGAAGCGTCTCGCCAAACTGAACAATATTTTGCAGATGGGGCTGGCGGCGGCGGACAGGCTGTTCAAGATGCTGGATATCCCGCCCGACATCCTCGACAAAGCAGGGGCGAAGGTCCTGGATGCGCAGCAGCCTGTTGTTTCTTTTGACAACGTCAGCTTCGCCTATCAGGACGGAAGCGAGGCACTGCGCGGCGTTTCTTTTGAAGCGCCCGCGGGAAAAACCATCGCGCTGGTGGGCGAGTCCGGCGCCGGAAAGTCCACCATCCTCAACCTGATTCCACGTTTTTACGATGTAACCGGCGGCGTTATCCGTATCGGCGGGCAGGATATCCGGGATGTGACGCTGGAAAGCTTGCGCAAAAATATGGCGCTGGTCAGCCAGGAAATCGCGATTTTCAACGACACAATCCGCGATAACATTGCCTACGGCTCCCTGCAGGCGACAGACGAAGATATTATCGCCGCCGCCAAGCTGGCCGCCGCGCATGAATTTATTTCTGAGCTGCCGCAAGGGTATAATACCCATGTCGGCGAAAACGGCGTAAAGCTTTCCGGCGGGCAGCGTCAGCGCATTTCCATTGCCCGCGCCATGCTCAAAAACGCGCCGATCCTGCTGCTGGACGAAGCAACGTCCGCGCTGGACACAAACGCCGAACGGCAGGTGCAGGCGGCGCTGGAAAGGCTGCAAAAAGGCAAGACGACAATCGTGGTTGCGCATCGTCTTTCCACCATCATCGGCGCAGATATCATTTATGTGCTGGCGGACGGCAAGATCGTCGAATCCGGCACGCATGAGGCGCTGCTGGCCAGGAATGGCGCCTATGCACGCCTCTACGGCAATTTGCTGTCCCAATCCCCTCTCCCGCAAACGGGAGAGAGGGTTTTAGTATAGGATGTCATGACCCGCATTCTTTTCATTCTGGCGCTGTCGTACCTCGGCCTTGTGGTCGCAATTTACTTTGGCCAGAGATACATGCAATATTTTCCCAACCGCGATTATCCGGGCAAGCCCGCCGATCACGATCTTGCCAGCGCGAAAGAATTACGGGTTACGACGGAAGACGGGCTTGAGTTGCTGGCCTGGTTTTCACCGCCGAAAGAGAAAAACGGCAAGATCATCGTTTTTTATCACGGCAACGCAGGCCATATCGGCCACCGCGCTTTCAAAATACGCGCGTTCATTGATGCGGGATACGGCGTTTATCTCTGCGAATATCGCGGTTACGGCGGCAATCGCGGCAGCCCCAGCGAGGCCGGACTTTATGCCGATGCGCGCGCGGCGCTGAAATGGCTGGAGGCCAACGACTATACGCCATCACAATGGATTATCTACGGAGAAAGCATCGGCTCCGGCCCTGCGGTGCAGATGGCATGGGAATTCCAGCCGAAGACCCTGATCCTTGAATCGGCATTCAGCAGCGCTGCGGATGTTGCCAGGGGCAGCTACTTCTGGCTGCCGGTTGACGCCTTGCTGAAAGACAGGTTTGACAATTTCGACAAGATAAAATCCATCCGCGCATCGCTGCTGATGGTGCATGGAGATGAAGACGAAGTGGTATCCCATGCCCTGGCCCAAAAACTTTACGCCGCCGCCAACCACCCCAAGCAATTCGTCACGATCGAAGGCGGGCATCACAACGATCTGTACGAGCATCATGCGGCACATATCATCCTGGAATGGCTGGAAACGCAGCCATGAGCCGGGTAAAAGACATCGCACCAGCCTGCGCCTGGGTGGCGCAACAGGCGGATCACGTTGTGATCCGCGCTGAAAAAATACCGGCCTATGCGCGCTTTATTTTGTCAAAATATCCGATCGTGACGGAGTTGAGCCGGGATCATCACTATATTTCAAACGATACCGAAGAAACCGCCGCCTATATTCTCGCACTCGACAGCATCAATTTCGGCTCAGGATATTTCCGCATCGCCAGGGAATGCGGGATCGAGCTTGAATATGCGGTGATCGCGGGGGGCTTGAAAAGAGCCTTTCAACAGGGAGAGTTAAAAACGCCGGCGCAATGGGCCCGCGCAACAGCGGAGGATTTTTCGCACTGGCTCTCCGTGCCGCAGGGCGCGCATTCACGCCTTGATGAATTGCTCGCTTTATTTGCAAAGCATGTACGTGAGACGGGAGAAATAATCCTTTCGGCCTATCACGGCCGCGTCCTGAACTTGCTGAAGCACGCCGGTTATTCTGCCGTGACGCTTGCGGATACGGTAGCGGCATGGGATGGCTTTCGTGATATGCATCCTTATAAAGGCCGCGACATCCCCATCCTGAAACGGGCGCAGATACTGGCGGCGGATATGCATCTAGCGCTTGGCGGGTTCACAGAGATGGACGCGCTGACGATCTTCGCGGACAACATGGTGCCGCATGTTTTAAGATGCGATGGAATTCTTCACTATAAACCTGGCATGCTTGCCGCCGGCAGTCCGGCCGAAATCGAAATCAGAGCCTGCGCCATTCATACCGTCGAACTGATGAAGGCCGCCTCCGTGGAAAAAACATCCGTCATGCTCGACCATATGCTCTGGCACCGGGGTTACGAACCCGATATCTACCGCCAGCCCCGTCATGACACACTGGCCGTTTTTTATTAGCTCTGATGTTGTGAACCTGCAAATTTTACGAAGGGGGCTACGCCCTCACGCTACTCTTCTTTTTCAGGCTTCAGCCCCTGCAGGATTTGAAACGGACGGTTTTGGATATCGGTGCCGCTTTCGGCCAGCTGGGCTGCGAGACTGACTCCCGGCGCACGCGGATAAGGATCAAGTTCGAGCGATAAATACTGCGCGACCAGCTCGCCGAGATCAAGAATGCCATCCGCCATCACGTCAGACACTTCATCTTCAAGTTCAAGGCTGAAATCCTGAGCGTCGCCTTCATCGCCATCTTCCGTAAAATAGGTATCGAACGCTGTGCGCACCCGCGAGGGCACCGCCTGCAACGATACGACGCAGGTCTGCACGGCCTGCGCTTCGATTGTGCCTTCGACACGAATAATCTTGCCTTCCGATACGCGCAGGATGGTCACTTTACCCTTCAGACCGGAAAGAGACTGCAAATCAAACCGCTCCGCCAAAGCCGCGCATTCCTCTGCACTGGCGACGATGGATACGCTCATGGCCTTATCGGAAACGATGCCCTCAACCGTGATCGGGCGGGAAAATTCATGTGGTATGGTCATATTCAAAGGGATATACATTGTTTTTGAAAGAAAAAAAACCTATATTTCTGGCATGAGAAGAATATTTGTAATAACCGGTCTGATCATGGCGCTGATTGTTAGCGGCTGCACGCCGATTATCGCCACGCGCGGCAACCTGATCAGCCCGACCAAATTCCAGCAAGTGCAGCCAAACACATCAACGCGGGCCGATGTCATGCAGTTCTGGGGACCCCCAACAACCACGTCGCCGTTCGATCAAAACGTCTGGTATTATATCGGCGAGACCACCACGCAAAAAGGCATCTTCGCCCCCGAAGTCGAAAAACGCCGTCTGATCCGCGTGAAGTTCGATGCGCAGAATAACGACACCGTCGTCGAAGTCGCCGACCTGGACCCCAAGGCGGCGCAAAACATCGACGTCGTCAACCGCACCACCCCGACCGCCGGCAAAGATTACACGGCGGTGCAGCAGTTCGTCGGCAATCTGGGGAAGTATAATACCGATACGAAAAAATAATTATTTCTCAAAAAACAGCTTCCTGAATATTCCTGGCGCCAGCACTGCCAGCGGATTAACCGTGACGGTGGGGTTATCAGTGGGGCCTTTGATGGTATAGGTGGCGGCGAAGACGCCCTTCCCGCCGCCAGTCAGAATATTGCCCACCAGCGGGATGATCCCCACCAGTTTATTCAGATCCGACGCAGGAATAATGGTGCCGTTCATGTCCAGCCGGTTCGCCCATTTGTCGATCATGCCCTGAAAAGTCAGGCCCAGCGAAGCCCCGGAAGTTTCTCCATCCTTGATGATCAGGGTGCGTGTATTTTTCGTGCTGTCCGGCGGGCCTTTATCAACCCAGAGAAATTCAGCGCGCATTTTCTTGAAGGCAATCCCCTCGCCGTTCAACAACTCAACAATCCCCGTGAGGGAGATGGAGTTCAAAAGCATGCCCAGCACCGGCACGCCGACAAGCGAGAAATCGGTGAGAGTCGCCAGGCCCCGCACATCCCGCGGGCCTCCCTTCGCGTCGGGCTTTGCATTCACCACGAGTTTGCCGCCGCGCACGCTGCTGGCGATGCCGAGCGCGCGAAGAGCGGCGCCGGCATTGTCCGCTTCAAAAAGGAGCGTATGACCGCCTGCAACCGGCCGATAGCGCAGATGCAGCGGCTTTGCCCCTGAAACGCCGTCCACTTCCAGCTGTTCGATACGCGCCCAGTTATTCCGGCGCATGAACATCTTCATCTTTTCAATGTATTTGTCTTGGCCCGTTTTCAACCGCTCCACGGCCATGGAAATCGTCAGCGGCGTGACGGGCGCGGCAAGCGCCGCTTCCTTGTCGCCCAACAGCGCCGACGCATCAAACTGTCGGCCGGTTATTGTCAGCACGTATCCGTCCCTGCCCTTGTGCTCCGCCTCCAGCGCGATATCCGTCTCCCCCAGTCTGGCCTGCGTGAAGGAGACGTTTTTCAAGGACTGGCCATCCGCCCCGAAAACAAGATCTCCTTTCAGCAACGACCCTCCCGTCGCAAGTGCAAAATCAGTAATGCGGGCAGGCTTTCCATCCTTAAAATGCACCAGCAAATCGAGCGTACCCGGCACGCCCGGTAATTTTTTGTGGTTGACCATCGGCAGGGAAAATGCGGTCGGTGTGATGTCGCCCTTAAACAACAGCGTCGGCGACTGGTCCGCCGCGATCGTCAGCGTGCCGTTTGCCAAGGCCAAAGCCATCGGCCCTTCAGTGAGAGAAAGCTCAGGCAAGATATTTTTCAGGAGAACATCTTTAAGCTGAGCCTCCGCCGTTACCTGCACTTCCGGCAACGCCAGCTGATCATAGAGGGGAAATTTGAATCCCACATCAACGGCCGTACTGCCTGACACATTTGCCGTCTGGATCCCCAGTTTTTGCGCATATTGCAGGGGGTTTTCATCCAGCACCTGCAGCGCCGTCCGCAATGGCCCGTTAAGAGAGACGGCAATATCTATTTTGGCGTGGGTATCGTGATCCTGAATGTCAAGATCGGTGATGGCGATTTTCGATCGCGTCACCTGCATGTCGCCAAGCGCGCCGCTGGTCAGATCAAGGTTGAAAGACTTTTGATCATAGACGGCCTTGCCGCTCACGCGCGTCACGGGCATGAGCGGCGGGAAGTAATCGACCCTGATGCCGTGAAAAGTAATTTCCCCGCCCAGTTTTTGCAGCGTCAGCGCGTTAAAATCCCCCCCCGCCGCCAGCATCTCCATATCCAGCGTCGCCTTGGAAGCGGTTCCGGCCGGCAGATGCCCCGTCACCCAGGCGCGCGCGTCAACCGCGAGCTTTTCCGGCCAATACAGTTTCAGGCGATCCATCGGCATATCCCGCAGCACCGCCTTTCCCTGGATGAGGCGCCCGTCAGCCTGTTTTTTAATATTCACCGCCATATCAAGTTTAGGACCGCCGAGATCGGCACGGAATTGCTCCAGAATCATTTCTTTGCTGGACGCATCAAACTGCCCCTGCATATAGAATTTCGTGACGGACACAGGCTTTGAAAAAACGCCGGGCGCGGTGACCCTGCCGTCATCGGCCCCCAATACGAAACGCCCGTGTCCCGGCTTGAAGTCCCGATCCATCTCGAAAGAAACGCTGCCCTTTAATGATAGATCGATCCCCGAAAAATTTTTGAGTTCTTCGCTCTGCTGCGCCAGCAAAGAGGGATTGAAAGACGCAAACTGAATAACCCCGTTCGGTTTATAGGTCTGCCAGCTGTAATAAAAACTGCCGCGTATATACGCCTGATTCTGCTGATCCATCTCCACATTCGCGATGGCATCGACCAGCAAGCCGCCGGTCCTGCGGGTCAGCTTGATATCGGAATTTCTGGACTTCCAGCTGACGCCCAGTATTTTGTCTTCATAAAAAAGCGCCGCATCGGTAATCGTCACCTGTTCCAGCCCGCCCAGAAAATCACCGACGTCTCTGCCTTTCATCTGCAGCAGCAGTGTTTTCATGAACTCCGCTTGCTCCGGATCTCCGCTGTTCACCGCCAGATCGCTCATGTTCAGCACGAACTGCCCTTCTTCCCCGCGTATCACCCGCAGGGCGGGGCTGTAAATCCTGATCACGCGCGGCACGAGCCGGCCGAAAACCAGATACCGTTTGGAAAGCTGGATGCCGACTTTCTCGACAGACAAAACCGGCGTGCCGTCGTCGCGGACGATCTGCACATTGTTCATGTCAAATATAAAAGGCTGCGCCGCGCCGCCCCAGGTCAGAAGCGTAGCCCCCACGTCGTATTTAAAACCAGGCTGCTGACGGGCGAGCGCTTGTTCGATGTTGTCTGTCAGGAAATTGACCTGCATCGGCCCCTGCGACAGCCGGATAATCAAAAGCAACCACCCCGCAAAAAGCAGAACAGCGGCCCCGCCCAGAACTTCAAAGCCGATAACCAGCCCGCGGTTGAAATAGCGTATGTATTTTTTCGGCATAACTCTTTTCTCTCGATCGCGTTCCCCTGCGCGAAGAATGGTGCGAGTGGCCGGACTTGAACCGGCATAGGCCTCTCGGCCCGAGGGATTTTAAGTCCCTTGTGTCTACCATTTCACCACACTCGCGGGTGGCGCTTATTATAGGCCAACTAAAACGGAGTGATCACTACTTTTCCATTGCCACCCATGGCAAATCCGACGGGGGCGCCATTCCCGGGCCCGCCGGATGCCGCAGCCCTCCGAAGGCCAAAACTGACCAGCTATAGTAACGCATTAATTTCCGTAAATTTTGGTCCCGCAGAGTGTGCCAGCACCGCCATAAGTGCTGGCGCCGCCAGGCGCGCGGCTCGATCGAGCCATCACCGTCGCAGTCGCCGGCGAGCCGCGGGGTTGACGTTGTTCGCCGCGTCCATGATCACGATGCTGGAAACGGATTGCATTTGCGTCTTGGCGGAAGTTTTATTGGTGATCCGCACCATCGACGACGTCGGGCCGGACACTT
>CAYGGT010000035.1:0-17408 GCA_964349475.1 uncultured Rhodospirillaceae bacterium
ACCTTCATCAACAGCCCGCGCCTGCTGGATGCGACGCTGAAATTAAAAGCCATGCCGCGCCTGCGCTTCGCCGGACAGATCACCGGCTGCGAAGGCTATGTCGAAAGCGCCGCCGTCGGATTGCTGGCGGGGCGCTTTGCCGCTGCGGAAATACTCGGACAGGATCTGTCAACGCCCCCTGTGACGACGGCAATGGGCGCGCTGCTCAACCACATCACGACCGGCGCGAATGCTGAGACTTTTCAGCCGATGAACGTCAATTTCGGACTCTTCCCGCCCATTGACGACAGCATGCGCGGCAGAGATCGCAAGAAATCCTATACATCGCGGGCGTTGGCGGATTTTGATGCGTGGATGAAGGTTTGGAAAGTGGCGGCGTAAATTACCCCGCCAGCTTTTCTTTCACCAACCCGCCGACCTTGGAAAAATCCATCTGGCCGGAATAGTTGGCCTTGAGTTCGGCCATGACCTTGCCCATGTCTTTGACGGTGGTGGCGCCGATGGAAACAATCGTTTTCTGCACCACGGCTTTCATTTCATCTTCCGACAGCTGTTTGGGCAGGTAATTTTCGATGACTTTGATCTCGGCAGATTCGCGGTCAGCAAGTTCGGGGCGGCCGCCCTGGAGGTACATTTTGATCGATTCCTGGCGCTGTTTGACCATGGATTGCAAAAGAGAGAGAATTTGTTCATCCTTGATGCCCTCGCGGCTTTCGGCGGTGCGGGCGGCGATGTCCTTGTCTTTCATAGCAGAAATGATTAGACGTAATGTCGCCACGGTGATTTCATCCTTGGCATGCATCGCCGCCTTCAAATTTTCAGTAAATTTTTCTCTGAGTGACATTTTAGTATCCCGTTTGTTTTGTAATAAGGTATCCTCTCGGCAATCATACAATGAAGCCTTATGAAGGTCAGCATGTTTTTACCGCCTTTCCCTCCTGCGCTCCTGGTACTGGCAGACGGCACGATGTTCCGCGGCAAGGGTATCGGCGTTGCAGGAATCACCGGCGGGGAGATATGCTTTAACACCGCAATGACCGGTTATCAGGAAATCATGACCGACCCTTCCTATGCCGGGCAGATCATCACCTTTACTTTCCCGCATATCGGCAACGTCGGCGCCAACGACTTCGACAATGAAGCAGACAAACCCTTTGCGACAGGATTAATCCTCCGCACCGACATCACCTCGCCTTCCAATCACCGCGCGGAAAAGCACTTTAACGTCTGGCTCAAGGAAAACAACCTCACCGGCATCTGCGGCATCGACACCCGCGCCCTGACGCAGCATCTGCGCAAGCATGGCGCGCAAAATGGGGTGATTTCTTTTTCAGCGCCACAAAAAAATGATGCGGCTGGTATCGCCGCGCAAGCCAAAAACTGGCCACGCATGGACGGGCTCGACATGGCCAAAGCCGTCTCAACGAAAAAAATTTATACTTTGGCGCCAACCGCCGCAGGGGGGGAGAAGGGAAACAAGAATCACGTCGTCGTCATCGACTACGGCGTCAAGCGCAATATCCTGCGATGTCTGGCGGCGCAGGGGTTCAGACTGACGATCGTTCCCTGCGACACCTCCGCCGAAGATATATTGGCGTTGCAACCGGATGGAATCTTTTTATCCAACGGCCCCGGTGATCCGGCGGCGACCGGGATTTACGCCGTACCCGTGCTCCAGAAACTGCTGAAAGCAGGGCTGCCTTTATTCGGTATCTGCCTCGGCCATCAATTGCTGGCGTTAGCGCTTGGCGGAAAAACGGCAAAATTGCTTTTCGGGCATCGGGGGGCGAACCAGCCGGTCAAAAATATTGCAACAGGGAAAATTGAAATCACCAGCCAGAACCACGGGTTTCATGTTCTCCCCGAAAGCCTGCCCGACACGGCTGAAGTGACGCATGTCAGTTTATTTGACGGCACCAATGAAGGCCTGCGCCTGAAAGGCCGCCCGGTATTCTCGGTGCAGTACCATCCCGAAGCCTCTCCCGGCCCGCAGGACAGCCACTATCTTTTCGAACAATTCAAACAGCACATAGAACAGCGCTTGAGAAAAACAGCATGACGGCGCGCACCGACATCAAATCCATCGCGATCATCGGCGCCGGGCCCATTGTCATCGGGCAGGCATGCGAATTCGACTACTCCGGCACGCAGGCCTGCAAGGCGCTGCGGGATGAGGGATACCGGGTGATCCTGATCAACTCGAATCCCGCGACCATCATGACCGACCCGGACCTTGCGGACGCGACCTACATCGAGCCGATCACGCCCGAAATCGTGGCAAAGATTTTAGAAAAAGAACGGCCGGATGCTTTGCTGCCGACCATGGGCGGGCAGACGGCGCTGAACACCGCCCTGGCGCTGGCAGATAACGGCACGCTCGAAAGGCTCGGCATTGAGCTTATCGGCGCGAAAAAACGAGCGATAGAACTGGCCGAAGACCGCGAATTGTTCAAAGGGGTGATGAAAAACCTCGGCCTCGACTGCCCGAAAAGCAAGACGGCCAAAAGTCTTTCTGAAGCACTGGAGGTGCTTGACTTTATCGGCCTGCCCGCTGTCATCCGCCCCTCTTTCACGCTCGGCGGCACGGGCGGCGGGATCGCCTATAACCGCGATGAATTTGAAACACTCGTCAAATCCGGCCTGGCCGCTTCGCCCGTCAAGCAAATTCTGGTCGAAGAATCCGTGCTCGGCTGGAAAGAATACGAAATGGAAGTCGTGCGCGACAAAAACGACAATTGCATCATCGTCTGCTCCATCGAAAACATCGACCCGATGGGGATCCATACCGGCGACAGCGTCACCGTGGCCCCCGCCCTGACCCTGACCGACAAGGAATATCAGGTGATGCGTAACGCCTCGATCGCCGTGCTGCGCGGCATCGGCATCGAAACCGGCGGCTCCAACGTGCAGTTCGCCGTGAACCCGGTTGATGGACGCTTGGTGGTGATCGAGATGAACCCGCGCGTCAGCCGCTCCTCGGCACTGGCTTCCAAGGCCACAGGATTCCCCATTGCCAAAATCGCGGCGAAACTGGCGGTCGGCTATACGCTGGATGAACTGAAGAATGATATTACAGGATCAACCCCCGCATCGTTCGAGCCGGCGATTGATTACGTGGTCACAAAAATCCCGCGCTTTAACTTTGAAAAATTTCGCGGCACGGAAGAACATCTCACCACCTCCATGAAGTCCGTCGGCGAAGTCATGGCCATGGGGCGCACCTTCGAAGAATCTCTGCAAAAGGCGCTGTGTTCCCTGGAAACGGGGCTGACAGGGCTCAAAGAAATGCAATTAATGCCGCCCGGCGTGGATTATCACCCGCAGCACATTCTCGCTGCGTTATCCCAGCCGCGCCCGGACCGCATCCTGGTGATCGCGCAAGCGCTGCGGCATGGATTTTCTGTGGATGAAATCCACGATGCCTGCAAATTCGACAAATGGTTTCTGGAGCGCATTCAGGCGCTTGTCACCCATGAAGAAAAAATCAGGATTGACGGCGTCACGGACTGGATGGAAACCAAGCAACTGGGTTTTTCCGATGCACGCATTGCGGAGTTGACGCATATAACAACAACAGATGTAAGAAAACAGCGTCACAAGGCTGGCGTTTTTCCCGTGTTCAAGCGCGTCGATACCTGCGCGGGAGAATTTGCCTCCGATACGGCCTACATGTATTCAACCTATGAAGTAGGGAACGCATGCGAATCCCGCCCCACGCCCAACAAAAAAGCCATCATCATCGGCTCCGGCCCCAACCGCATCGGTCAGGGGATCGAGTTTGACTATTGCTGCGTCCATGCCTCTTTCGCGCTGCGCGAAAAAGGCATCGAGAGCATTATGATCAACTGCAACCCGGAAACGGTGTCCACCGATTACGACACTTCCGACCGGCTGTACTTTGAACCCGTCACTGCCGAAAAAGTCCTCGATATTATCGAAGCAGAAAAGAAAAACGGCGAAATCCTGGGCGTCATCGTGCAGCTGGGCGGACAGACGCCGCTCAAGCTCTGTCAGGAGCTGGAAGATGCAGGCGTTAAAATTCTCGGCACCAGCCCGGACGCCATTGATCTTGCCGAAGACCGGGAACGGTTTGCGCAGCTCATCCACAAAATAAAATTAAAGCAGCCCGTCAACGGCATCGCCCGCTCCAAAGAAGAAGCGGAAAAAATTGCGGATGAAATTGGTTTCCCTGTCGTGTTGAGGCCCTCTTACGTCCTGGGCGGTCGCGGGATGGAAATCGTTTACGATATGCAGACGCTGCGACGATACATCGACGCCGCCGTGGAGGTATCCGGCACATCGCCCGGCGCGAAGGCGCCTGATATCAATTTAGGGCGCACATCGCCCGGCGCAAAGGCGCCTGATATAAATTTAGGGCGCACATCGCCCGTGCTCATCGACCACTACCTGCAAAACTGCATCGAGGTGGATGTCGATGCGCTTTGCGACGGCAAGGAAGTTTTTATCGCCGGCGTCATGGAGCACATAGAGGAAGCCGGTATCCATTCCGGCGACAGCACCTGTTCACTGCCGCCCTATTCCCTGCGGCAGGAGATCGTCATTGACCTTATGGATCAAACAATGACTCTCGCCAAAGCCCTGAACGTCGTCGGCCTGATGAACGTGCAATTCGCCGTCCGCCAAAGCCGCGACCCGGCCAATCTCGACAAATACGAAATTTACGTGCTGGAAGTAAACCCGCGCGCCTCCCGCACGGTGCCTTTCGTGGCAAAGGCGACAGGCATGCCGGTCATCAAGGCCGCCACGCGCCTGATGGTCGGCGATACAATCTCAGCACTGAAGGCCGAAGGCGTGTTGCATCACCGCACTTTCGACCATGTCGCGGTGAAAGCGCCGGTCTTCCCCTTCGCGCGGTTCCCGAAAGTGGATGTCGTGCTCGGCCCCGAAATGAAATCGACCGGCGAAGTCATGGGCATCGACCGCGACTTCCGCCGCGCTTTCGCCAAGGCGCGGATCGGCGCCGGATCAAAACTCCCCCTTTCCGGCACGGTCTTTATTTCTGTTAAAGATTCTGACAAAAATTCAATCATCCCGCTCGCCGCCAAGCTGGCAGATATGGGCTTCCGGATCGTGGCGACCGGCGGCACCGCCAAACACCTGGTAGAGGCCGGCATTCGCGCCCACAAGGTCAACAAGGTCCACGAAGGCCAACCCCATGTCGTCGATGCCATGATCAACGGAGACATCGACCTGATGCTGAATACCACCGAAGGCCCCCAGGCCGTCGCTGACAGCTTTAACTTGCGCCGCGCGGCATTACAGAATAAAATACCTTATTACACGACAATCTCGGGCGCCAAAGCCGCTGTCGATGCGATAGCGGCTTTGCGACAGTCTGAGCCTTTTGACGTGAAATCGCTGCAGGAATATCTGCAAGCGGCGTAAGTCACCCCCGCGATGCGAGGGTCTATAAAGGCGTTAAAAGATGACAACAAAAGTACCGATTACGCTGACTGGTTTTGACCGGCTTCAGGAAGAAATCAAAGTTCTTAAAACGGTCGAGCGTCCCGCCATCATTCAGGCAATTTCAGAAGCGCGCGAACATGGGGACTTGTCCGAAAACGCGGAATATCACGCCGCGCGCGAACGCCAGAGCTTTATCGAAGGCCGTATCCTCGACCTCGAAGACAGGCTCTCCCGCGTTGACATCATTGACCCGACCAAAATGACCGGCAATATCATTAAATTCGGCGCGACGGTCAAAGTCATTGATGGCGATACAGAGAAAGAACACACCTATCAGATCGTCGGCGAATACGAAGCTGACTTTGAAAAAGGCATGCTCGCCTTCACCGCCCCCCTCTCCCGCGCCCTGATCGGCAAAACCATCGGCGATACGGTTGAAGTGACAACGCCAAAAGGCGCCAAGGCGTATGAAGTGCTGAAAGTAGCTTATAAATAATACCAGCGGCCCTAAGTTTTGACTCAATTACCCCCTCTCCCGCAACGCGGGAGAGGGGAAAAAGGACAGGTCAAAACTTAGGGCCGTTGGTATAAGCAGGGCGTCGCTATAACAAAAGCCCCGCCATATCGCTATGGCGGGGCTTTGCACTTCAGCCTTCCGAAGAAGGAAAAAACTATTTGCCGACTGCTTCTTTCAGTTCTTTAGCAGCGCGGAAAGCGATTTTCTTTTTTGCAGGAATTTTGATCGCTTCGCCGGTTGCAGGGTTACGACCCATGCGTGCAGCGCGTTTGCGCACTTGCAGGATGCCGAGGCCAGCCATACGGATACGGTTGCCTTTTTTCAGGTTTTTTACGAGGGAAGCGACCAGATCATCAAGAATGGTGTTCATCGCTTTTTTGGTCATCTCATGTTTTTCAGCGAGATCCGTACCGATATTTTTCAGGGTAACGGTTGGTGCCAGTGTTGATTTAGCCATTTTTTAAACTCTCTTATTCAGTTAAAGGGTTAAACATCGGCGCTCAAAACGTTTGGTTTAAGCCTTTAAAACCGGCCCTCCCCAGAATCACATTTTAACTTCGCCCATACACGATTCATGACAGATTCACGGCGCATCGCCAACAAAAATCTTTTAAAAAGACCGATTTTGGCCTGTTTTTCGATGAAGAACAGCAAAAAATGCCGATTCCAAAGGGCAATTCATATTTTGACCGTCATCCCGAAGAAGCGGGACGATGAAGGATCTTGCTTTGAAAGGGTTATTTTTCGTCGCTCATCCGCAGCGCGGCGATGAAGGCGGACTGGGGGATTTCGACGTTGCCGTACTGGCGCATTTTCTTCTTGCCTTCTTTTTGCTTGTCGAGCAGCTTACGCTTGCGGGAAATATCGCCGCCATAACACTTGGCCGTCACATCCTTGCGCATGGCGGAAACGTCCTCGCGGGCGATGATCTTACCGCCGATGGCCGCCTGAATGGCGACTTTAAAAAGCTGCCGCGGGATCAGATCTTTCAGCCGCTCGCACAACTGCCGCCCGCGCCGCTCAGCTTGCGAGGTATGAACGATCATGGACAATGCATCCAGCGGTTCCTGATTGACGAGGATCTGCAACTTCACCAAGTCGCCCTCGCTAAAGCCGTCCAGCACATAGTCCATGCTGGCATAGCCGCGGCTGATGGACTTGAGCCGGTCGTAGAAATCAAACACCACTTCGTTCAGCGGCAGGCGATATACCGCCATGGCGCGGGAACCCACCCAAGTCAGTTCTTTTTGAACGCCCCGGCGCTCCTGACAGAGCGTTAAAATGCTGCCCAGGTACTCATCCGGCACGAAGATCGTCGCCTTGATCCACGGCTCCTCGATTTTAGTGATGCGCACCACATCCGGCAGGTCGGCGGGGTTATACAGCGTCATTTCGTCGCCGTTGGTGAGATAGATTTTATATACCACGGAAGGCGCCGTCGGGATCAGGTCGAGATTATATTCCCGCTCCAAACGCTCCTGAATGATTTCAAGATGCAGCAACCCCAGAAATCCGCAGCGAAAACCCATGCCCAGCGCTGTCGAGCTTTCAGCTTCATAGTGCAAAGAAGCGTCATTCAACGCAAGCTTGCCGAGGCTGTCACGCAGCTTTTCGTAGTCGCTGCTATCCAGCGGAAAGAGGCTGCAAAACACCATCGGCACCGAAGGTTTAAAGCCGGGCAGCCCCACGGCGCAGGGATTGCGGTCCAGCGTGATCGTGTCGCCGATCTTCGTCTCGGTAATATTTTTGATGCCGCAGGTGACAAAACCGACATCGCCGGGGCCAAGCTTGCCGGTGATAATATGCTTGGGCGTAAAAACCCCGACCCGGTCCGCTTCGTAAGCGGCGCCCGTGCTCATGAAACGCAGCTTGTCTTTGGTCTTGATCGTGCCTTCGACAACACGCACCAGCACCACGACGCCAAGATAAGCGTCATACCAGCTGTCCACGAGCAGCGCCTTCAATTGCGCATCCGCGTCGCCCTTGGGCGGCGGCAGCCGTTGAACGATCGCTTCCAGCAGATCATCAATGCCCAGGCCTGCCTTGGCGGACGTCAGCACCGCATCGGAAGCATCCAACCCGATCACGTCTTCGATCTGCTGCCTGACGCGATCTGGATCAGCGGAAGGCAGATCAATTTTGTTGATGACCGGAATAATCTCAAGATTGCCGTCAAGCGCCTGATAGACGTTGGCCAGCGTCTGTGCCTCCACACCCTGAGACGCGTCCACGACCAGCAAAGCGCCTTCGCAGGCCGCCAGCGACCGGCTCACCTCATAGGCAAAATCCACGTGGCCGGGCGTATCCATCAGGTTGAGGATATAATCACTGCCGTCTTTCGCTTTGTAATTGAGGCGGACGGTCTGGGCCTTGATGGTGATGCCCCTTTCGCGCTCCAGCTCCATGTTATCAAGAACCTGCTCCTTCATCTCCCGCGCCTCCAGCCCGCCGCAGCGCTGAATCAGCCGGTCGGCCAGCGTCGATTTCCCATGGTCGATATGGGCGATAATGGCGAAATTCCGGATATTTTTCTGATCTGTTGTCATGCCCGCCCTTTTTACAGGGTACGGGGACAGGGCGCAAGACCGGATTCAGCCCCTGGGGGTTAATAAACAGCGCAGTTTTGCAGCAATCTTGCCAGGATTGTGTTGAATCTGGGGTGGCACGGGCTTTGTCTCGAACTGCCCCATAAAATCACATACATCATCCATCCCATAGGCCCCTCCTGCTGCTGCATTTTTTATATAGTCCGCGTTGTCCGGTTGCAAAAGAAAACTTTTTCCCGCAGCAACAATATCAGGATTGCCTGAATGGAGTTTCATGGCATACATCGTCTCTCTGAAAATGCGCGGCCATTTATCCGGATCATTGTCCGGCAGCCGCCTACAACAAGCCTGAACGTGGCAGAAAGCGGCAGAAATTTTTTGAAGTATTGCCGGTGTCAGCGCGTATATCATGGCTATTTCTCCGGCCAGTTTCGCCGTCTCGCGCAGTGACAGGCGGGAAATATCCCTGCTCTCCGCAACCTGCTTCACTTTTTCATTCACAATGTTCGTGTAATGTATAGGGGAGATTCCCAGCACAACCTGATCGGCCCTTTTGTAATATTCAAAAAAACCGGATTGCAGGCCAAATCGTTGTATATGTCTGAGCATGGCATAGGCATCTGCGGCGCATTCACCCAAATGCCCCTCGCTCTCAAAATCAGGATACCCGCCTTTAACGACAAGATGACCGATTTCATGATCGAATATATGGAGAACGTTCATTGCTTTTATATCTTTGAGAGAAGAAATTCCTGCACAGTCTTGCAACGCCACTAATGGGACGAAAGCTCCGTCATTCATGAAGTAATCACGGTTAGCAAAGCCTGAAGCATGAGTGCTCCTCAAATAATCCGTTGCATAACTAACAGCCTGCTGAACGCCTACAACATTCTTCGTTAAACATTTTGGAGCATCCACCGAAATATCAATCCTCGCTGCCAAGGGCAGAACGAGAACAAGAAGGTTCTCTAATTTTTCAGGCCATGTCTTACGCGCCGCAGTGGCCGACTGATTTAACTGCCTCGCCAATGCTGCCTGCAACGGCGCACGCGCAGCGACGGTGGCAATGCGGTTAAACTCCTGCAGAAAGGATGTGAACGACATATCCCTTGACCCGTGATCGTTAAAAAGTCTCGCACTTAATTATATGAAAATAGATTTAATATTGCGTTAATCGGCTTGCCTTTGCGCCCCGGCCGCCCGCCGCAAACGGTCGTTTATCGCCATCCCCAGCCCTGCCTCCGGCATATCCATCACGGCAATCGCCCTGAATCCGCCCGTGTCCAGCCGGTGCAGCATCGAAAACAAGTTCGCCGCCGCTTCGTTGAGGTCGCCTTGTTCGCTCAGGTTCAGACGGGCGGAAGAAGGCAGGTCGCGCGCGGCGCCGCCGCCCCGGATGCCCATGAATTTTATCGAGCCAAAGGCCAGCAAAGCCTCCCCCGGTTGCACGTCAACGGCTTTCAGGCGAAGGGGCGTTTTCGGCGCATAGTGCTTCAGCAATTGCCCGGGAGACTTTGGGTTGTCATCCACCGCTGCCACTTCAACTTTCACCGCGCCGATATGCATCTGCAGATCTTCCAGCGTCACGGCGCCGGGGCGCAGCAGCACGGGTACATCCCCCGCCATATCGACCACTGTCGATTCCAGCCCCACCGCCGCCCTGCCGCCCATCAGGATCATGCCGGCGTTTTCTCCCAGACTTTGCAAAACATGCTGCGGCATAGTGGGGCTTAGGCTGCCGGATCTATTCGCGCTCGGCGCCGCAATGGGCTTGCCCAATGCTTTGATCAGGTGTTGTGCAACCGGATGCGAAGGCACGCGCACCGCCAACGTCGGCAGGCCCGCGCTGCACAGCAGTGAAATATTCGTGTCGTTGCGGCGCGGTAAAATCAACGTCAGCGGACCCGGCCAGAAGAGAGAGGCCAGCATCTCCGCCCCGGCATTAAATACAACAGCTTTTTCCGCGTCTGCTTTATTTTGAAAATGCACGATCACGGGATTGAAGGTCGGGCGGCCTTTGGCGACAAAAATGCTGGCCACGGCGCGGTCATTGGTCGCGTCGGCGCCTAGCCCGTATACCGTTTCCGTCGGCAAAGCCACCAGCCCGCCGGATTTCAGGCGCTCGGCGGCAGTCTGAATATTTTCGGCCGTGGCTTCGAAGATCATCGGCACGCGTGAAACCTGCCACCGGTCATTGGCTCCGGCACTCCGGTCGTCGTATAAAAACTGATCGGCAAACCCCGGATGCTGCGCACCGCCAGATAAGCGAAAGCCTCCGCTTCGATGGCGTCACCGTTCAACCCCATCTCGTCAATGGGCAGGATCGGCGTGTTGATATGACGCTGCAATTGCTGCATCAGGAAACGGTTGTGCCTGCCGCCGCCGGCGACGATCCATTGTTTCGGCTGCTCGGGAAAGTGCCGCGCAGCATGAAGAATTGACTGAACCGTAAAAGCCGCCAGCGTCGCCGCGCCATCCGCCAGGGACAGGCCTTCCCATGCTTTCGACATGAACGCATCGCGATCGAGGGATTTCGGAGGCTGGGCGGCAAAAAAGGGATGCGCCAAAAGTTTTTTCAGGATCGCTTCATCGACCCGTCCGCCCAGAGCTGTTTTTCCGCTCTCGTCAAATCTGTCGCCGGTTTTTTGCAGCATCCAGTCGTCGATCAGCGCATTGCCGGGGCCGGTGTCAAATGCAATAAGCTCCGCGTTTCTGCCGACATAAGTCACATTCGCGACGCCGCCGATATTCAGGAACACGACCGGCTTTTCCAGCTGATGGGCAAGGGCCTGATGATAGACAGGAACCAGCGGCGCGCCCTGCCCGCCCGCCTTGACGTCCGCGCTGCGGAAATCGTTCACGACCTTAATGCCGGTCATGGCAGCCAGCAAGGCGCCGTCGCCGATCTGGCAGGTATGGCGTTTTTCAGGCGCATGGGAAATCGTCTGGCCGTGAAACCCGATCAAGTCGATGTCTTTTGACTGTATGCCCTGCATCTCCAGCAGCCGGTGCACCGTTTCAGCATGGGCGACTGTCAGCGCCTTTTCCGCGCTCCCCGCCTCCCCCGCCGTCTTGCCAAAACGCGCGCGAATCTCCGCTCTTAAATCGTCATCGTACGGAAGGCTTAAAAACGCCTCCCGCTCAATATGGCCGTCACCGTCCGTGCGCAACAAGGCAGCATCAACGCCATCCAGCGACGTACCGCTCATCAGCCCGATCACCCTGTATATCTTCATTGGCATTCTTTCCTGCTATATATAATATAGTAGGCGAATTGAACAAACGAGGCAAATGGTGACCACGGTGCGCTCTGAATTCCTCAAAATCATGCAAGAACGCGGGTTTTTGCATCAATGCACGAACCTGGAAGGGCTGGACACCCTCCTGCGCACGGAAAAAGTAGTGGCCTATTGCGGTGTCGATCCCACGGGAGACAGCCTGCATGTCGGACATATGATCCCCTATCTCATGATGCGCTGGTTTCAAAAGTGCGGCCACGAACCGATTGTCCTGATTGGCGGCGTTACAGGCATGATCGGCGACCCCACGGGGAAAGATGAATCGCGCCAATTGCTGACTGAAGAGGCCGTGCAGAATAATGTTGCCTCAATTCGCGGTTTTTTTCGCAGGATTCTCCAATTCGGGGATACGGCCGACACTGCCAAACAAAATATTCCCTGCGCCAGCCTGGTGAATAACGCCGACTGGCTGCGATCCCTGAATTACATCGATTTCCTGCGCGACTACGGGAAGCATTTTTCAATCAACCGCATGCTCGCCATGGACAGCGTCAAGCAGCGGCTGGAACGGGAGCAGTCCCTCAGTTTCCTTGAGTTCAATTACATGATCTTGCAGGGCTATGATTTTCTTGAGCTCTCCCGCACAAAAAAATGCCGCCTGCAAATGGCCGGATCCGACCAGTGGGGCAATATCATTCAGGGGGTCGAACTTGCCCGCCGCGTCACGCAAGTTGAATTATTCGGCCTGACAGCCCCGCTGCTGACGACGGCGTCGGGCAAAAAAATGGGCAAGACGGAGCAGGGGGCCGTATGGCTGAATGCCGATAAACTCTCTCCTTACGATTACTACCAATACTGGCGCAATACGGAAGACGACGATGTAAGCCGTTTCCTGCGCCTGTTCACCGAACTTGCTATTCCAGAGATCGAAAAGCTGGAAAAACTGCAAGGTTCCGATATCAACGAGGCCAAGAAAATTCTTGCTTTCGAAGCAACCAAACTTTGCCATGGGCAAAGCGCCGCCGAAAATGCCGCAGAAACAGCGCGCAAAACTTTTGAAGAAGGCGCTGCCGCTGAAGGGCTGCCGACCATCACCATCCCCCGTGCCGCGCTTGCGGCGGGAATCCCCGCGTTTGTGTTGTTCAAAGATGCCGGGCTGGCGGCTTCCGGCGGCGAAGCCCGGCGGCTGATTGCCGGCGGCGGGGCGCGGATCAATGATGAAAAAGTGTCCGCCGAACAAATGCCCGTCACGCTCGCGCATCTCTCGGCGGATCAAACGATCAAATTATCCGCCGGGAAGAAAAAGCATGTGCTGGTGGTGGTCGCTTAATGCTCGCCGTTGCCGTTCATCGCGGCGATTTCTTCAAAGGTTTCCTGACGCGGCATGCCCATGACATTAAAGCCGCAATCGACATGGTGGTTTTCACCCGTCACAGCCGATGACAAGTCGCTGAGGAAATAAAGCGCGGTATTGCCAAGCTCATCCAGCGTGACCGGGCGCCCCAGAGGCGATGATTTGGTCGTGAATTTAAAAGTGTGGCGCGCATTGCCGATCACAGCACCCGCCAGCGTCCGCATCGGCCCCGCTGAAATCGAGTTGACGCGGATATTTTTAGGGCCGAGATCCGCCGCCAGATAACGCACCGAAGCCTCCAGCGCCGCCTTGGCCACACCCATGACGTTGTAATTCGGCATGACCCGCTCAGACCCCAGATAAGACAGCGTGATCATGCTGCCCCCCGCCGTCATCAGATCTTTGGCGCGACGCGCCACCGACGTGAAGGAATAGCAGGAAATGTGCAGCGAATTGAGAAAGTTCTGCAACGAAGTATCGACGTAATGCCCTTTTAACTCGTCCTTGTTGGAAAAGGCAATCGCATGCACGACAAAATCAATCCTGCCCCATTCTTTTTTCAACGTGGCGAATACACGGTCAAGATCGTCTTCCTTCGCGGCGTCGCATTGCAGCACAAGCTTGGCGCCAAGACTTTCCGCCAGCGGGCGCACGCGCTTGCCGAACGGCTCGTCCTGATAGGTGAAGGCTGTTTCCGCGCCATGGGCATGCAGCGTTTTGGCAATCCCCCAGGCAATGGAGTGATCGTTCGCCACGCCCATGATCAGGCCGCGCTTGCCTTGCATCAGTTTATCTATCACGGCTATTTCCCCTCGTGGCGCGAAAACGCCAATGTGCAATTCGTGCCGCCGAAACCAAAACTGTTGGAAATGACATGGTTCAGCTTGATGTCATCCATGCGCTTTTGCACAACGGGCATTCCTTCCGCTTCAGGATCGAGCGTTTCAATATTGGCCGACGCGCAGATAAAATTGTGTTTCATCATCAACAGGCTGTAAATCGCCTCCTGCACGCCCGTCGCGCCGAGAGAATGTCCCGTCAGGGATTTCGTTGAACTGAAGTAAGGCATTTTGGCGCCGAACACTTCCTTCATCGCTTTCAGCTCCGCACCATCACCGACCGGCGTGGAAGTACCGTGGGTATTGATATAGTCGATCGGCCCCTTCACGCTCGCCGTTGCCTGCTTCATGCAGCGCGCAGCTCCCTCGCCCGATGGCGCGACCATGTCATAGCCGTCCGATGTCGCGCCGTATCCGGTCAGTTCAGCGTAAATTTTTGCCCCGCGCGCCCTGGCGTGCTCCAGCTCTTCCAGCACCACCACCCCGCCACCGCCAGCAATGACGAAACCGTCGCGATGGCTGTCATAAGCGCGGGAAGCTTTGGTCGGTTCGTGATTATATTTGGATGACAGGGCGCCCATCGCGTCGAACAGCAGCGTCAGCGTCCAGTCCAGCTCCTCGCCGCCGCCCGCAAGCATGATATCCTGCTTGCCCCATTGGATCAGCTCCGCCGCGTTGCCGATGCAGTGCCCCGATGTCGCGCAGGCCGACGTGATCGAATAATTGACGCCTTTGATTTTGAACGGTGTCGCCAGCGTCGCCGAATTGGTAGACGACATGCAGCGCGTCACCATGTAAGGCCCGATGCGCTTCGGGCCTTTTTCGCGACTGACATCGAAGGCTTCCAGCAGATTCTTGGTCGAAGGGCCGCCAGAGCCCATGATCAAACCGGTGCGCTCGTTCGATACGTCTTTTTCTTCCAGGCCGGCATCTTTGACCGCCTGTTCCATCGACAAGTAGTTATAAGCCGCGCCGTCGCCCATGAAGCGCAGCAGCTTGCGATCAATTTTTTCTTCCAGATTTATTTTGGGCTGGCCATGCACGTGGCTTCTGAAGCCCATCTCCGCGTATTTCGGGGCAAAGACGATGCCGGATTTTCCCTCCTTCAGCGATTGCGTGACTTCATCCTGATCGTTGCCGATGCAGGAAGTAATGCCGATGCCGGTGATGACGACGCGTTTCATGTACACTCCATACTCGCCATGCCGCATTCGTTGCAGCATCCCTGGGCGCCGGACAATCCCGGCGCGGCGTTTTTGTTAAATTACATCGCCGCCGGATTGGCGAAAAGGCCGACTTTCAAGTCCATCGCTTCATAAATTACCTTGCCGTCCGCCTCGACGATTCCGTCGCCGATGCCGAGCACAAGGCGGCGGTTGATGACACGCTTGAGATTCACACGATAGGTTACTTTTTTGGTCGTCGGCAACACTTGGCCGGAGAATTTGACCTCGCCAACGCCCAGCGCGCGGCCAGAGCCGGGAGCACCCGTCCAGCCGAGATAAAACCCAAGCAACTGCCAGACAGCGTCAAGGCCGAGGCATCCCGGCATCACCGGATCACCTTCGAAATGGCAGGCGAAGAACCAAAGATCGGGCTTGATATCCAGCTCGGCGACGATTTCACCTTTATCATGTGCGCCGCCTGTCAAAGAGACTTGCGTGATCCGGTCGAACATCAGCATCGGCGGCAGCGGCAGTTTCGCATTACCGGGGCCAAACAACTGACCTTTGCCGCAGGAAATTAAATCTTCATATGAGTAGCTGGCTTTTGACTGAGACACAGTGTCTTCCCTAACCTTAAGATTTTGCACTGATCACGTGCTCCTTGTAATTGACGCCCAGAATCATGCCGGTTTTCGCCAGTGATTTTGCAATACTCGGATGGATCTGTCCAACATCTTCGACGGATATTACGGCAACCATACGCCCCACCGCCTTGGCCACCGCCACCGCCCGCCCCAGAGGATCTTCCAGGCCGATGAGCACAAAGAATTCCTCCACCCCCGCCTTGATTTCTTTCAGATGCGCGGGGATGTTTTTGTCTTCGGAATCATTGGAAGCCGCAAGGCTTGCCCAATCCTTGCTGCCGGGCGTGCCGTGCCGCAACGATTCCCGCACCATGACGTTCATGATGTCTTTTTCGGCGGTAACCGGCAGTTTCATGTGCCCTTGCGCAGTCGTGAAGTAGTGTCCGGCAACGGCGCCCAGCCCCAGCAGCGCTTCGGGGGTCGTGTGGCCTTTGGCCATGAAATCCTCGATCAGCAAGTCGCAAAAGTCCTGCGTGGCCATTTCAAAAGTGAGCGAGGCAATAACCGTTTCCACCAGCAGCCGCAGCATCCGGTCGCGGGCATAGCCAGCTTTTTCCCAGGCTGGAAAATCACTCATGACCAGCGCGATGGCAATCTCATGCATATCATCAAGACCCTTGGGCAAAACCTTGGCAGCATTGCGTGAAAGCGCCCGCCCCAGTTCGGTATCATGATCGACCGTATAGGCAAGCGGCATGAGCTCAGGGTCCGCAGCGCCTTCGGCAGGCTCGGCCTGCGCGAGGTCGGAGATACGGTAAAATGCCTGCTCCATCACCACGTCCGGCTCTTCATATTCCAGCAGCGTTTCGGTAATCATGCCCGCATAAATGCACACCGTCCGCACAATACGCGTTTTGACATCCTTATCCTTGATCAGCGTTTCAATCCGCGCGCGGACATTCTTCGCTTCCTCTTTCTGACGTTCTTGAGAGTCCGGGGATGACAAGGCTGTGCTCCTTATTTTACGTTCTCATCAGCGTAAACGCCCCAGAGATTCTCTCTTCTGATCCAGCCTTTGTAACTTGCAACTTTGAGATAACACCACTCCTTGTCGCAACGGTCAAGACCCGCAATCACGCCCGGTTCCAGCTTCACGACAGGTCTGGCAGTAGTGGCAGGTTTTTTATAGAGTGTTTGCATGTTTCCCTTGACGATCGCCGCCCGCTTGCCCGACAGCAGGCTTTGATGCACCCAGCCGCTCCCGCCCTCCATATCCCGGATCTGGCGCCAGACATCGAATTCTTTAATAATTTCGACAGGAAGCCCATCTTTCTTAAGAATAAACCTGATCGGATAGCGGATCCCGGGGCCGGTGCGAACATTCACCTCATCCGCCCCAAGCGTTACAAAACGCGGCACAGGCAATTTAGGGCCGCTACTTTCCGTGTCGGCGGCATATGCCAATCCGGTTATTCCCAGAAAAACTGCTAGCGTCAGCGCCATAAAAACCTTATTTTCCATCGTGGGAGAATAAGCGGAAATGCGCTTCCCTTCCATTCTTTTTTATCTCGACTTTTTATTCATAATGTTATAATAATGCTCATGGTCGCAAAAAATTCCCCCCCTTCCCCCAGCATCTCCGTCGCCCCGATGATGGGATGGACAGATCGGCATGCGCGGTATTTTTTGCGACTCATATCGCCCAACGCGCTGCTTTATACCGTCATGATCACGAC
>CAYGGT010000036.1:0-17179 GCA_964349475.1 uncultured Rhodospirillaceae bacterium
CGGTATGGATGACGCCTGCTGCCTGCGGCGCCTTGGAGCCGCGCCGGACCGTCCAGGCGCGGGCTTCTTTCGGGCCGACGGTGAAAAAGGTGATCAGGTTCAGCAATTTATATCCGGCGCGGATGACGCGGTTGAGGCCCGGTTCTTCCAGCCCGATGGAGGATAAAAATTCTTTTTTTTCTTCGTCGCTGCCGAGTTGCGCGATTTCGGATTCGATCGCGGCGCAGATGACGACGTATTCGGCGCCTTCCGCTGTCGCCATCGCGGCCACTTTCTCCGTATAGGCATTGCCGGATTTCGCGTCCTTTTCCAGCACGTTGCAGACGTACAAAACGGGCTTGGAGGTGAGAAGCTGCAATTGCTTAAAATATTTTATCTCGTCGTCCGTGCTTAATTTAACGGTGCGCGCGGGCTTGCCGTCGCGCAGCGCCGTCAGCGTCGCTTCCATGACGTTCGCCTGAATGATGGATTCCTTGTCGCCGCTTTTGGCTTTTTTCTTCATGGGGTCGAGCCGTTTTTCAAGGCTTTCCATGTCGGCGATCATCAGCTCCGTCTCGATGATTTCCTTGTCGCGCACCGGGTCAACGCCGCTTTCCACGTGCGTGATATTTTCATCGTCAAAGCAGCGCAGCACGTGCAGCACGGCATCCGTCTCGCGGATGTTGCCCAGAAACTGGTTGCCAAGCCCTTCGCCCTTGCTGGCGCCGCGCACGAGGCCCGCGATATCCACGAATTCCAGCTGCGTCGGCACGATGTTGGCCGATTTGCCGATACGGGCGATGTCGTAGAGCCGGTCGTCCGGCACGGAAACACGCCCGACGTTTGGCTCGATGGTGCAGAACGGATAGTTTGCCGCCTGCGCCGCCGCCGTCGCCGTCAGCGCGTTGAACAAAGTCGATTTCCCCACATTGGGCAGGCCCACGATGCCGCAGTTAAATCCCATTTTCGTCTTCCTTTTCTTTCTTCTGTCTTGGCGGTTCCATGACCTGAGAAACCTTGCTCATGAACCCGTTCATGTCGTTTTTGACAAGCCTTTCTGCATTATCCGCGATTGCCGCCAGAAACTTTTCCAGCCATTCCCCCTCTGCCTTGGAAAAATCGCCGAGCACATGGCCGGTCACCCTTTCTTTGTCGCCCGGGTGGCTGATGCCCAGACGCACGCGCCAGTATTCCTGCCCCAGATGTTCGTCGATCGAGCGCAGGCCGTTATGCCCGGCGGCACCGCCTGCGAATTTAGCGCGGATTTTTCCGGCGGCAAGGTCAAGTTCATCGTGCAGGACAATCACGCGGTCCAGCGGGATTTTATAAAAGGACACCGCCGCTTGCACCGATTGCCCCGACAGGTTCATGAAGGTCTGCGGTTTCAGCAACAGTATTTTTTCGCCGCCGATCGCGCCTTCGGACGCCAGCGCCTGGAATTTCTTCTGCGGCTTGGAAAGATTATGGCGGCGGATGATCTCATCCACCGCCATAAATCCGATATTATGCCTGTTGTGCTGGTGTTGCGAGCCGGGGTTTCCTAGTCCGACAATCAGCCACATGGAAGCTTACTTCTTGCCTTTGCCCGCGTCTTTGGCGGGTGCAGCGCCTTTTGCAGGCGCAGCGGCAGCAGCTGGCGCTGCTTTCGCCGGCGCAGCAGCGCCCGGTGTCGCACCCGGCGCGCCCGTCGCGACAGGCGGAGCAGCGGCGGCAACAGCGGCAGCGGCTGTTGCAGCAGCGGCGGCAGCAGCGGCTTCTTCAACTTCCGATTTCATCGCGCTTGGCGCGACGAGGGTGACGATCGTAAAGTCGCCCTGGCGTGTCGGTTTGACGCCGGCGGGCATTTTGATGTCGCCGATGTGCAGGCTATGGCCGACATCAAGGCCGGTCAGGTCCACCACGAATTCTTCAGGGATATCCGTCGCGCGGCAGAAGACTTCAATGTCGTGACGCACAAGGTTCAGAACGCCGCCCTTGATAAGGCCGGGGCAATCTTTCTGGTTTTTGACATGCACGGGAACTGCGACGCGGATGATGGTCTTGTCCGTGACGCGCAGAAAATCGGCGTGAATCGGGCGGTCGCTGACGGGGTCCAGCTGGATATCGCGCGGCACCACCAGAAATTTCTGGTTGGCCACGTCAAGTTCGCAGAGGCTGGTGAAGAAGGTCTGGCTGCTGATCGCCCTGGCCATGTCTTTTTCAAGGACGGAGATAAGGACCGCTTCCTTGTTGTCGCCGTAAATCACGCCAGGTACTTGACCTGTACGACGGGTTGCACGGGCGGCCCCCTTACCGGCCTTCGCACGTGCTAACGCCGTGAGTGCTGTCTTTTTGCTTGTCATTTGTTTCAATCCTTTGAGTTGCTTTTCATCGCCGCCAGCCTCCAGGGGTGCTGATACGGCGAACGGTGAATAAGAGGCCAATATGGCAAGAAAATCAAGAAGATTCTTTAAACCTGATTATTTGTTATGTTAATTATTACTTCCGCATAAATCTTCGTGAGCAGTTTTATATCTTCCACGGCCACCCGCTCGTCCGCCTGGTGAGCGGTTTTACCGGGGACGCCGAATTCGATGACGGGGCAGTGGTCTTTGATGAAACGGGCGTCCGACGTGCCCCCGGTGGTGCTGAGCTCCGCCGTCTGGCCGGTGATTTTATGGATGGCTTTTTGCAGCAGTGCCGAGTACTCACCCGGCTGCGTGTAGAAGCTTTCGCCGCCGATGCGCGCGGCGATCTGATAGGGAATCTGGCAGGCATCCAGCGCGGCGCGAAGCTTTTTTTCAAGGCTGGCGCCGGTGTACTGGTCGTTGAACCGGACGTTGAAGGTGGCGCGGGCCGATGCCGGAATGACGTTATCCGCCGTATTACCGACGTCGATGTTGACGATTTCGAGGTTGGACGGCTGGAAGTGGGCCGTGGCTTTATCCAGCTCCAGACCGTTCAGCGCGTTTAAAAGTTTTAACAATTTCGGAACCGGGTTGTCGGCGAGATGCGGGTAGGCAACATGACCCTGCACCCCCGTTACGGTGATTTTTCCGGTGAACGTGCCGCGCCGGCCGATTTTGACCATGTCGCCGAGTATTTCGCGCGATGTCGGTTCCCCCACGAGGCAGAAGTCGATTTTTTCGCCGCGGTGCTTCAGCCATTCCAAAACTTTTTTGGTGCCGTTGATCGCAGGACCTTCTTCGTCGCCGGTCAAAAGGAAACTGACCGAACCGTTTTCCGGCTTATTGTTCAAAACCGCCGCCACGAAAGCGGCGATAGAGCCCTTCATGTCGGCCGCGCCGCGCCCCCAGACGTACCCGTCTTTGACCGCGCCGCCGAACGGGTCGCAGCTCCAAAGATCGCGGTTGCCGGCGGGAACGACGTCGGTGTGCCCGGCGAAGCAGAAATGCGGCGGGTTTTTTCCGATCCGCGCGTAGAGGTTATCCACGTCCGGCGTGTTTTCGTCGGAGAATTTAAGGCGGTGACAGGCAAACCCCCGCGCCGTCAGCAGTTTTTCAAGGTAATCAAGCGCGCCGCCTTCACGTGGCGTGACGCTTTCGCAGCGGATCAGGTCTTGCAGCAGGGAAACGGGGTCGATCATAAGCGGAGCAACTCATTGATCGACGTCTTGGCGCGGGTTTCTTCATCGACGCGCTTGACGATGACGGCGCAGTAGAGGCTGGGGGCCATATTGCCGGAGGCGCCGGGTCCCACGCTGCTGCTGCTCGGCAGCGACCCCGGCACGACGACGGAATAGGCCGGCACGCGGCCGGTGAATATTTCGCCGCTGTCGCGATCAATGATTTTGGTGGAAGCGCTTAAGTAAACGCCCATCGACAAAACGGCGCCGGTTTCGACGATCACGCCTTCCGCCACTTCCGAGCGCGCGCCGATGAAACAGTTGTCTTCGATGATGACAGGGCTTGCCTGCAGCGGTTCCAGCACGCCGCCGATGCCGACGCCGCCGGAGATATGGCAGTTTTTGCCGATTTGCGCGCAGGAGCCGACCGTCGACCAGGTGTCGATCATCGTGCCTTTGTCAACGTAAGCGCCGACGTTGACGAAGGAGGGCATGAGCACCACTTGCGGCGCGATGTAAGCGGAGGCGCGCACGAAGCAGCCGGGCACGGCGCGGAATCCGGCGTCTTTAAATTCCTTCTCGCCCATTTTATCGAAGCGTGACGACACTTTGTCAAACCAGAATGACTTCGCAGGCCCCCCGCCGATCAGCGCGGTATCGTTCATGCGGAAAGACAGCAGGATGGATTTTTTCAGCCATTCGTGGGTTTTCCAGCCGCCGTCGGTTTTTTCGGCGACGCGCAGCTTGCCTTGCCCGAGCAAAACCAGAACGTCATCGACGGTGTGCTTGCCGAGAACTTTCATTTTTTCCGAGAGGGCGTCGCGTTGCTCCCAGATATTGTTGATGGAACTTTCAAGTTCGGCGTAAGTGGACCGGGCGCCTTCGGCATCGTCGGACATGGTCTAGCCTTTTTTGATGGTGTGTTGAAACCAGTCGGCCAGTTTCGCGGCCTTGTGGTGGACGTGGGCATGGTCAGCGGACGCCGCGCCATGCAGCCACACCGTGGTCATGCCAAGGTCGGCGGCGGGCTTCAGGTTGATCTGCATATCCTCGAACATGCAGGCGCGGGCGGGGTCGAATTGAAAGCTTTTGATGACGGCGTGGTAGGCATCCAGATGCGGCTTGGGCAGGAAACCGGCGTCTTCAATCGTGAACATATGGTCGAAGTGATGGTCGATGCCGAGGTGCCTGGTCATCCGCGTCGCGAAAGCGCGCGGGGCGTTGGTGAAAACTATTTTTTTCCCCGGCAGGTGGTCCAGGTATTCCCGCGTGATCGCGCAAGGGGAAACGGCGGAAATGTCAAAGTCATGGACGTGGTCGAGAAAGTGATGCGGGTCAATGTTATGCTCGACCGTCAGTCCCCGCATGCTGGTGCCGTATTGCTTCCAGTACCTGTCGCGCAAAATATCGGCTTCGGCGGGGGAGATTTTCAGCAGATCGGCGATAGAACCCGTCATGCGCGCGCTGATCTGGACGAAAACATGGGTTTCGGCGTCGTACAGGGTATTGTCGAGGTCAAAGACCCAGGTATCGATATGGCCGAATTTATCCATCACATGGCCTTGCGGGATTTCAGGGCGGTGGAGAGGGTGCCGTCATCCATGTAGTCGATCTGCCCGCCGATCGGCACGCCGTGGGCGAGCTGCGTGGTGGTGACGCCCGAAGATTGCAGGCAATCGGATAAATAATGCGCGGTCGTCTGCCCGTCGATGGTGGCATTCAGCGCGACGATCACTTCCTTGATCTGCGGGTTTTGCGCGCGGTGCAAAAGATGCGGGACGGACAGGTCTTCCGGGCCGATGCCGTCGAGCGCCGACAGAGTGCCGCCCAGCACGTGATAATAGCCCTTGAAGGAGCCGGTTTTTTCAATCGCCCAAAGGTCGGAGATATCTTCGACAATGCACAGCACCGACACATCCCGCCCCGCGTCGGCGCAGATGGAGCAAGGGCTGACGGTGTCGAGGTTGTGGCATTGCGGGCATTCTTCGATAATCTCCGCCGCCCGTTCCAGGGCCTGGGAGAGCGGCTGCATCAGGCTCTCGCGGTTTTTCAGCAGATGCAAAACGCCGCGCCGCGCCGACCGCGGGCCGAAGCCGGGCAAGCGGGAGAGCAGTTTTATCAGGTGTTCTATTTCTGTGCCGATCATGCGGGGAGTGTAACACGAATCCGCTTCCCGCGACACGGCCTAAAATCAGTGGACCGTCGGCCCGGCATTCGTCTTCTTCTTACCGGACGGCGACGGCGGTTCTGTTTTTTCCGCCGCTGGGGGCGGCGGGCCAGCGAACTGGCTGGGTTCTTCCGTTTTCAGGGTGGGGCCTTCGCGCCCGGCGGCATAGTCTGCCTGCGCCTGCTGCAATTTTTGCATCGCGTTGGAGTCGGCGAGCGGCGTGTGGTTAACGACAACCGTCTCGGTAAATGCAACCGGCTGGTTGTCTTTATTCACAAACCTTGGCGGTTTTCCGGCTTCGTCGATTTGCTTGATTGTGCCGTTCTCCAGCCCCGCTTTGATCGAGGCGTCAAAAGCGGCCTTATCCTCCAGGTTCCTGAGCTGAACGGCGAGCCAGAGCATATCTTTTTGCTCGACGGACCCATGCACGCTCATCTTGGTCCAGCCCAGCCCTTTGGCAAGGGCGACCATCGCGGCCGCGTCTTCGTCGGTGAATTTCTTTCTGAAACCGACCGGTCTCTGAATCATCTGGTGGCCCTGCTGGTCTTTGAGCCAGTTGATGGTGATGCCGTTCCTGGTCTTTGCCTGAAAGCCGGTTTTTGTTTTTTTGGAGTTGTTCGTGTTGAAATATCTATCAATATGGGCGTATTCATAGTCTTCGATCGAAGACAGTCCGCATACTTCGTTGACGACTTTATCGAATACCGAACTTTTGTTGAACTGTCCGCGGCAGGAGGACGGTTGTTCCTCGGTCGCGGTTCCTTCGGGCGGTTGTTCTTCAGAGGACATGTTTACACCTTAAAGCCAATGACAGACAATTATATCAATATTTTTGGAAAATAGCAAGAGGGGGCTATTTATTTGTTCAGGGCCGGTTTTTGGCGCAGGGGGTCGTAATAGTGAAACAAGCGGTCGTTGAGCGGAATGCCGACCCGGATTTCCCGCAGGTCGATATGCGTGGTCAGGCCCTGGGCGTCGGTGATGCGCCATTTTTTCAGCTGTATCGGGTTTTCAGCGAATACGAGGGTGAGCGCGCCCGCCCGCCGGTCGGTCGTCTGGACGAGGGTGATGTGCAGCAGGCCGTCTTTGCGCGCAATGTCCGAGACGCTGACGTCGCCGGATAGTTTCAGGCGCGGCCGCAGAAAAAAATCGGCCAGCGAGTTGCTGATGAGCGTGCTGCGCTGCTGTCTCATCTGCCCGTCGTAATAGTAAATCAGCGTGCCGTCGGCGACGATGAAGTCCGTGACGGGCGCATCGTATTCGAAGCGCAGCCTGCCGGGCCGCTTCATCATGAAGACGCCTTCCACCCGGTCGCCGTCGTCGGCTGTCTGGACAAACCGCGACTGGAGGGTGGAGATGCCGTTGAGATAGGCTTCGACATTTTTGATGTCTGAATTTTTGATGTCTGCCGCGGCGGCGGGGAAGGATAGAAAGAGAAAAGCGAAAATAAATAAAATGCGCATGGGTTTTCTATTCGTTGAGAGAGATGTGCCGGGCCAGAAACGTATCTGCCAGATCGTGAATTTTTTCAAGGCTGCGGGGGTTTTCCCCGGTGAAACGGAGCGTGACTTCAATCGGGACATGCCGGAGCGCCGTGGCGGCGAGGACGGCGGCGCTTTTATGCTTGCCGTATAAAGTGTCCAGAACGCCGGACATGCCGAGCGCCACGCCGCTTTTCGTCCGGCGGGGCAGGTCTTCAAGGCGGTATCTGGCGCTATAGGCGGCGCTGTTTTCGGCATACTGCCGGAAAGCGGGTTCGCGCATATCGATGTATTCCTGCAGATCCATGCCCGTCAGGGGGCCGATGAGGGGATTCATCCAGCTCACGACCCCGGCGTTGAGCGGGATATTTTGCGTCCCGCCGCCGCTGCCCAGGTTGGCGATGCTGTGGCAATCGGCGAAGACGGCCAGCATGACCTGGTCGCCTTTTCTTTCCGTCTGGTCACGGAAAGCCCTGTAAAGGGCGTTCTCGGAAACTTCGCTCTGGTCCAGAAAGCACATGCCCTGGGGCGCTTCCAGCACCAGTGTTTTTTGCGCGACGGCGACAAAAAGCGTGCGGCGGTAATCGACGGGTTTCGGCGCGGCGCCGGCGGCGGTCGAGAGAAGGACGCTGATGATGATGAGGGCAAGAAGTTTCTTCATGTTCCGTACCTCATGTTCCATACTGCCCTGAAAGGATTTCGCGCTTGCCGACGTGGTTGGCGGCGCTGATCAGCCCTTCCCTTTCCATCCGGTCGATGATGTTGGCGGCCCGGTTATAGCCGATCTGCAGATGGCGCTGGATGAAGCTGGTCGACACTTTGCGCTCGCGCAGGACGATGGCGACGGCCTGGTCGTAAAGGTCGTCTCCGCCGCTTTCATCCCCGCCGCCCGTGCCTTCTTCTTCTTCCCGGTCTTTCGTGACGTCGTCGATATAGACGGGGGCGCCGAGGGTGCGGAGGTGCTTGACGATTTTCTCGACTTCCTCGTCCGTGACGAAAGGCCCGTGCACGCGCTGGATGCGCCCGCCCGACGCCATATAGAGCATATCGCCCTGGCCGAGCAGCTGTTCGGCGCCGCCTTCGCCTAAAATCGTGCGGCTGTCGATCTTGCTGGTGACCTGAAAGCTGATGCGGGTCGGGAAGTTTGCCTTGATGACGCCGGTGATCACGTCAACCGACGGACGCTGGGTTGCCATGATCAGGTGAATGCCGGCGGCCCGCGCCATTTGCGCCAGGCGCTGGATGGCGTTTTCAACCTCTTTGCCCGCGACCAGCATCAGGTCGGCGAATTCATCGACGATGACGACGATATAGGGGAGATGCACCTGTGAAATCGGCTGTTCTTCAAAGACCGGCTTGCCCGTGTCGGAATCAAAACCGGTCTGGATTTTGTGCATCAGCACTTCGCCCTTGGCTCTGGCATCGCGCAGGCGTTCGTTGAAGCCGTCGATGTTGCGCACGCCCAGTTTTGACATGGCGCGGTATCTGTCTTCCATCTCGCGCACGGCCCATTTCAGGGCCGTGACGGCGCGATGCGCTTCCGTCACGACGGGGGTCAGCAGGTGGGGGATGTCGTCATAGACCGACAACTCCAGCATTTTCGGGTCGATCATGATAAAACGGCACTGTTCCGGCGACAGGCGGTAGAGCAGCGATAAAATCATGGTATTGACGGCGACCGATTTCCCCGACCCTGTCGTGCCGGCGACCAGCAGGTGCGGCATCCGCGTCAGATCAGCGATCACCGGATCTCCGGCGATATTCTTGCCCAGCGCCAGCGGCAGGCGGGAGGCGTTTTTCTCATAGTCTTTGGAAGCGAGCATTTCTTTTAAAAAGACCGTTTCGCGTTTCGCGTTCGGCAATTCAATGCCGATGGCGTTCTTGCCGGGGATGACGGCGACGCGGGCGGAAATGGCGCTCATCGAGCGGGCGATGTCGTCGGAAAGGCCGATGACGCGCGATGTTTTGACGCCTGGCGCGGGTTCCATCTCATACAGTGTTACGATAGGCCCGGGGCTGACTTTCAGGATATCGCCCTCGACGCCGAAATCGTGAAGCGTGGATTGCAGCATTTCGGCATTTTTTTGCAGCGCCGCTTCATCCAGCTTGTAACTCGCGTTGACGCGGTTTTCCAGCAAGTCAAGCGGCGGCAGTTGCCATTCTTCGTCCGATGTCCTGAGGTTGAGCTTTTTCTGACGGTCTTCCGGGCGGGCGGCGGGTTTGGATTTTTCCAGTCGCGGCGTGACGACCGCTTTGCGGCCGGAGGCCGCCAGCAGGGAAGCGATCCCGGGTTCCGTCACCGGTTCCGCGTCTTTGTTCAGGCTGATCCGCGCATGGCGCACCGGCACGGCTTGCGTCGTGTGCTGACTGTGCCAGTCGCCCGCCCGCGTCAGAAAGTTCCTGACGGCGGTTTTGCCGATGTCTGCCCCGTCGGAAAAGATCGTGAAAACGGTCGACCATTCCCGCCGGCTGATGCCGAGGGAGAGAAGATAACTGACCGTAAAAATAAAAAAAGACGCGACCGCCACAAAAAGAAACGCCATGGTGCCAAGCCAGCCCTGCAGGTGGTTGCCGATGACGGTGAAAATCAGGATCCCCGCGCTGCCGCCGAGGTAAGCGCCGATCCCCCAGGTTTCAAAGGCGGGAATGCGCGCCAGCGTGATCGACCCCGCCAGAACCGCGACGATCAGCAGCGGTATTTTTCCGGCAAGAGCGCCGACCGGTTTGCGGGCGATGATCCGGCATCCCCAGACCATGAAGGCGATGGCAAAAAAGTAAGACGCCAGCCCCAGCGTTTGCAGCATCAGGTCGGCGGTATAGGCGCCGACGGTGCCGAAAATATTATGCGTTTTACCGGCGGCGGAAACGGTGTTGGCAGAAACGGTATTGAAAGAGGGGTCTTTGATGTTGAAGCTATAGAGCATCAGCGTAAGCCCCGCCCCTGCCGAGATAAAAGCGGCCCCGCCAAGGTCCGTCAGCCGGTGGGCCAGAAATCTTTGCAGGGATGCCGGCAGCAGCGGCAGGGAATGCCCTTTTTTGACCCTGAATTTACGCGTCGGCGCACGTGAAAATAATCCCATCACTCCCCCTTAAAACCTGAAAACCACCCTCTAAACCACCCTCTGGCATAGTAGCGCATTTTCAGGGGAGTTGGAACAATCCTACTTTTTCTTTGACGACGGTTCTTCGTCAAGGTCAAGCATGCCCATCGGGTCTTTCTCGACCAGATCGGCAACTTGTTCATAAACAGAGGCGTTATCGTCCATCTGTTCTTTCAGAGGCTGGTTTTGCGCGCCGACATTTCTGAAGAAAGTCGCGGCATCCCGCAGCAGTTTGGCGGCAAGGTGGGCATAGGTGGCCATTTTTAGAAACTCCCCTGAAAAAACACTCTTCCAAAGTAACATGGCGCAATAAGCAGGTCACTGGAAAGTTATAGCGGTTATGTCAATTTTTCTTCCGATAAACATGTTCCGGATATGTGCCGAGCATGCGGATGGAGGTGGAAAAAAAACGCAGTTCTTCAAGCGCGTTTTTGAATCCGGGATCGTCGGCGTGGCCTTCGGCTTCGCAATAGAATGAGGCGGAGTGGAACTTGTTCCCCTCAAGGTAGCTTTCATGCTTGATGATGTTGATGCCGTTGGTGGCGAAGCCGCCGAGCGCCTTGTAGAGCGCGGCCGGAACGTTGCGCACTTCGAAAATCAGCGACGTCAGGTATCTTTTGTTTTTTTGCCGCACTGTTTTTTTCGGCGACCGGGCCAGCACGATAAAGCGCGTGGTGTTGCCCGCTTCATCCTCGATATTTTGCCGGAGAATTTTAAGGCCGTAGAGCCCGGCGGCAAGGGCCGAGGCGATGGCGCCGTGATGAATATCTTTCATTTCAGCGACTTTCTGCGCGGCGCCGGCGGTATCTTCGAAGACCACGGGCTTCAGGCCCAGTTCGGCAATCACCTTCCGGCACTGCGGCAGCGCGTGGATATGGCTGTAGACCGTTTTGATATCGGAGATTTTTGCGCCATCAACGCCCAGCAGGCAATGCCGCACCGGAATAAAATGCTCCGCGACGATGGAGAGCGGCGACGTCGGCAGCAAACGGTGGATGTCGGCAACGCGCCCGGCAATCGAGTTGTCAATCGGGATCATCGCCATGCCGGCCCGGCCGGTCTCGACGGCCTTGAACGCTTCGTCAAAGGTCGAACAGGGCAGCGGTTCCAGCCTGGGGAAGGCGGTGATGCAGGCGGTGTGCGAGTATGCGCCGGCCTTTCCCTGAAAGGCGATTTTACGGGTCATTTTTTCAGCATCCTTCTGGCTTCTTCCAGATCTTCCTGCGTATCGACGCCCAGCGGCACGGTATCGACCACGGCAACGTCGATCCGCAGGCCGATGCTGAGGGCGCGCAGCTGTTCCAGACGTTCCCGTTTTTCAAGGCAGGACGGCGCTGCGGCGACAAATTTTTCCAGCGCGGCGCGCTTGTAAGCGTACAGTCCGATATGATGCAGCAGCGGGCCGTCGCCCGACGGCGCCGGGACGCGGGTGAAGTATAAAGCCCGCCCGTTCTCCACCACCGCCTTCACCACGTTCGGATTGTTTTTTTCGGATTTCTTCACGATGACGGCGGCGAGCGTGCCGATATCGGTTTCAGGGCGGGAGAGCAATTCAAAGGCCGCGCGGATAATTCTCGCCTCCACCGTCGGCAGGTCGCCTTGCACGTTGATCACGGCATCGTGCTTCCCGGCAGGGTCTATGATTTTGAGCGCCGCCAGAATACGGTCGGAGCCTGAGGGCAGTTGAGGGTCGGTCAGCACGGCCTCCCCGCCGGCTTTTTCAACGGCGGCTTTTACCGCCGTCTCCGAACACGCCACCACAACGCGCCCCAGTTTCGATTCCATGGCGCGTTCCATGACATGAACGATCATCGGCTGGCCATGAATATCGGCAAGCGGCTTGCCGGGCAAGCGGGCCGAAGCCATGCGGGCAGGGATGATCAGGATCGGATTCATGCGCATTTTTAGGCGTATCCGTCCGGAAGGTCAAGGCTGGTTCGGCGGCGGGCAATTGGCAACGTTCCCGCGGCTTTCCGAAAGTTCTTTTGCGGCTGCTGCTGCGGCAAAACGATCCCGGATAACGGGATATTGCCTGCACAGTTCCTTGCTCCGCGCCGATGCCGCGATTTTTTCCAGGCTGCTGTCCTGCAACAGCTGCTCGATTGTCTCAGCTACGCGGTCATTCTGGTTGTTGAGCGTGGCTATGAAGTCTTGGGTTGCCTTCAGACACCGTTTTTCTGTGGACTCGTTTGATAACACGATACCCATGGCTGCCATGCCGCCTATTGCAAAAGGCGCTGCCAGCCACAGGCCAGCCAAGCAGAAGCCAAGACCCATAAAGCCTATCGCTCCTCCGGTGGGAGCGACATTAGCTGTGATGGCGGAAGACATCCGGACAATTTTCTTTTGCTCGGCTTCAACCAGTTTTACCAGGCTTTTTGTACCCTTTATATTATTGAGCACATTTTCCAGCACAAAAATCTTGTCCCCGATGTCGGTGACACCGCCGATTTTTTCAAGATGGATATGGGTGGCACGCAGAAATTCTTCGTGCTCTGCCTGCATTTCTTTTTCTATTTTTCTGATCTTTTTATTGAAAAACATAGGTATTTCCATGATTAAAAAGTTAATAAGTCTGTAAGTTATGGTGATTAATAAAAATATGTCAATGAAAAAATAATTATTTATATTGACATAGTGTAAATATATGACTATTTTCCGAAGAGCATGAAAAACATAAAGAAATACCACGCGTTAAGGGGCATCATCGCATGCTAGACCCCGTCAAAGCATGGCCGCGTACTGTCCCGGAAGACGAGGACATATTCACCGCCTTTGTCAAATCAGGGAATTGCGACGCCGTGCGCGATTTCTTTAACGATGTTTTTTTTGAAAACCGGACATTTTTCCTGGCCTGGAAGTACCTGAAAATCGCGCTAAAAAATAAAGACAAGCCCATGATGCGGCTGCTCATCACCTGGGGCGCGGCGGTGCCTGAAAGCGTGCGCGGGCTGACGGAAGAACAGGCGCAACTGCTGCGCCGGTGCGGAGCGCGGGTAATGCCCGCGAACTTTGAAAAGGAAAAACCGGTGTCACAGCCGACCGCGCATCCTCTTTCCGCAGACAAAATCCCTTCCGATTGGCGAGAAGCGCTTCTGGCGTTTCAGAAGAACGGCGCCGCGGAAGCGGTGATTGCGGGCGGGGCTTTGCGTGATTTGTTTAACGACCGGGCAATCAATGATGTGGATATCTTTCTGAAGACCCGTGGCGGCGACCGGCGGAATAAAAAGTTTATAGAAAAATCGTTCAAGAAGGCGGGGCTAAATCTTACAAAGCCGCGGTTTGGCGGATCTTATGACGGCAGCCTGGTGTTTACTGCCGGCCCCCGTCATACAGAATTTAACGTTACATTTGTCGAGAATTTTGTCAGCACGCCGGGCCATCCTGACTTTGCGCATGCTTTGATGTCCGCGTTTGACATCTGGCTGTGCCGGATTGCCTATGACGGAAAAAAAGTCATCACGACACCGGAATACATGAAAGATGTGCTGGGCAAGCACATCACGCGGCAGCATACCGTGAACAGCGGCGGCGGGCATCTGGACCGCATCGTTGAAAAATATCCGGACTGGCGGCGGCGGATTCACCTATGAGCGTCGCCTCCCATGCCAGCAAGTTCGCAGCGCCGCCGACGGATGCAACCGGGCGCGTGCCGTTGATCGGCCTGGCGCTGGCCGATATGCAGGCGATGATGACAGCGCACGGCCTGCCGACGTTTCGCGCCAGGCAGGTCTGGCACTGGATCTATCAGCGCGGCGCGCGGGATTTTGCGGTCATGGCCAACCTGCCCAAAGACATGCGCGCGCTGCTGACAGAAAAATATTCGATCACACGCCCGAAAGCCGTCAGCGAACAGCGGTCGGCGGACGGCACGATCAAGTGGCTCCTGTCGCTGTCGGACGGACAGATGGTTGAAACGGTTTTTATTCCCGAAGAGAAACGCGGCACCCTGTGCGTTTCGTCCCAGGTGGGCTGCACGCTGACCTGCAAGTTCTGCCACACCGGCACGCAGCCGCTGGTGCGCAACCTGGGGGCGCATGAAATTTTACAGCAGATCATGCATGCCCGCGATGTGCTGGGTGAATGGCCGCCGCATGAGGGGGGAAGGGATCTCACCAACATCGTCATGATGGGCATGGGGGAGCCGCTGTATAACTACGACAACGTCGCGCAGGCGCTGAAAATCTGCATGGATGCGGACGGCCTCTGCATTTCAAAGCGGCGCATCACGCTTTCCACCTCCGGCGTCGTGCCGCAGATCCGCCAATGCGGGGAGGAGCTTGGCGTCAACCTGGCGATTTCGCTGCATGCGGCGACGGACGAGCAGCGCTCGGCGATCATGCCGATCAACAACAAGTATCCGCTGGCGGAATTGCTGGACGCCTGCCGCAGCTATCCGGGCGCGAGCGACATCCGGCGCATCACTTTCGAATACGTCATGTTGCAGGGCGTGAACGACACGAACGAAGACGCGCAGCGCCTGGCAAAACTGCTGCGCGGCATTCCCTGCAAGGTGAATATCATTCCTTTTAATGGGTGGGAAGGCAGCGGATTTCAATGCTCGACCGAGGAAAGGATCAACGCTTTCGCGCGGATACTCGAAACCGCCGGCTACGACGCCCCGGTGCGCAAACCGCGCGGCCGTGACATTCTGGCCGCCTGCGGCCAGCTTAAATCCGCCAGCGTGCGGATGAAGAAAACGACGGAATGACGGAAGTCTAATGACTGGATTTTTTCAGGAATTCCAGCAATTTTTTCTCGAAATCCTTGGCGTTGCTGTGATTTTTAAGAAAAATTTCAAGAGCCTTGGCCGCGGCTTTTTTATCGTAGGGAACGGTTGAGGGCGCAGCGGGTTTTGGTTTCTGAATGCCCTTGGCCAGTTTTTCAAGCTGCCTGACGCCGTCCGGCCCCAGACGTTCCCGCCCCAGCTTGATCTGTTTTTGAAGTTCTTCGATGGCTTTTTGGCGGGAGGTCATGACCGGGAATTGCCGGTCCCAAACAGCGGGTCAACAGCAGCATTTCTTTCCGATACTGGCATTTTCTTTTCGGCGGCGAAATTATAAAGCTCCTGCACGCGGTTGGCGGTCCTGGGGTGGGTTGAGAAGAAGCTGTCCGATCCGCCGCTTTTCCTTGGCAGCGGGTTGATGATGAACATATGCGCGGTGGCCGGATTTTGCTCGGCGGTTTTGTTGGGGGCGGTCCTGGCCGCTGTTTCCAGTTTCAGCAGGGCCTGGGCCAGCGCTTCCGGGTCGCCGGAAATTTCAGCGCCGGCGCGGTCCGCCGCGTATTCGCGCGTGCGCGACACGGCCAGCTGCACCAAAGGCGCCACGACGAGCGCCACGGCCATGACAGCAAGGGTCGCCAGCGGGTTATTGCCGCGGCGCCCGCCGATGCCCCAGGCAAGCATGGAAAGGCCGCCCGCCATCGTCGCTGTCAGGGTCATGGTCAGGGTATCGCGGTTCTTGATATGCGCCAGTTCATGGGCGATGACGCCGCGCAGTTCCCGGTCGTCGAGAATATCCAAAAGTCCCGTGGTGACGGCGACGACTCCTTTTTGCGGGGTGCGGCCGGTTGCAAAAGCGTTGGGCTGGGCCGTCTTGACAAGACAAACGCGCGGCATCGGCATCCTGGCGCGGGTGGCGAGTTCCCTGGTGATGTCGTAGGCACGGCCCTGTTTTACTTCATCGGCGCCGTAAAGCCCCAGGATGATTTTGTCGGCAAACCACCAGCTGGCAAGGTTCATCACCCCGGCCACACCCAGCGCCACCGCCATCCCGCCGGTGCCTGCCAGCACCATGCCGGCCCCGCCGAACATCGCCGTCATGCCGGCCATTAAAGCAAAGGTTTTGAGCGTGTTACGCATGATTTGACTCTCCCTTGAAAACGATTGAATAGTATACGTAACACCTGATATTGTCAATTATGCTTTATTTCCTCTACAGAACACTGATGCAGCACGCAACGCCCGTGCTGACGGCTTATCTGGAACGCCGGCAGCGGCGGGGCAAGGAAGACCCGTTGCGCCGGCATGAGCGCCGGGGGGAGCCGTCGCGCGCGCGCGGTGAAAAGCCGCTTGTCTGGTGCCACGCCGCGAGCGTGGGCGAATCGCTTTCCCTGCTGGCGCTGGTTCATGCCGTGCTGAAGGATCATCCGGGCATTCAGGTGATGGTGACGACGGGCACGGTGACGTCAGCGGCGCTCATGGCTGACCGCTTGCCGCCCGGTTCGTTTCATCAGTATATTCCAGTCGATCACCCGGCGTGGACGGAAAATTTTTTGAAGCACTGGCGTCCGGACCTGGTCATTTGGGCTGAATCCGAGCTGTGGCCGAATATGCTGGTGAACGTCGGAAAGCGCGGCATTCCCGCCGTTCTTGTCAATGCCCGCATGTCGGAAAAAACATTCCGGCAATGGCGGCTGGCGAAGGGCATGGCGGCGGCGGTCCTCAGCATTTTTCACTTGTGCCTCGGGCAAGATCAGGCGGCGGTGGACAGGCTTTTGCATCTGGGGGCGCGGAACGCCAAAGTCTCCGGCAATTTGAAATACGCCGCAGCGCCTTTGCCTTGCGATCCCGTCAAACTGGCGGCGCTTGAACAGGCCCTGGGCGGGCGTCCCCGCCTGCTCTGGGCCAGCACCCATGCGGGGGAAGAAGAAATCGCCTGCCGTCTCCATAAAGAATTAAAAATCCCGGGCCTGCTGACGATCATCCTGCCAAGACACCCGGACCGCGGCGGCGACATCGCAGCATTGGCCGCTGAGCTTGTACTTAAAACTTCTCGCCGGTCGGCAGGCACTCCGCCGGAGGCGGGTGATGATACTCTGCCGGAGGCAGATGATGATATTTACGTTGCCGACACGCTGGGGGAGACGGGGCTCTTCTATCGCC
>CAYGGT010000037.1:0-9252 GCA_964349475.1 uncultured Rhodospirillaceae bacterium
GGGCGGCCTGATCGTCATCGACTTCATCGACATGGAAGACAACCGCAATAACCGCATCGTCGAGCGCAAGATGCGCGACGCCATGCAGCACGACCGCGCCCGCATCCAGCTGGGGCGCATTTCCGCCTTCGGCCTGATGGAACTTTCCCGCCAGCGCCTGCACCCGAGCCTCGTCGAAACCAATTTCGAAGTTTGCACGCATTGCGCCGGATCGGGCCTTGTCCGCACTGTCGAAACCACCGGCGTCATCGTGCTCCGCGCCATCGAAGAAGAGGGCCTTCGTCTCCGCGCCGCGGAAATCAAGGTCAGCGTGCCCACTGAAATCGCGCTCTATATCTTCAACAACAAGCGCGACATGCTGACATCCATCGAAAAACGGTACAACCTCCGCGTCTTCCTGCACGCGAACGACACGTTGCTGAAACCGAACTACACCATTGAAGTCCTGCGCGCGGCCGGCGCCGCCCCCGCCATCCTCAGCCGCCCCGCGCCGGTGCAAACCGTCGCCATTTCCGATCTTCCCGAAACCGATGAAAACGACGCGTCTGATCAGGACATGCCGGACGACAGGTTTTCTGCCGATGAAGAAACCGCGCCAGACAGGTCAAGCCGCCCGCCGCGCGACAAAAGTAACGGAAATCGCGGCGGCAACCGCGACCGGAACCGCGGCCGGAATAATAACGGAAATCGCGACAGGCCGCGCAGCGAACCAGCGGCTGGACCCGCCGCCGCCACCGACACCGCTGCGCCCGCCGCCGATGACGACAAAGACGGCGGCGACCGCCAGCGGCGGCGCGGCCGGCGCGGCGGACGCAACCGCGGCAGAAATCGCGGCGACAGAAACAACGACCGGCCCGTCAATGTTACCGGCGACACGCCGCAGCAGAACCACAGCGGTGGAGAATCAGGGCATGGCACCACCAGCAACGTCCTGCCGGGGCCAACAGCCGCCCGCCCGCCGCAAGAAAGAGGTTCTTCCCCGGAAGACCAGTCCGGCGACAGCGAACAACGCAAAGGCTGGTGGAAACGCCTGACCGAATAAACGCGGATGCCTATTTGTCAAAGGTGCGTGCAATAAGAAGACGTCTGGCCCCTGCCTTCTCAGGCACGGCATGGATGACGCCTTTTTCCTGACCTGCCGCATCCTTTTGCGTCTTCATCACAAGAATGCCGCCAAGAGGAAAGGGCGAAAAAGGCGCCAACCCCGGATTTTCTGGCCCCGAATTTTCCGGGTCGTCATGCAGCCTGCCCCATTGTATCATCCGCGTTTTGGCTGTCTTTTTTTCAGTTGGGGAAATCGCTTTGTTGACGGGAGCGAACTGGCTTTGAAAGCTCGTGCCAAGGCTTGAAACTTCAGTGGGCGCTGCTCCCTCAGGATAGGCCAGAAATACATTGCCGGGATCAATATGCGGCGCATCATCTTCGCCAAACAGCCGATCGACCTGCGTATAATTAATATTACCCTTTGAAGATGCAGCCCCCTTTATCCGATAGACCGCTTTGGCAAATAACTGGCAAAGCCGCTTTTCTTGCGCTCTGTGGCGAAGACGACCGATCACATCACCCCAGGCAATAGTATCTTTAGTATTCAGCTCGCGCAGTTTCCTTGAAATTTCAACTGTCTCGGGGGTATGGACCCAGATCGCGGCCGGGCCTTTGCCGCCATCCCTGAAGAGTGCCGCCGCTTCATTGAAAGACCTGGCGACTGCATAGTATTTTGAGTCTATGCCAGTGTCCTTACTTTGGATGTCCTGATCCATGCCAAAACCCTCATTTGTTATAATAACATAATATTATTGCAACTGTCAAAGGGGCTTAATAAAAGCTCTGCGGATCGATATCGATTTTTAGCTGAATGGCTGAAGGCGCTTTCACACCGGCCAGCCATTCCTCAAGAAATTTTTGCAACGCGATCCCCTTGCCGGACTTGACCAAAAAACGGCGGCGGTGGCGGCCGCGCAGGAAGGCCAGCGGTGCCGGCGCCGGGCCCAGCACGCGGATATCGTCAAAACGCGGCGCTTTTTGCGCCAGCACGCGGCAGAACTGATCCAGCTTTAATTCATCGGCGCCGGACAAAATCAGCGCCGCCAGCCGCCCGTATGGCGGCATGCAGGATTTTTCGCGCTCGCCCGCCTCGATGCCGAGAAACAAATCCCGGTCGTTGGCAGCCAGCGCCCTGATGACCATCTGGTCGGGCATGTAAGTCTGAATATAAACACGCCCCGGTTTTTCCCCGCGGCCGGCGCGGCCCGATACCTGATGCAGCAGCTGGAACGTGCGTTCCCCCGCCCGCAGGTCGCCGCCCGACAGGCCCAGGTCCGCGTCGATCACGCCGACACAGGTCAGCGACGGAAAATGATGTCCCTTGGCAATCATCTGCGTGCCCACGATCACATCGACCTTGTGATCCTCGACCGCGCGCACGGCCGTATCAATCATTTTCGGGCTGGTCACGGCATCGCTCGCCAGAACAAGCGTCCGCGCCTCTGGCAGCAGCGCCTGCACTTCCTCCTGAATCCGCTCCACGCCCGGGCCGCAGGCGACGAGACTGTCTTCCGCCTGGCACGCCGGACAAAGCTTCGGCAACGCCTGGCTATAGCCGCAGTGATGGCACTGCATTCTGGTATGACGGCGGTGCTCCACCAGCCATGCCGCGCAGGACGGGCATTGAAAGCGATAGCCGCAGGCGCGGCACAGGGTCAGCGGCGCGTACCCGCGGCGATTCAGAAACAGCAAAGATTGTTCTTTCGCCGCAAAAGTTTCCTGCAAAGCCTGGTGGAGCACCGGCGATAAAAACTTCCCGCGCGCGGGCGGCGTCGTCTTCAGGTCAACCACATGCATCTCCGGCATCTTCGCCCCCGCGTGACGCGACGGCAAATGCAGATACTGGTATTTTTCCTGTTTCACATTGTGCATCGTCTCCAGCGACGGAGTCGCCGACACGAGGATGACGGGGATGTCGCCCAGATGCGCCCGCACGATCGCCATGTCGCGCGCGTGGTAAAGAACGCCTTCTTCCTGCTTGTAAGACGCATCGTGTTCTTCATCGATGATGACAAGGCCAAGGTCGGCAAAGGGCAAAAACAACGCCGACCGCGCGCCGACGACGACGCGGGTTTCACCCGCCGCCACGCCCGCCCAGGCCGCGCGCCGCTGCGCCGGCGGCACTTCGGAGTGCCAGAGCGCCGCCGCCGCGCCGAAGCGCCGCTCGAAGCGTTTCATGAACTGCGTGGAAAGGGAAATTTCCGGCAGCAAGATCAGCGCCTGCCGCCCCTGCCGCAGCACTTCCGCGACGGCTTCGAAATAAACTTCCGTTTTTCCGGCCCCCGTCACGCCGTCGAGCAGAACAGCGCTGTATTTTTTTGCCGCCGCCTGCGCCACCAGCGCATCGGCGGCTTTTTGCTGCGCCGGCGACAGCGCCAGCGTATTGGCGGGAACGACAGTCATCCGGCACGGCGCCGGATTTGGAACCGGGACGACTTTCAGCTGACCCGCCTGCGCCATCGCGCGGATCACCATGGCGCTGCATCCGACTTGCCTGGCGATGTCCACGGCACGCCGCGGCACGCCGTCGGCAAGCCACGCCATCACTTTTTGCCGATGGAGGGATAACTTCTGCGGCATAATATCCGGCACCGTATACACTTGCGTCGTCTTCGGCGGCTGCAAGGCTTCCGGCACGCTGAGGCTCATTTTCAGGACAGATCCCCTGTCCGCCATCGTGTACCGCGCCACCCAGTCAATAAAGTTCCGCTGCACGCCGGGCATCGGCTTGCAGTCGTGTTTTTGCCGGACAGGTTTCAACCGCGCCGGGTCCAGCCCCTCATCCCCCGCAAGATCCCAGACCACCCCGACGGTATCCTTCTTCCCCAAAGGCACCACGACATAGTCTCCGGGGGCGAGCGTCATGCCCGCCGGCACAAGATAATCATAGGCTTTGGCCAGCGGATAAGGCGCCAGCACCTGCGCCCGGGCAGAAGCATCGGGTAATAAAAATCCTTGTTTGGGAGTGGATTTTTCCATTCCTGTTGAGTACACCAAGGTTGGAGATTTAGAAAGAGCGTGCTATTTGACATATGGAGAGAGAATAATGACCTACGATCCCAACAATGTTTTCGCCAAGATCCTGCGCGGGGAAATTTCATGCGAAAAAGTTTACGAAAACGCGCATGTCCTCGCCTTCCCCGACATCTCCCCGAAAGCGCCGGTGCATATTCTGGTGGTGCCGAAGGGCGCCTATACCGACATGGATGATTTTACCAAACGGGCCAGCGCCGATGAAATCGCGGCGCTGTTCCAGGCGCTCGGCAAAATCGCGCGCGAACACGGCATTGACCGGACCGGTTATCGCGTAATTTCAAACTGCGGCGCCAACGGCGGTCAGGAAGTGCCGCACCTGCACCTGCATCTGCTCGGCGGCAAAAAACTCGGGCGCATGGTGGAAGCCTGACTCAGGCTGCCGGCGTGCAGACGCCCGTTTTGAAAGCGACTTTGGAAATCACCAGACCCGCGAGCGTGATGGCAATGACATCATCCGCCATCCCGACCAGCGTGTAATCGAGCGGGAAGCGATGCCAGATCAGGCAAGGCAGATGGTCGAACGCGGCGACCAGAAGCCCCACTTTAAAAGACAGGAGAACCGGACAGCCGCAGGAAATTTTTTTTAGCAGGCACGTCAGCACCAGCGCGCCGAAAAGACACAGCAGGAGTTGCTGCACGAGCTGCGGCGCCATGTTTTTTGCATCGATGCCGTCCTTGAAAACGGAGACAAAGGCAAAAGGCTTGGTCACGGCGGCAGCTGTTTCGTCTTTCACCTGGTTCATCCGCGGCAACACAAAGATCCCGGATTTTTCAGCGTTCTCATACAAGGCAACAGCCACGGCCTGGTCGTCTTTGAAAGACATGATCGTCGCCTGATGCCAGGGAAGCACCATCCATGAGAACGAGATATAAACAAACATCACGATGCCGCCGATCAGCGCGCCCTTGACCAACGTCGCGCAGCACTTGCCCTTGCCGCCGCCGTCATCTTTGCCGGTGGAACAGGCGTTATCCGCAGTCTTCGGCATGCCGCAGCTTTTGTTATCCATGACGTTCTTTCCTTTGCGAGTGAAGTTCTGTTCAAGGACATAGTCTACTCGAAAACCGCTCAAAGGCCAAAGTTTTTACAGGGGCCTTGCGATGGCGGTGCCGGCGGCGCGATCTTCGTGCCAGGGTCCGGCGCAGCAGAATTCTCTTCAACGGCGACGGGCGCAGCCTCCGGCGGAAGAGGGGAGTTATTGTCTTCGGTGTTACCGAACAAGATTCTAAGAAGTTCGCCTCCGTTGTTCCATGACCATTTAACGGGGTGGTCTTTTTTAAGCGCATTGAGCGCTTCCAGCGGTGTTTCACCGCCGTCGCAGACAACCAGCGGATCTGCGCCGTGTCTGGCATAGAAAAAAATCTGGTGCCATTTTTTTTCCCTGATTGCCAGTTTCAGCGGGGTGTTATTCTTGGCGCTTCTGACGTCAACAGAAACGCCCTGGCTTAAAAAATATTCAGCAACTTCCTTATTAAAATAATCGATACCGATCCAGTGAAAAGCCGGTTGATTGCCGTCATTCTTATTATCAGCTCTGGAAGCATGCACATCCGCGCCATACTGCACCGCCAGCTTGATCAGCGACAGGTCTTTCTTTCGAATGCCTTCAAACATCAGGTCCGTCGCATCGGCGCCTTTTTTCAGAGTGATCTCGATCAGAGAGCGATCGTTATCCTTCAGCGCCTCATGCATGGTCGCGGTGATGATTTTTTTCTGTTCCGGCGACAAGGGCTGGTTCATATTCATATCCTCAACTTGGCGTTCATCCCGAATCCCCTTTGCAGAAGATTCGGAATTACCGTAGCAGATTCATATAATTATGTCAACACAATCATCAGGCGCTGTGGCGGCGCGGCGCGGAACGGCCTTCCGTCCGCGACTTGCTCCTGAATTTAGGGGAACGGACATAGTTTCTGGGTTCGGCGCTGCCCGGTTCTGAAGATCTGCGGCCTTCAGGTTTGCCGGCGCCAAACGATCTTTCACGGCGGCCTTCAAACTTTCCGGCGCCGAAGTTCCCCCGTCCGCGCTTGTTCTGCGGACGATCGTTTGTGCGCGGAGCCGGCGATTTATCGCCGGGGTTCATCAATTTGAAAATCGCGTGCCACAACCTGCCGTCGGAGGGCGTGATGAAAGCGACAGCGCAGCCGGTGGCGCCGGCGCGTGCGGTACGGCCGACCCGGTGAATGTAATCTTCGGGGCATTGCGGCAGGTCGTAATTGATAACATGCTCAATATGCGGAATGTCAAGACCGCGCGCGGCGACATCCGTCGCAACCAGAACGCGGAATCTTTTATCGCGGAAACTTTGAATCACACGGTCGCGCTTGTTTTGGTTCAGGTTGCCATGGATGGTATCGGCTTTGAAAGATTCCTTGCAAAGCTTTTCCGCCATGCGTTTCGCGCCGTGCTTGGTCTTGACGAACACGAGGATCGAGCCCTTGCGTTCGTGCAGCTGGCCGATCAGTTGCGTGTACTTGTCGCCTTCGCTGACGTGCAACAGTTCCTGTTTGATATTCGCCATCGGCGTCGTGGTGGAGCCGACGGAGACGCGCTGCGGATTGTTCTGATACTTGTTCGCCAGTTTTTCGATCTCCGGCGGGATGGTGGCCGAGAACAGCAGCGTCTGCCGCGCTTTCGGCATGAATTTCAGGATACGGTCGATCTGCACGCCAAAACCCATGTCAAGCATGCGGTCGGTTTCATCCAGCACCAGAAAATTGGCATTGGAAAGGTTCAGGCTGCGGCGCTCCAGATGGTCGTTGATGCGGCCTGGGGTGCCGACGATGATGCGCGGGTTTTGCTTGAGCTGTTGATATTGCTTCGGCATCGATTCGCCGCCAATCAAAAGCGCCGTACGAATATCGCGTTGTCCGACCAGCAACGGCATCAGGGTCGAAAGCACCTGCGCCGCCAGTTCGCGGGTTGGTGTCATGATAATGCCCATGCTGCGCGGTTCGGCGATCAGCTTGGCGATCAGCGGAATGCCGAAAGCGGCGGTCTTGCCGGTGCCGGTCTGCGCGGAGCCGAGCACGTCGCGTCCCTGCATCGCCAGCGGTATCGCCTGCGCCTGAATGGGGGTGGGGGTGGTAAAACCGACTTTTTTAATGGCGGCGAGAACAGAGGCCGGGAGTCCCAGCTCTTCAAAACTAGTCATTTTTTAATCCTTTATGCATAAGTGTCATCGTTCCCGTATCACCTGATAGGGAAAAGAGTGTCTGGAACTCTTTGACAAATGCTGAAAAGGATTGACCGGTTTATTATTCGCTTATTATCTAAGGTCAAAAGCAAGGCATAGAGTTTTCTGAACTCGGAGATCAATATATACTGATTTTACAAAATGGCAACTTAAATTAAATTATCTAGTTATTTCAGTCTCTTACTATATGACCAAGCGAATCCTCCAAGGGCGATTGCAGCAAAAACCGCCCCCGCGCAGAAGGTTTCGGCCGGGCCATGGCTGACCCAGATCCATCCAGCCAGACCGCTGGCCACCAGCGCGGTCACCCCGGTCAGCAAATGAAAGATGCCAAAAGCCGTGCCGCGCAGGTCGGGCGGGGCGGTATCGGCAACAAGGGCAGAAAGAATCCCCTGGGTCATGCCCATGTGCAGCCCCCACAGTGCCGATCCGGCAAAAACCCAATACAGATTGCCGCCGAAAGCCAGCACCAAATCGGCAACGATCAGCACAGCAATGCCACCCGCGAGCAAGGCGTATTTGCCAATGCGGTCAGACAGCGCTCCCAGCGGATAGGCGCTGCCGGCATAAACAATGTTCATGACGATCAAGACGGCGGGGATGTACGCGGCGGCAAGTCCGGTGTCATCCGCCCGCAGCAGCAAGAACGCTTCGCTGAACCGCGCCAGCGTGAAGGCGGCGGCAAAAGCCGCCACCCTCCAGAAAGGGCCCTTGAGTTTTATCAACTCGCTTTTTTGAATCGGGAAAGGTCTTTTTTTACCATCCTGCTTCCTTTCCGGCTCCACCACGCCGAAAACAATGCAGGCGACCGCTGCGAAAGCCGGAATGACGGCGAGCCAGAACACCAGGCGGAAATCGCCCATAAAAACAACCATCAACCCCATGGCCAGCAGCGGCCCGACGAAGGCGCCGATGGTGTCCATGGATTGCCGGAGGCCGAAGGCAGCGCCATGCAGGGATGGCGGGGCGAGATCGGTGATCAGCGCGTCGCGCGGAGCGCCGCGAATGCCTTTGCCGATGCGGTCTATAAAACGCGCCGTGATAACCGCGCCGATGCCGTCGGCCAGCGGGAACAGCGGCTTGGTCAAAGCGGCCATGCCGTAGCCGAGAAAGATCAGCGGCTTGCGACGGCCGACCCAGTCGCTGATCACGCCGGAAAATACTTTGGTGATGGAGGCGGTGGCCTCCGCAATGCCTTCGATGATGCCCACGACAAGCGCGCTCACCCCCAGCACCGACACCATGAAAACCGGCAGCAGGCTGTGGATCATTTCCGACGACACATCCATGAACATGCTGACAAAGCCGAGCATGACGATGCTTTTGGGCATGGACGCCAGGGCCGTCGCGGACATGGACTTGAAAGACATTTCGGGTTTCCTTGTTTTGTGGGATAGTATGCCCTTCACAGGGAAAAGAGAAGCATCGTGGGAAAAGAAATAATTGGCGCGTTTTCGGTGGCCATCGCCCTGCTCAGCGGCATCATTTACCTGATCCAGATATACCGCCGCACCATCAAACCGCATATGTTCAGCTGGCTTGTCTGGAGCATCTTGATGGCAATCGGATTTGCCGCGCAACACGTGGAAAAAGCCGGCCCCGGCGCCTGGGCCATGGGTGCCGGGGCCTTCATCGCTTTTACCGTCACGGGGATGAGCTTTTTTTACGGCGAAAAACATATTACCCGCGGCGACTGGGCCGCTTTTATCGTGGCCTTGTCAGCCATCCCGCTCTGGCTTGCCACCAGCAATCCCCTCTCTGCCGTTATCATTGTCACCCTGGTTGATATTCTGGCTTTCTATCCGACGTTCAGAAAATCATGGATCAAGCCGGAAGAAGAAGGCATGCTGGTTTTTTTCATGGGCGGCATGCAGTTTTTCCTCTCCGTCGCGGCGCTGGAGAATATAACATTGACCACCGCCCTTTACCCCGTCGTGATCACGGCGATGAACATGAGCCTGGTGCTGATGCTGCT
>CAYGGT010000037.1:9352-17052 GCA_964349475.1 uncultured Rhodospirillaceae bacterium
CCCTTTACCCCGTCGTGATCACGGCGATGAACATGAGCCTGGTGCTGATGCTGCTCTACCGCCGGCAGGAGCTGCGCTGACATGCACCGCATCGTCATCATCGGCGCGACCGGGTCCGGCAAGACGACGCTGGGCAGGAGGTTGGCTGAAAAAATGGACATTCCTGCCGTTGACCTTGACGACATTCACTGGCTGCCGGGATGGCAGACAAGAGATGTCGAAGAAGCGCGGCGGCTGATAGACGCGGCGACGCAAAAACCCGCCTGGACGGTCTCCGGCAATTACGGCAAGCTTCAGGACATTTTCTGGCCAAGGGCCGATACGATGATCTGGCTCGACTACCCGTTCGTTCTGGTTTTTTTTCGGCTTTTGCGGCGCAGCATCCGGCGTATTGTCGATCGCCAGGCCATTTGCAACGGCAACTTCGAGACCTGGCCCAAATTTCTTTCAAAGGAGAGCGTCATGATCTGGCTGTTCCAGTCTTTCCGCAGAAGAAAGCGCGAAAACGGCCGGATTTTTTCCAATCCGGACCAATACCCTCACCTGACATTGATCCGTTTTCAACATCCGAAAGAAACCGAGTTGTGGTTAAAAAATATAAAAAATTCATCGTCATGACAAACCAGCTGCATCTTTTCTCTCCCCTCAAGCTCCGCAATCTCACCCTGCGCAACCGCGTCGGCGTGTCGCCGATGTGCCAGTATTCGAGCGAAAACGGCTTCGTCAACGACTGGCATCTGGTGCATCTGGGATCGCGGGCGGCGGGCGGGGCCGGACTGGTCATGATGGAGGCAACCGGCGTGACGCCGGAAGGGCGCATCACCCCCGCCTGCACCGGCATCTGGAAGGACGCGCATGTCGGGCCGCTGAAGCGCGTGGCGGATTTTATTAAAACGCAGGGCGCCGCCGCGGGGATTCAACTGGCCCACGCCGGGCGCAAGGCCAGCATGCAAAAACCGTCAGAGGGCGGCAAGCGCCTGTTGCCCGATCAAGGCGGCTGGGAAACGCTTGCCCCCTCACCGATCCCTTTCGCCCCGGATCATCCCTTGCCGAAAGAAATGTCCGGCGCCGATATTCAAAAACTGGTCGCGGAGTTTGCGGCGGCGGCATTGCGGGCGGTGGCGGCGGGGTTTCAGGTGATCGAGATTCATGGCGCGCACGGATACCTGCTGCATGAATTTTTGTCGCCGCTGAGCAATAAACGCCCGGACGACTATGGCGGCATCCGGGAAAACAGGTGCCGGCTGATCGTCGAGATTGCGGAGAATATCAGGCGTGTTATTCCGCAGGACATCGTCCTGGGCGCGCGGCTGAGCTGCGTGGACTGGACGGCGGGCGGCATCATGCTGGATGATTCAGTCTATGTGTCGCAGGAACTGAAAAAGCGCGGCGTCGATTTCATCGACTGCTCGTCGGGCTTCGTGACGCCCGACGCCAAAGTGCCGTTCGCGCCGGGATTTCAGGTGAATTTCTCACGCGAAATCCGCGCGCAGGCCGCCATGCCGACCGCCGCCGTGGGGCTGATCACCGACGCGCGGCAGGCGGAAGAAATTATTTCCAGCGACGGGGCCGACCTGGTCTTCCTCGCCCGCGCCATGCTGCGTGATCCTTCCTGGGCTATCCATGCGGCGCGGGAACTCGGCCAGACGCCGGATATCCCGGCGCAGCACCTGCGGGGATACGAATGACTAATCGGCATTCAGCTGTACAAACGAAGTTTCGATCCGGTTTGTGCCGGAATTCACGCTGAAACAGGCCCAGCTATTGTAGACGGCGCTGGCCTGAAAACAAAGATGCCGGGCATCAATGCCTTGTTGAGATTCAAAAACACCGGCAAACTCCCCGTTGGATCGGGCATTGATGTCTTTATCATTTTGCAAATTGGCGCAGCGGATTTCGTAGGCGCGGACGGGCGTGTTTCGAAACTCCCCCAGAAAATCGCTGTCGCTGCCTGCTGAAGATTGAATTTTTTTCGGCAGTTCCGTCAGCTGCCAGCAGTCTTTTTCCTTTTTTCCGATGACAGCGACAAGGTCCGGCGCCTGCAGCAACAGGCCGAAAGACTCTTCCTGACGCGTTCCAAGGTTGCATGGCGATTGCGTGATTACTTTTGCCGCCGGATATTTTTCCTGCACGGCCTGTTCGATTGATTCAGCAAGCGCGTCCAGGGGAGAAAAAATCACGGCGGCGCACAGAAACAGCGGCTTTAAATCCATTTCAGCCGCCGAAACAACCAAAGCTCCAGGGCGCCGACGCAGAACAAAATAAAGCCGACCACCGCAAAAGCCGCCGGATGGTCGGCGCCGGGAATGCCCGCGACGTTGCTGCCGAGCAGGCCCGTCAGAAAACTCAGCGGCATGAACACGACTGTGATCATCGAAAGCCGGTAGATATTCCGGTTGAGCCGGACGGTGAGCGCGCCCGCCAGTTCTTCCTGTACAATCTGCGACCGCTCGCGGACGCTGTCGAGGTCTTCCAGGTACCGGGTGACGCGGTCAAGATTGTCTTTCATGTGCCACCGGTCGGTATCGGTCATCCATGCCTGACGCGAATTTTGTAAACGGCTGACGACGTCACGCTGCGGCGCCATATGGCGGCGGAATAAAATCGCCTGCTTGCGCGCGACAGCAAGATTGGTGCGGATGCTTTCCTGCTCCGGATGGTCGAGGGATTGCTCCTCCAGCACGTCGGTCGTATCTTCCAGCTCGACGATCGCGGGCTCGATCCCGTCGTGCAGCTGACTGCACAGCATGGCGATGAACTCCCCGGCATGACGCGGACCGTGCTGTTGCTGGATACGGGCCGGCATATCGACCAGCGCCTTGGTCCTGCGGCTGACAACACTGACGACGCGGTTTTTGCCGACCCACAGGCGGATCGACACCAGGTCTTCAGGCGTGGGCCCCGGATTAAACTGGATGCCGCGCAGGATGATCAGCGCGTTCTCCCCAATCTCTTCAAGACGGGGACGGGTTTCTTCTTTCAGCATCGCCTTGACGATCAGCGGATCAAGATGCAGCTCGTCTTTCAGGATTTTTTTTGTATCGGCGTGACCGGCATTCAGATGCAGCCAGACCGTTTTGTCTTCAGCCGGTGCTGCCTGGCCTGAATTTATCTCCGTGCCGGCGCCGGTACCATCCAGCAAATAATGGTGCAGGATCGCTTTCTTATCCGCCATTACGCGCCCGCCACCGTCATGCCGTCGATGCGAAGACTGGGCGCATCAATGCCATATTTGAGTTCAAGATCGTTGGCGGGCGCGCAGCTGCGCCACATATCCATCAGATTGCCGGCGATGGTCAGTTCGGCGACGGGGTAAGAAACTTTTCCCGCTTCGATCCAAAACCCCCGCGCGCCCCGGCTGTAGTCGCCGGTGACGATGTTGCCCCCGTTGCCCATCATCTGCGTAACGAAAAAACCCTTCTCGATGTCTTTAATCAAAGCGTCGAACGTGACATCCCCCGGCTGCATGTAAAAATTGGACGGCTTCGGCGTCGGCGGCGACCCCGCCCCGCGGGCGGCATTGCCGGTGGTTTTCAAGCCCAGCTGCCGCGCCGACCCAAGGTCAAGCAGCCAGCCGGTCAGAACGCCCTTGTCGATGATGGCACGCTTTTGCGGCGTCACGCCTTCGCCGTCGAAAGGATGAGAACGGTTGCCGCGCTTCAGGAAGGGATCATCCATGATGGTGATGCCCGAAGAAAAAATCTGCGCGCCCATTTTATCTTTCAGCAGCGTCGTGCCGCGTGCGACTGCCGCACCCGAAATGGCGCCGGCGAGCGAACCGATAAGACCGCCGGAAATGCGGTTGTCAAAAACGACCGGCACTTGCTGCGTCGCGACCTTGCGGGGCTTCAGCGCTTTGACAGCGCGCTCCCCGGCGCTTCTGCCAATCGTCTCCGGGTCCTTGAGGTCAGCCAGAAAAACCGCTGAGTCGAAATCGGAATCCGTTTCCATGCCGGTATCTTCCCCGGCAATGACCGACACGGACAGGCTGTAGCCAGAGGAAGAATAGCTGCCCACAAAATCATTGCTGGCCACATAATAAACCGTATCCTTGCCGCACCCGAATTCGGCGCCGTCGGAATTGGTGACGCCTTTGATGCTGCGCGCCGCCCCTTCGGCACGGTCGGCGAAATCGTTCATTTTCTCAACAGAAACTTCCGCCGTATCGTACAAATCAAGCTCGGGGAAAATTTTGGCGATTTCAGACGGATCGGCAATGCCGGCAAAAGGGTCTTCCGGCACGCACCGCGCCATGGCGACGGCGCGCTCGGCCATTTCCGCAAGGGCGGCGGGATCCCGGTCGGAGGATGAAACGATCGCGCTCCTTTTACCGACGAAAACGCGCAGGCCGATATCGGCTTCCTCCGCCCGGTGAACGGATTCCGGCTTGCCCAGACGGCGGTTGATGGAAACGGAGGACGAATCCGACAGCACGACATCAGCACTCGTCGCGCCAAAACTTTTGGCTTTTTTGAGAAGATCCTGCAAAAGCATCAGTGTTGTTTCAGACATGTTCGCTTTCTTTTTCTTCCGCCTGGACTTGCGGGGCATGGCGCTCCGCATGCAACGCCCCTTGCGGCAGCTCGACGAGGCTCAGGATAATTTTCGGCGCGAGCTCCTTGTTCTCAAAACCACCATGAAACTTATCAAGTATCTCGGAAAAACGGTTGATGGCATCCATTGGTTCCGTCTCGTACTGCGGGCGCTGAAGAAAGATGCCGAAATCGCAGGAGCCAAGACGGCCGATCACATCCGACTGGCGGCGCATAAAAGTCATTTTTTCGGTGAGCTTGGCCACGGTGGCGGCAGCCGCGGCTTCCCCGCCCGCCGCCAGAATATCCGCATGATTCGTCATCTCCAGAAAGACAATCAAACTCCGCTCCCCGTAGCGGCTCGACCGGTCGAGCGCGGAAAGGTAAAGCTGATTAAACGCCGCCTTGCCGATCATGCCGCCGGAAGAATGCATGTTGTCTTCTTTCAGCAGATGCCGGCTGATCTCCATGAGACGTTCCGCGTTGCCGACCTTGGTGTCGATATCCTGACTGCTGAAAGGCTTGATCAGCACGTCGTTGGCGCCGGCGAGAATGGCCTCTTCCTGGCTTGCGCTCTTGGACAACAGGATCAGGTAGGGCTTCACGGCGGACTGGAGATTCTTCCAGATACCAACTATCACCGGCCGCGCCTCGCTTAAAGGCGCCGGGTCCACCATGATGCAGTCGAACGCGCCGGTCTTGATTTTTTCCAGGGCTTCGTTTTTATTCGGTTCCACCACGACCGTATGGCCCTTGGCCTGCAACTTCGTCGCAATCAACTGGTTGGTCAGAGATTCTCTGTCGATGACCAGAATTTGCATGGCTTTACCCCTTTGGCACCCCCTACTCTAGGAAAAACCATGTGAATGACCAATGAAAATCGTATTTGACCTAATAAAATAAATCGCTTACATTCTCGCGGATGCGCGTAGAAAAAAAGGAAAAATGATGACTCCACAAAATAAACTCCAGGCCGCTTTTAACAAACATGCGGAAAAAATTATTAACCAGCTGGAATTCAAAACCCTCTTTATAAAACTGCTTGAAACCCGCTTTTCTGCGGCTGATATCCAAAAAATCCTGAACAAGCTGCATCAGCCGCTTGATACGGCGACCTGCGATGCGCTCAGGCAAAAAGCGCAGGACGGCACCCTTGGCGTCTACCGCGGCGGTTTTGGCGACGTTTGCATGCGTGTTTCTGCGCTGACAATACTGACAAACTTCAGCCAGATCGAGGCGTCCCAGCAAGCAGAAGTCTTCGGCGCCTTTGCGGAAGCGGTTGAAAAAGCCACCGATTTCAAGAAAGGCGTCAAAAACGGCTCCTTGCGGCCCGTCGAGCCAAAAATATAGATATACTGTTTTTCCTTTGACTCTCGGGGCCGAAATTTCTATATATTCCCTATCAACGACCGCTTGGGCGCGGGTGCCGCTTATGGCAGCCCGGCAGTCGTATTTTTATCTGAAAGAGAGATACATTTAATATGGCAAAACAATCTGCTGCCAGAGTAGCCACCAAAACCATCGAGACAACAACTGTTAAAGACATCACCGGCGAAAGCATGAGCTTTTCGTCCATGCTGGATGAAAGCTTCAAAGGGGTCAAATCCTTCGAAGGCTCCGTCGTCGAAGGCACCGTCGTTGGCATTGACGACGAATTCGTCACCCTGGACGTCGGGCTAAAATCCGAAGGCCGCATTCCTCTCCGCGAATTCGCCCCCGCTGGTGGCCGCGCTGAAATCAAAATGGGCGACAAAGTCGAAGTCTTCATCGAGCGCATGGAAAACAAGGACGGTGAAGCCGGCCTTTCCCGCGAAAAAGCGAAACGCGAAGAATCCTGGATTCTCCTTGAAAAACAACACAAAGCGAACGAGCGCGTCACCGGCATCATCTTCGGCCGCGTCAAAGGCGGCTTTACGGTCGACCTCACAGGCGCTGTTGCCTTTCTGCCCGGATCACAGGTCGATATCCGCCCCGTGCGCGATGTCACCCCGCTCATGGGCACGCCGCAACCTTTCCTGATCCTGAAAATGGATCGCGCGCGCGGCAACATCGTTGTTTCGCGTCGTGCCGTGCTCGAAGAAAGCCGCGCGGAAGCAAGGACCGAACTGGTCTCCAACCTGAAAGAAGGCCAGGAACTGCAAGGCGTGGTCAAGAACATCACCGACTACGGCGCGTTCATTGATCTCGGCGGCGTCGATGGCCTGCTCCACGTCACGGATATTTCGTGGAAGCGCATCAACCATCCATCCGAAGTCCTTCAAGTCGGCCAGACGGTCAATGTGCGGATCATCCGCTTTAACGAAGAATCACAGCGCATCAGCCTCGGCATCAAACAACTGGGCGCCGATCCGTGGCAGGGCGTGGCTGACCGCTTCAAACCCGGCCAGAAATGCAAAGGCCGCGTCACCAACATCGCCGACTACGGCGCTTTCATCGAACTGGAAGACGGCATCGAGGGACTGGTCCACGTCTCAGAGATGTCCTGGACCAAGAAAAATATCCATCCCGGCAAAATCCTTTCCACCAGCCAGGAAATCGACGTCATGGTTATCGATGTCGACATGAACAAACGCCGCATCTCGCTTGGGCTGAAACAGTGCGGTGAAAACCCCTGGGTCAAATTCGCCGAAACCTGCAAAACCGGCAGCACCATCGAGGGCGAAATCCGCAACATCACTGAATTCGGCTTGTTCGTCGGCATCGGCGACCAGATCGACGGCATGGTGCATATGTCGGACCTGTCCTGGACGGAACAGGGGGAAGAAGCCATCAAGAGCTTCAAAAAAGGCGACATGCTGAAAGTGAAAGTGCTTGAGGTTGACGGCGAGAAAGAACGCGTATCGCTCGGCGTCAAGCAACTGACCGAAAATCCGAACAAAAGCACGGCGAGCAGCCCGAGCAACAGAAACAGCGCCAGCGAAGCTGTCGTCTCCGGGGCTGAAAAAGGCTCGATCGTCACCTGCACTGTATCGGCCGTCACCATTGGCGGCATCGAAGTGACCGTCAACGAGAAACTTTCGGGTTTCATCAAAAAAGCGGATCTTTCCCGCGAGCGTTCCGAACAGCGTTCGGACCGTTTCGCCGTGGGCGAGAAAGTCGATGCGAAAGTCATCAAGTCCGACCGTTCGGGCAAACTTGAGCTTTCGATCAAAGCCCGTGAGATCGATG
>CAYGGT010000038.1:0-16859 GCA_964349475.1 uncultured Rhodospirillaceae bacterium
GTAAGATCCGGTAATGGCCGCCGTGCGCGTGCCGCCGTCGGCCTGGATGACGTCGCAATCGAGCGTGATCTGGGTTTCGCCGAGCTTCGGCAAATCGACCACCGCGCGCATGGCGCGGCCGATGAGGCGCTGGATTTCCTGCGTGCGGCCCGTCTGCTTGCCGCGCGCGGCTTCGCGGTCGGTGCGGCTGCCGGTGGCGCGGGGCAGCATGCCGTATTCGGCGGTGATCCAGCCGCGCCCCTTGTTGCGCATCCACGACGGCACTTTATCCTCGACGGTGGCGGTGCAGAGCACATGGGTACTGCCAAAGCGCGCCATGCAGGAGCCTTCGGCGTGTTTTGAAAATCCGGGTTCCAGGATGATTTCCCGCAGCTGGTCGGGGGCTCGGCCTGAGGGGCGCATCATGAGATCCTTCTTGGCAGCATCGTTTTTAACGGCATTTAAAATTTGGGGTCTCCATCGTTTTTTTCGGGGTTTTTGCGGGACTTGATGGCGGCATCAACTTTTCCGAGCAGGTCGCGTAAATTTTCGCGGAATTCTTCAAGTATATCGAGGGAAACCATCGCGCCTTTGATTTTTTCAGAGGCTTCCTGAAAAACATCTTTCGCCGGTGAAGACGGCGTTGCGGGCACGGATGATCTTTGGTTCTTGCGCGCTTCGGCTTCGCGGGTTTGACGCCGTTCTTCGGCGCGCTCTTCGGGCGTTTTTCTTGGCCCCGTATCCGGCGCTGCTTTCGGCATTTTTTCAGCAGCCCTGTCAAAGAAATCGAAAGTGTCTTCCGCCGTGGGCATTTTTCGCGGCGGTGCCGGGGTGGATGTATAGTCTTTGCCGGTCGGCCCTGTGTTTTTTAAATCAGCCACGCCCTTGTGGCCGTATTTATCGTAGGTGGCGCGCTTGGCGGGGTCTGCGAGGACTTCATGCGCGTCTTTGGCGAACTGGAATTTTTCATTCGCCGCGTTTTTCTCAGCTTCGGTTTTATTGCGCTGTCTGTCGGGATGGCAAGCCATGGCGATTTTTCTGAAGGCGGCTTTGATCTCATCAAGCGAGGCCGTTTTGGCGATTCCCAGGACAGCGTAATGATCGGGTTTTTCAGGCATTGATTTGCTCGGCGTTCGGGTTCGCGAGAAAGATAGCTAAATTTTTTTATTATGTCTATGGTTAATATTATTGACATATTAGATCATCTTTCCTTATAATCCAATTCATGATGAACGAATTAAATGAGCGTACCCGGCAAATCCTCCGTCTGGTTATTGATGCCTATGTCGAAACCGGGGAGCCCGTGGGCTCCAAGCTGATCTCGCAAAAACCTGGCATGGCCCTGTCGTCTGCCACCATCCGCCATGCGATGGTCGAGCTGGAAGAGCTGGGGTTGCTCTATTCGCCGCACACCTCCGCCGGGCGCCTGCCGACGGACACGGGGCTGACAGTGTTTGTCGAAGGGCTGCTGGAGGTCAATGACCTGCCTGACGCCGATCGCCGCAAAATTGAGCTGGAAATGCAAGGGGTCCAGGGGCAGCCGTTGCCCGACATCCTTGAACAGACCAGCAGCTTCCTCGCGGGGTTATCCTCCTGCGCCGGCCTGGTCTTCGCACCAAAAGCCGAAAATCCGGTCAAGCAGATTGAATTCGTGCTGCTGGCGCCGGGGCGCGCGCTGGCGGTGCTGGTGGGCCCCAGCGGCAGCGTCGAAAACCGCATGATGGAAGTGCCGCCGGAAGTGACAGCGACGGCGCTGAAACGCGCTTCCAATTATCTCAACTCCCGCATTGCCGACAAAACCCTGCAACAGGCGGCCGAACAGATTAAAACGGAACTGCAAAACCACCGCTCGCAGCTCGATGCCCTGACGGCGAAGGTTGCCGCCGCCGGCATCGCCAGCCTGGCGCCGCAGGAAAGCGGCGGGCATCTGTTCATTCGGGGCCAGGGAACGCTGCTGGGCGACGTCACCGCGCTTGAGGATCTCGACCGTATCCGCATGCTTTTCGACGCGCTGGAAGCTAAAGAAACCATGCTGCATCTTTTGCAGGCGGCGGGCAATGCCGACGGCGTGAAGATTTTTATCGGCGCGGAGAATAAACTGTTCAGCCATTCCGGCTGTTCCCTGATCATCGCGCCCTGTAAAAACCAGGATGCCCAAGTCATTGGCGCCATCGGCGTCATCGGCCCCACCCGCCTGAATTACGGGCGGATCATCCCGGTCGTCAACTATACTTCACAAATGATCAGCAAAATCATAGGATAGACAGCATGCAAAAAGATCTTGCCCGCATCCTGACCGAAGAATGGCCGACAGTGGCGAAAGTTTACCAGCCGGAAACGCTGCGACAGCTTGCCGCCGCCTATGACGAGCCCCACCGCAGCTATCACAGCGCGGAGCATATCATCGTCCTGCTTGAAAAAATGAAACGCAATGCGTCTCTGGCGAAAAAGCCGGAACTGATCGTGCACGCCATCCTGTGGCACGACGCGGTTTACCGCACGCATGAAAAAAATGCCGACGGCAGCATATCTCACCGGGCGGATGCCCTGAACGTGGAGGAGAGCGCGCAATGGTTTCAAAGCGTGCCGTCGAGTTTGTCGCCGGAGGATCGGGCGTCAGTCGCGGCGATGATACGCGCAACCTCCGGGCATGATGTGCGGTTGGCAAAAGATCATCCTGACTTCAATGATACAGCGCTGTTCCTGGACCTGGACTTAAGCGTTCTGGCCCTGCCCCCCGACGATTTCAGGGCGATCACCGGTAAAATCAGGTTCGAATATCCTCATATCAGCGACCGCGATTTCTGCGAAGGCCGCGCGCAGTTTCTTGACGCCTATCACGCCAAGCCGGACCTCTTTTTTCATCCGCAGACGGCATCGCAGTTCGAGGCAGTTGCCCGCAAAAACATGCAACGCGAAGCCCGATACCTGCGTCAGCAAGCGGCGCGCATGTCTAAACCGTCAAAAAAAGGCCGACCTGCGCCTTAAATAACCGGTCAAATCACCGGAAAATTCCGTAACCGTCCGGTCTTCAGGCACAAAAAAGTACATTGACTCCGTCCCGCGCCTCGGTTAATCAATATGAAAAGAATAATGGAGCAGCGATCATGACCGACATCCCCGACAATTCTCCTGCGCCGGTCGAAGACGCCGCGCATCAAGCGAAGATGGAAGATCTCTTCGGCGATCTCGAAGACGCAGAGGCGGCGGAAACGCCTGAATCCATCAAGGCCGAGCGTGATGCGCTCCGGGCGCAGCTGGCCGATACCGGCATGGCGCTTGGCCGGGCTTTGCAGGAGAGCGTGTCGCTGACCAAACAGCTTGCTTCTCAAAAAGAAGAATCCGCGCGGGCAGGGGCGCGGACGAAACAGCAATTTGAGGAACAAAAATCCTTCGTGCTGGAAAAATTCGTCAAAGATATTCTGCCGGTGATTGACACGCTGGAGCTGGGATTGAAATCCGTTTCCGCCCAGCAGCGCGCCGCCGACCCGAAGTTCGATAAGCACTTGCAGGGCGTAGAAAAAACTTTGCTTCAGCTGACGGCGGTGTTCAACAAGGCCGGCATTAAAGTCATCGATCCCGTTGATACGGCCTTTGACCCCAATAAACATGAGGCGATCGGGCTTGCAGATGATGGGTCGGACAAGGCGACGGACACCGTTCTGACCGTTGCGCAAAAAGGCTATGAACTGAACGGCCGTGTCATTCGTCCGGCGCGCGTGATTGTGAAATCATGAACGAAGATCCGTTTGAGGAACAAATGCCATCGGACAGCGATGCGCCTCGTTTGGAAGAAGCATTGCTGCAAATCGCGGCGCTTGATAAAAAGGCGAGCGACGCCCACGATCGCATGCTGCGCGCGCTGGCCGAGGTTGATAACACCCGCCGCCGCTCCGAACGCGACCGTCAGGAGACGGCTAAATTTTCCGTTTCCAGTTTTGCCCGCGACTTGCTTTCCGTATCCGACAACCTGCGCCGCGCGCTGCACGCGATTTCCGCCCCTGACCGTGAGCAGAACGAGCAGCTTCACTCCATCTATTCCGGCGTCGAAGCGACCGAGCGCGAATTGCAGCGCGTCTTTGAGGCCAACGGCATCAAAAAAATCGAGCCGCTGCACCAGAGATTCGATCCTAATCTGCATGAAGTGATTTTTGAAAGCCCCGCCGAAGGCAGAATCCCCGGCACCATCATTCATGTCGTTGAACCCGGCTACATGATCCACGAACGCCTTCTCCGCCCCGCCCGAGTCGGTGTCGCCAGGGGCGAAGAGCTGCCTGACGCTGGAGTCGACGAGCAGGTTTAGGCGTGCTGTAGATCTTCTTTGCTCAATTGTACGCTGTTTTATGTCAAAAAATTGCACTTTTTGCAGGGGATTCCCTTATAAAAACCCTATAATTTTACGTAACCATGTAATTTCAATGCTTTCTATGGGCAGGGAGAAGGGTTGTTAACTATCTGTGGCGCATGATGGAGATAGACAAAAAATGAAGGATTATCTACGACACCATAAAGGATTATAGAGGGTTTCATCGCGGTGGGTGATCTCTAGAAAAGAACGCGGAGTTGTTGATGACAAGTGAATACGACGGTAATGCCGATTCTCCTGCAAATAAGCCGAAAACTGGAAGTTTCAAGGCGACGTCGCGCCGGCTGCGGCAGGGGCGGAAGAATCATCTGGGCCACCGCGCCAGCCTCGACTGGCGCCTGGATAAGGAGCGCGTGTGCGTTCCGGCGGGAGAAAAGCCTGCGTATGTCGATCTTGACGACCTGAAAGAGGTCATCCTGAAATCAAGAACCGGTACGGCGCTGTTATCGGGCGAGGGCGCGGCCAACCTGAGAATTTGCTACGATTCGCAAAGTGCCGTGTCGCAGTTTTATCCGCGCGGTGAAGAATGCATCATCACGCTCAACCCGCACCGCCCGAGAGGGGATTTGCTGAATATGCTGGCGCGCGAATTGCGCCGCGCCTGGCAGCATCACCAGGGCGCGCTGGTCAACCCGATGGGATTCGAGCCTGATCAGGCCGTGCTCATCAACCGCGCGCAACAGGCCGACGTGCTGATGGTTTCGATCAAGGTGGCGTGGGAGTTGAAATTGCTGGGCGAAAACGAAGCCTGGGAATTCATGAACGGCTCGCCCATGGCAGGCGTGACGCGGGTGTTTGAAACCTCAGCGCAAAAAGATTTTCGTACCCTCAACAACGGCGAAGCCGCCAGAGCCGCCTACGACAAGTTTTTCGACGGCAGCAGCACCAAGATGCACGACAAGCGCATCATTCATCAGATGCTGCTGGACGATCAGGGCTATATGAAAGCCTCGTTCAAGCGCCAGAAAGCGGGGATAGAGCTTTTCAAAAAGATGGGCGAAATGCCCCACGGCCGCAATTACCTGTCTATTCAGGGCAAGCGGCTGCCGACGGATCTTTGCTATTCCACGATCGAAGACCGCTCCAACGCCAATTTCCTGTGGTTCATCAAGTTTGAGCGCAGTTTCCAGGAAAAGGAAATGCAGATGGTGCAGGAATCGGTTAAAACCTCAGCGGAAATCGTCGATTTCGCCAAATGGTCCGCTGTGCCGCGCGGGCCGAACAGGTAGCAAGGGTATTGACAGGCGCTGTACTTTATGGTGCAATCAGTTAAATCTAGTCTTCGGAAAAATTAAACGCGCCTCTCCGGCGATGTTACCGCAGGCCCAGCTTCAGAACACAACTTATCTCCGGCCTTCCCCCCACATTCCTGACGAAAGAACATATCCGTGAACAAGCGCCCGCCCCGTACCCCTGCCTCCGGTTCGCCTACGCCCGCTGGTCCTTCCGAAGAAGAAATGCAACAAGCCGAAGCCCGCCCCGCGAGCGGCAAGGAAATGAACCTGCATGACCTGAAAGCCAAGACGCCGGCGGAGCTTTTGCTGTATGCGGAAAGCGTCGGCGTCGAGAATTGCTCTACGATGCGCAAGCAGGAAATGATGTTCGCGCTGCTGAAGCGCCTCGCCGAACAGGATATCCCGATCATCGGTTCCGGCGTGCTGGAAGTGTTGCAGGACGGGTTCGGCTTTTTGCGCTCCCCGGAAGAAAACTATTTGCCGGGGCCGGATGACATTTACGTCTCCCCCAGCCAGATCAAGCGTTTCAGCTTGCGCACCGGCGATACGGTCGAAGGGGAAATCCGCTCGCCCAAGGATACCGAGCGTTATTTTGCCCTGCTGAAAGTGAACACCATCAACTTCGAAAACCCGGAAAATGTGAAGCACCGCGTCAACTTCGACAACCTGACGCCGCTTTACCCCGACCGCAAGATTACGCTGGAACTCGATAATCCGACGAAAAAAGCCAACATCCAAAGAGTGATCGAGCTGGTGGCGCCGATCGGCTTCGGTCAGCGATCGCTGATTGTCGCTCAACCACGCACCGGCAAGACGGTGATGATGCAGAATATCGCGCAATCCATCGAAACCAACCATCCCGAAGCTTATTTGATTGTCCTGCTTATCGACGAGCGGCCGGAGGAAGTGACCGACATGGCGCGCTCCGTCAAGGGCGAAGTCATCAGCTCCACCTTCGACGAACCCGCTGCGCGCCACGTGCAGGTCGCCGAAATGGTGCTGGAAAAAGCCAAGCGTCTTGTCGAACACAAGCGCGACGTCGTGGTGCTGCTCGATTCCATTACCCGCCTTGCCCGCGCTTATAACACCGTCGTGCCGTCATCCGGTAAAGTTCTGACCGGCGGCGTGGACGCCAACGCCTTGCAGCGCCCGAAACGGTTCTTCGGCGCGGCGCGGAATATCGAGGAAGGCGGGTCGCTGACCATCATCTCCACCGCGCTGATCGACACCGGCAGCCGCATGGACGAAGTTATTTTCGAGGAATTCAAAGGCACCGGCAACTCCGAGATTGTGCTCGACCGCAAAATCTCCGACAAGCGCGTTTTCCCCGCCATCGACATCCAGAAATCCGGCACGCGGAAAGAAGAACTGCTGGTCGATAAAGACGTTCTGCACAAAATGTGGATGCTCCGCCGCATCCTTTCCCCCATGGGCACCGTTGACGCCATGGAATTCCTGCTGGATAAAATGAAAGACACCAAGAACAACGACGAGTTTTTCAAGGTGATGAACCAGTAGCCCTAACTCGCCAGCGCCGCTTCGATGGCGGAAACGGCGTCGTTGGCGAGCTTGCCGTCGGGCCCGCCGGCCTGAGCCATGTCGGGGCGGCCGCCGCCGCCTTTGCCGCCGAGTTTTTCGGCGCCGACTTTTACCAGGGTAACGGCATTTATTTTTCCTGTCAGGTCGGGCGTCACGGCGACGACGAGCGAGGCTTTGCCGGTGTCATCCACCGACACCAGCGCCACGACGCCGGAACCGAGTTTTGCCTTTAATTCATCTGCGAGCGGCTTCAGTTCATTGGCCGGCACGCCATCGAGCACGCGGGAGGTGAAGTTCACGCCCTTGATCACTTTTGCTTCGGGCGTGGCCGCGCCGCCGCCGCTCGCCGCCAGCTTACGCCGCAGGTCGGAGATTTCTTTTTCAAGCTTTTTCTTGTCGTTGACCAGCGCTTCGACCCGCGCCGGAACTTCCGCCGGCGAGGTTTTCAGCAGGGCGGCGGCGGCATGCAGGCGGTTTTCCTGCTCGTTCAGATAGTGCAGTGCGCCCCTGCCGGTCACGCCTTCGATGCGGCGGACGCCTGAGGCCAGCGCGCTTTCGCCGACAATCTTGAACAGCCCGATATCCCCGGTGCGTCGCACGTGGGTGCCGCCGCACAGTTCCATCGAGAATTCTTTGCCATCGCCTGGCCCGCCCATCGTGAGCACGCGCACGTCGTCGTCGTATTTTTCGCCGAACATCGCCATCGCGCCCGCCGCGCGTGCTTCATCAACGGGCAAAAGGCGCGTGGTGACGTCGCTGTTCATGCGGATGCGGTCGTTGACTTCCGTTTCCAGCGCTGCAATTTGCGCTTCGGTCAGGGGCGACGGTTGGCTGATATCAAAGCGCAGGCGGTTTTCATCAACGCGCGATCCTTTTTGCGTGACGCTTCTCCCGACATGGTGGTGCAAGGCCGCATGCAGCAGGTGCGTGGCGGAGTGGTTGGCGCGGATCGCGTCGCGTCGTGTCGCGTCGATTTTCATTTCCACGATATCGCCAACGGAAATTTTCCCGCTCCCGATCTTGCCGATATGCACAAAAACGCCGCCCAGTTTTTTCTGGGTGTCACTGACCTGAATGACGGCGCCGGAAGCTGTTTGAATTGTGCCGGTATCGCCGGCCTGGCCGCCGGATTCCGCGTAGAAGGGCGTTTGATTGACGGTGATAAAAACATCTTCGCCGGCATCGGCGGTTTGCACGGCGTCCCCTTTCATGTTGACGAGAGCCAGGATTTTTGCCTCGGCATATTCCAGCTCATAGCCCAGAAATTCGGTCGAGCCGTGCCGGTCTTTTATTTCGAACCAGATTTTTTCGGTCGCGGCTTCGCCCGACCCGGTCCAGGATTTGCGCGCGGCGGCGCGCTGTTTTTCCATCGCGGATTCAAATCCCGCGACATCAACGTCACGTTTTTGTTCGCGCTTCAGCACATCCTGCGTGAGGTCGAGGGGAAAGCCGTAGGTATCGTAAAGTTTAAATGCGACATCGCCGGAAAGTTTTTGGCCGGACCCAAGTTTCGCCGTTTCGGCGGTCAGCAGGCCCAGGCCGTGTTCCAGCGTTTTTCTGAAGCGCAGCTCCTCCATTCTGAGCGTTTCGGTGATGAGGTTTTCGGCTTCTTTTAATTCCGGATAGGTGTCGCCCATCTGCGCGATCAGCGTGGGAACAAGACGATGCATCAGAGGCTCCGCAGCGCCCAGCAGGTGCGCATGGCGCATGGCGCGGCGCATGATGCGACGACCCACATAGCCGCGGCCTTCATTAGAGGGTAAAATTCCTTCAGAGATCATAAAACAGGCGGCACGCAAGTGGTCGGCAATCACCCGGTGAGACACTTTAAATTCGCCATCCGGATCGCGGGACGTCAGATGCGCCGAAGCTTCAATGAGAGCACGGATAATATCCGAATCATAGGCATCATGCTTGCCTTGCAGCATGGCGGACAGGCGTTCCAGCCCCATGCCGGTGTCAATCGACGGTTTTGGCAAATTGACGCGATTTCCGGGGCCGAGTTGATCGTACTGCATGAACACCAGGTTCCAGATTTCCATGAAACGATCGCCGTCCTGCCCGGGCGAACCGGGAGGACCCCCTGCATATTTGTCGCCCCCGTCAAAAAATATTTCTGAAGAAGGCCCGCAGGGTCCGGTATCTCCCGCCGACCAGAAATTGTCCGACGTGGCGATGCGGATGATTTTATCGTCGGAAAATCCGGCCACTTTCTTCCAGATTTTCGCCGCTTCGTCATCGTCGTGATAGATCGTCACCAGCAGGCGGTCTTTGGGCAGGCTGTATTCTTTCGTGATTAAGTTCCACGCGTATTCAATCGCGTCTTCCTTGAAGTAGTCGCCGAAGGAAAAATTGCCGAGCATCTCGAAAAAAGTATGGTGCCGCGCGGTGAAGCCGACGTTGTCGAGGTCGTTATGCTTACCGCCCGCCCGCAGGCATTTCTGCGCCGTCGCGGCGCGCTTGTAAGGGCGCGTTTCCTGCCCGGTGAAAAGATTCTTAAACTGCACCATCCCGGCGCTGGTGAACATCAGCGTCGGATCGTTTGCCGGTATAAGCGAGGCGGAGGGAACGACGGCGTGTCCGTTCTTTTTGAAGTATTCCAGGAATGTTTTGCGAACCTGGTTGGCTGTGGTCATTTATTTATCCTCGTCGTCGCCCCTGCGAAAGCAGAGAGCCATCTGGCGGTTTTATTGTAGGGGTATTTTTAGATTTTTCTATAACTTTTTCTGCACTAACGTCCCAAAACGTCCGACGCGTCCACAAAACTGAAGCCACGGTCGTCATCCCTGGAAGTATAGACGGGCCATGCGCCGGAGGCCACCTTGTCGAGGCTGTCCGGGTTCTGGTCGTATTTGAGGCGGTAGATCCAGTAGTTGGTCAAGACGCGCTCGACGAAAATGCGGGTTTCGGGGACGGGGATTGATTCAACGAACAGCAGCGCATCGTCTTCGTAATTGACGTTCTTTTCCCAGCGCGCGAGCTTGCCCGGGCCGGCGTTATAAGCGACGGCCAGCTTGAAAAGATTGCCGCGCACGTTTTCGTGTTCCAGCAGATCTTCCAGATACTTCTGTCCCAGGCCGATATTCACAACAGGATCGCGCAGCTGTTCCCGGTCAAGTTTGATGTTATTTCTGCGTGCGACGAGCATGGCCGTGGAGGGCATCAGCTGCATCAGTCCGACCGCACCCGACGTTTTGTTGCCGGCGGCGGCGTCGAATTTCGATTCCTGCCGAATGAAGGCGTAAACCAGCGCCTTATCCACCTGATAACCGCCAGCGGGTTGCCACGGCACATCCGGGTAAAGCGCTGCATCGTACAACTCACCATTTTTATTCTTGAGCCCGCTGCCGAGGCGCATTTCAAAGGCGGGAATGCCGGTTGTGTGGGCGAGCGCCATCATGGCTTCCTGCAATGTCTTGTCGTTGCCGGGGTTGATCTGGCGCAATTCTTGTTCTGCCAGCGCGGGTTGCCTGGAATCGACCAGGGCCAGCGCACGCTGGCCTGCGGGAACGGCATTGAGCGCTGTTATCAGCCGACTGTTCATGTGCGGCATGTCCCAGTTAAACCGCGCTTGCTCCATCCCCAGCGCTTTTATCGCGATAATGCCGTAAAAGCTGCGCGGATGCTCCGCCGCGCGGTGCAGCCAGTCAGCGACTTTTTGCGGCTGATGACTTCTGAGATAAGACCGCGCCGCCCAGTAAGCGGAGGCCGACAGCATCCAGGAGGATGCCCGGGGCGAACCGGCAGCGCTCTCGAAGTATTTTGCGGCAACATCGTATCTTTCTTCTTTCCAGGCCGATAAGCCGGCGATCCATCCGGCGAGGGGAACGTCTTTGCCGGAACGGTCGGCACTGGCGGCGGCAAGCTTATGGGCCTCGCTCGTTCTGCCGTTATAAAATTGGGATTCCGCCACAAGGGCGCGCAGCGCGTCGTATTTGGTCGGGCTAAAAATTTTCTTTGCTTCCGGGCTTTCCAGGCGGGTGCGGGCCGACGTCGGGTTGAGAGACAGATTGCGCCGGATCGCCCGCATGATGTTATGCTCGCGCTGCGTAAACTTTTGTTCAGCCAGGTAGGATTGGGCCAGCTGGCCGCTATCCTCATCGTGGTATCCGGATATGCCTTTACCCGAACGCGGCGGCAGCAAACGCGCGGCGTCTTTTTTAGGGCGGCGGCTTTCGGCGAGGGCATGAATTTTCTGGGCCCCCGGATGGTCACTGTAAGTGGCCATCCAGTCGGCAAGTTCGGCGTAGCTCGCTTTATAATGGGGGCTGAGATAGCGTTGGTACAGTACATGGCCCATCAAGCGGCTGTCTTCGAGGTTTTTGATCTCTTCGTCGGCTTCTTTGAAGTTATCGCCGTCCTGGAAAACGAAAATAGACGCATAACGGCTTCCGTCCCGCGCCGGCAGGCGCGTATCATCGGCTGCCGCCACCACGTAGGAGCAAACGAGCGCAACTGTCAGAGTCAGGAAAAATTGTTTCCAGTGTCTTTTGGCCAAATGTGCTTACCTATATTTTATTCTTGATCCTTATATATTAACTGAAAATTAAGAAAATAACAATTTTTTCCATAATTTTAGTGTAAATTCAAGCCGTTACAGAACTTGACAGTCTTCGATTCTGACGGTTTCTCATTGGAGGAATGAATTTGAAAAAGCCTGACGCAGCTCCATGTGTTACTACTGCTCTTCGTATTCTTCGGCAGACACTTTGCTTTTTAAGCAAAGTTTAGAAAACTGCGCTGGACATTCGAGGTGCTTAATAATACCATATTCTGATGGGGATCGTGCGCTGATTTAGGGGATTTTTCTTGGTGGAAATAAAGACAACACGTGGGTGTCTGCGGTCCTGTTTAATGGCCGTGCTGATGCTGGCGGTTCTCCTTCCTGCGGTGGGCGTTCATTCTGCTGAAGCGGCGGTGCGGAAGAAAAAACAGCACGTGGCGCGTGCGCCGGTTGACCGTTTCGGGGCGGTTGTCATTGAAGCTTCTACCGGCTATGTGCTGAGTGAAAAAAATGCGGATAAAAGACTCTATCCCGCCTCCCTCACGAAAATGATGACGCTCTATCTTGCGTTTGAAGCCATGAGCAGCGGTCGGATCGACAAAAACCGGCGCCTGCCGATTTCCAAAAGAGCGTCGCGGCAGGAGCCTTCATCTCTTGGTCTTCAAAACGGCGACAGCATCCGCCTTGAAGACGCCATCCTGGGCATTGCCACCAAATCCGCCAACGACTGCGCCGTGGTTCTCGCCGAAGCGCTGGGCGGATCGGAAGAGCGCTTCGCCCGCGCGATGACGATGAAAGCGCGGCAGCTCGGCATGACCAATACCCGCTTTATCAACGCGTCGGGTCTGTACAATGCGCAGCAGGTCAGCACGGCGCGCGACATATCGATCCTCGCCCAGGCGCTGATCCGCGACTATCCGGCGTATTACCGTTATTTCGGCACCGACTCTTTCACCTATGAAGGCAATACCTATCACAACCACAACAAGCTGATGGGCAGCTACAAGGGCATGGACGGGCTGAAAACCGGCTATGTCAACGCTTCCGGTTACAACCTCGCCGCTTCGGCCGTGCAGAACGGCACCCGTTTGATCGGCGTTATTTTCGGCGGCACGACGGCGAAAAGCCGCAATGCCGCCATGGCGAAACTGCTTGATCAAGGGTTTGCGCGGCTGAGCAATGTCCGCGTCGCAACGCTGGCCAAACCAAAGGCCGTGCCGGTGCGCCGCAAGGCCGTCGTGCGGGAGGATGTAGCCGAACCTTTCATGCTTGAACCGGCCATGGGTCAAGAGCGGGATCAAGGCGATACCAGCATTGCCGAAGACAGGACGGTCGTTAAAAAGCTGACTGCCAAAAAACAGACCGTGAAAAAGTCGGCGGCCCTGTTCAAGCCCCATTCTTTGAATACGGCATCGCTGAATAAAGTTTCTTCGGCGAAGAAGGGCGGCTGGGCTGTTCAGATCGGGGCTTTTGCCACGCCTGAGGCCGGCATGCTGGCGATTAAGAACGCGCAGAAAATCCTTCTCTCCCGCAAAATGGACGGCGTGGACGCGGTGGCCCCGCTCATGACCAACCGCGGCATGGTCTACCGCGCAAGGCTGTCGGGGCTTGAACGCGGCGATGCCGCGACCGCCTGCCGGATTCTGCGGGGCAGTTGCCTGGTTCTGGCTGTCAAGTAGCTCTGGTTATTCTCCATGCGGCGGCAAGGCCGAACGCCAGCGTCAGCAAGGGCGTCAGCCACAGCAGCAGGGTTTTCTTTGCAACGGGCGGCGTCAGCAGGATGAAATCGCCATAGCGCGTTTGCAGAAATTGCAGCACTTTTGCATCCGTATCCCCCGCCGCCAGCCGCGCCCGCACGAGCACGCGCAGGTCTTTTGCAAGCGCGGCATTGGAATCGTCAATCGCCTCTCCCTGGCAGACGAGACAGCGGAGGTTGCGGCTGATTTCCCGCGCGCGGGATTCCAGGACGGGGTCTTTCAGCATTTCATCCGGTTCCACCGCCAGGGCGGGGAAGCTCAGCAGCATCAGTGCTAAAAATAACATCTTCATTGCTTGAGCTCCGCCAGCAGCGGTTTGAAAATTTTTTGATACACGTCATCCGTCACCATGCCGACGTGCTTGTAGCGGATAACGCCCGCGGCATCGACGATAAAAGTTTCAGGCACGCCGGTGACGCCCCAGTCGATGGCGACGCGCCCGTCAGCATCGGCGCCGATCGCGTCATAAGGGTCGCCGAATTTTTTGAGCCAGAGGGCCAGTTTTTGGGGCGTATCCTTGTAATTCAGCCCGTAGATCGGGATATTTTCCGCTGCGCCGATTTTTTCAAGCATGCCCTGTTCAAGCTGGCAGGGCAGGCACCATGACGCGAAGACGTTCACGAGAGACGGTGTTCCCTGCAAGTTCCGGCTTGAAAATCCTTTGAGGTCGAAAGCGGGGGCGGGGCGGCCGATCATGACCGATTCCAGTTCCGCCGGATTTTTTCCCTGCAGCAGCAGCGCCGCAAAGCAACCAACGAGCAGGAGGAATAATACGAGTGGAATTTTATTCATGGCGTCTTCTTTCGGTGATGGAAACGCAACCGCCGGCGGCGATCATCATCGCCCCCAGCAAGATCCACAATACCAGCGGATGATGATACGCGCGCACCACCCATCTTTCTTCATCCTGATCGCCGAGAACAAGGTATAGCAAGCCGAAGCCCTGCATTTTCATCGCCACTTCGCTGGTTATTTTTTCATGGGCGGGATACCAGCGCTTTTCCGGCGCCAGGTAATCGTCACCCAGCGTGAAAATACCGGTATTGACGGCGTAGTTCGGCCCCGGACTTTCTTGCGTGCCAAGAAAAGCGATCTGCCGCCCTGCGATTTCCACCCGGTCGCCCGGCCGCATCCAGAGGATTTTTTCCTCCTGCCACAAGGTCGTGGCGGTGATGCCGATGATCATCACGCCGAATCCGGCATGGGCCAGCACCATGCCGAAGTAAGAGCGCGGCGTTTTGCGCGGGCGCGGCGCATGAATTTTTTCGCGCAGTTTTTTCCACAGGTCGTAGAGCGTCGCGAAAATAATCCATCCGCCCATGCCGAAGCCCAGCAGGGACAGGCGTTTTTCTGTCAGCGGCAGCGACAGCATGATCACCAGCATCATGCCGGTCAGCATGAAAGGGATGGATAGTTTTTGCAAAGACCCTCTGCCCCAGGCAAGCGCCGGCGCCGCCCCCATGAGGAGTGCAAACGGCACCAGCAGCGGCAGCAGCACCGCCATATAGTAAGGCGGTCCGACCGATACGCTGCCGAGGTCCAGCGCGCTCAAAAATACCGGATAGAGCGTTCCCATCAGAACGGTGACGCAGAAGGTGAAGAAAAAGACGTTGTTCAGCAGCAACGCCGTTTCGCGGCTGACGACGCTGAAGGGCGCGGGCGGGGCGCCCGAATTGATGTCTTTCGCGCGTAATGCATAGAAGAGGAACGCTCCGCCAATGGCCACAGTCAGCAGCAGAAGGATGAAAATCCCGCGCTCCGGATCGACGGCGAAGGCGTGCACGGAGGTGAGAATGCCCGACCGCACCAGAAATGTGCCGAGCAGCGAAAAACTGAAGGCGAGGATCGAGAGAAAAATAGTCCAGCTGCCGAGCGCGTTCCGTTTTTCCAGCACCGCGACGGAGTGCAGCAGCGCCGTCCCCGCCAGCCACGGCATCAGCGATGCGTTTTCAACCGGGTCCCAGAACCAGAAGCCGCCCCAGCCAAGTTCGTAGTACGCCCATATCGCGCCGGACGCGATCCCTGCCGTCAGGGCGACCCATGCCGACAATACCCAGGGGCGCAGATGCGACGCCCATTTCGCATCGACTTTTTTGTTCACCAGTGCTGCCATGGCAAAACAAAACGCAATCGAAAAACCGACATAGCCCGTATAGAGCAGGGGCGGATGGATGGCGAGGCCGATGTCCTGCAACAGCGGGTTGAGGTCCATGCCTTCCGCCGGCGCCGGGCTGATCTGCTGAAAGGGATTGGAGGTGAAAAGGATAAAAAGCAGAAACCCCGCCGCGATCATCCCCTGCACGGACAGCACGGGGGCTTGCAAGGCGGCGGGCAGTTTTTTCGCGCAGGCGACGCAAAACCCCCACAACGACAGCATCCAGATCCAGAGCAGCATGGAGCCTTCGTGGTTGCCCCAAACGCCGGAAATTTTATAGAGCATCGGTTTCAGGGTGTGGCTGTGCTCCACCACATTCAGCACCGAAAAGTCGGAGACGACATGGGCGTAGGTCAGGGCGGCGAAAGCAGAACTGATCAGGGCGAACAGCGCCGTGGCCAGCCATTTTTTGCGCAGCAGGATTTGCGCCGCTGAAACGATGAGCGCCAGGACAAGTGCTGCATGGCCGAGGAGGGGGATCACTTTTTTTTCTCCCGCGCCGCTTTCTCCAGTGATTGGGCCACCTCCGGCGGCATGTAGTTTTCATCGTGCTTGGCGAGAAGTTCGCTGGCGATGAAAACGCCGGATGCGTTCAAAGCGCCGGTCGCGACCACGCCTTGCCCTTCGCGGAACAAATCCGGCAGGATGCCGGAATATTCGACGCGCAGGTCTTTTACTTCATCGGTGACGATGAACCCAACGGTCAGGTTATCGGCGCGTTTTTGCAGCGATCCTTCCTTGACCAGCCCGCCGAGGCGGAAGCGTTGTCCAGGCGCCGCCGTTACTTCCATCGGGCTGTAGAAAAAAGCGATATTGTCCTGCAAAGCATAAAGCGACAGCCCCGCCGCCGCTGCGAGCGAAGCCAGAATAAAGAGGATAAAATAAAGCCGCTGCTTTTGTTTCATTTCACTTTTTTCCATGCGGCGAGGGTGGTGAAAACGACGATGCCCAGCATGATGAAGCATACCGCATAGGCCGCTGCGACATAGAGGGAGTAATCGCCGCTCATGCTTTGACCGCCTTTTTTCTTTTTGCGATTGCCGTCTTTAAACGAATGCACACCAGCGCGGTGAACAATGCGGTAAAGCCAACCGTCATGGACAACAAGGGGAAAAGCATGGCCCCGTCAATCGCCGGCTTGGCGAAGCGGGTCAGGCTGGCGGGTTGATGAAGGGTGTTCCACCAGTCCACGGAAAATTTGACGACGGGGATATTGATGACGCCAATCAAGAGCAAAAACGCGCCGGCGTTGATGCCTTTTTGCTCGTCGTCGAAGGCATCGACCAAAGCCATATAACCGCGAGAGAAAAAAAACAAAATCAGC
>CAYGGT010000039.1:0-16714 GCA_964349475.1 uncultured Rhodospirillaceae bacterium
CCTGCGAGCGCATAACGTATCGCCTTGGTGTCATCAGGCAGACTTTCAACCGAAAAGCGCGGGATGGATTTGTTGATGTCGGGCGGCAGCAGCGTGATTTTCATTTTCTGCAATTCCTGCCGCGTCATGGCAAGCTTGTCCGTGTTGCCCATGTCCTGCGTCATGGTCGCCGCCATGAATTCGACGGGGTAATGCGCCTTGAGATAGGCGGTCTGGAAAGCGATATAAGCGTAAACCGCCGAGTGCGCGCGGTTAAAACCGTAGTTGGCGAACTTGGCGATGGTGTCGAAAATAGCGCCGGCCAGGTCAGCGGCGATGCCGTTGGTTTTCATGCAGTTCGCCACAAAGATTTCGCGCTGTGCATCCATCTCCGCCTTGATCTTCTTGCCCATCGCGCGCCGCAGAAGGTCGGCGCCGCCCAGCGAATATCCCGCCAGCGCCTGTGCTGCCTGCATCACCTGTTCCTGATAGATCATCACGCCATAGGTGTCTTTCAGCACCGGCTCCAGCAGCGGGTGCATATAGTCGATTTTTTCCTTGCTCTTCAGATTGTCCAGATAGAGCGGGATATTTTCCATCGGCCCCGGACGAAACAGGGCGACAATGGCAATGATGCCCTCGAAATCATGCACATGCATCTGCCGGCAAAGATCGCGCATGCCAGCGCTCTCAAGCTGAAACACCGCCGAACAATCGCCCCGCGCCAGCATCTGGTACGTCGCCTTGTCGTCAAGCGGGAATTTGAGCGGGTCCAGCTCTTCTCCTGTCGTCTCTTTAATCAGGCGAATGGCGTCTTTGATGACGGTCAGCGTTTTTAAGCCCAGAAAGTCGAACTTGACCAGCCCCGCCGGCTCCACGTCTTTCAGGTTGAATTGCGTCGCGGGAATATCGGAATCCGGATCACGATACATCGGCACCAGCTCATCCAGCGGCCGGTCGCCGATGACAATGCCCGCCGCATGGGTCGAGGCGTGCCGGTAGAGCCCCTCCAGCTGCACGGCGATGTCGATCAGTTTTCGCACCTGGTCGTCGGCGTCCCGCGCTTCGCGCAGTTGCGCTTCGCTTTCCAGCGCGTCTTCGAGGCTGACGGGGTTGGCCGGGTTTTGCGGGATCAGCTTGGCGATTTTATCCACCTGCCCGTAAGGCATCTGCAGCACGCGCCCGACGTCGCGCACCACCGCCCGCGCCTGAAGTTTGCCAAAAGTGACAATCTGCGCCACGCAGTCCTTGCCGTATTTTTCGCGGACATAGTTGATGACTTCGCCGCGGCGCTCCTGACAAAAGTCGATATCGAAATCGGGCATGGAGACGCGCTCAGGGTTGAGAAAGCGTTCAAACGGCAAACGCATGTCGATAGGGTCAAGATCGGAAATGCGCAGCGCCCAGGCGACGACGGAAGCCGGCCCCGACCCGCGCCCCGGCCCCACCGGAATGTCATGGTCCTTCGCCCACTGGATGAAATCCGACACGATCAAGAAGTATCCGGGGAAGCCCATTTTGTTGATAACGCCAAGCTCGAATTCAAGGCGTTCTTGATACTGTTTTCTGGTTGCCGATTTCCGGCTTTCTTCCCATTCTGCCTTGAAAACGTAATTTTCCAGCCGCCATTCGAGCCCCGCGCGGGACCGGTCAATGATTTCCTCCGTCTCGCTCTTGCCGTTGCCGGCGGCAAAAGGCGGCAGCATGGGTTTGACTTCCTGCAGCATGAAAGCGCAGCGTCTGGCGATATTGACCGTATTTTCTATCGCCTCCGGCAGATCCTTAAACAGCTCGATCATCTGCTCGGCGGATTTGAAATAGTGTTCCGGCGTCGCCTTGCGGCGGTTGGGATCCTGCACAAAAGCGCCCTCGGCAATGCACAAAAACGCGTCATGCGCTTCGTGCATGGCGGGGTCGGGAAAGAAACAGTCATTCGTCGCCACAATCGGAATATCGTGCGCGTAAGCCATGTCAAGCAGGGCGTCTTCTATCCCGACTTCATCCGCCGTGCCGTGCCGCTGAATCTCGACATACAGCCTGTCGCCAAAAACTTCCCGCAGGTGAAGCAGTATTTTTTCAGCCTCCGCGGCGCGGTGCTCCGTCAGCATCCGCGCAACACTCCCCTTGACGCCCCCTGTCAGGCAGATCAGGCCGGCGGAATACTGCCTGATGTCCTCCCAGGTCACGGCGGGTTTGTCGGTATGTTCCAGCGGCTTCAGAAACGATTTGCTCGACAGCTTCATCAGGTTTTTATAGCCCTGCTCGCTCTGCGCCAGCACAACGAGCTGGTCGGGTGTCTCCGTCTTTTTGTTGCGCTGTTCAAGCTGCTCCGGCTTTTCAACCCATAGCTGGCAGCCGATGATCGGCTGAATACCTTCCTTCGCCGCCACCAGCGAAAATTGCAAGGCGCCGAACAAATTGCCCGTATCCGTCACGGCCACCGCCGGCATCGACAGCTTTTTGCAAAGATCTACCAGATTCTTGATCTTGATGGCGCCCTCAGCGAGCGAATAGGCCGAGTGCACGTGGAGATGGACGAAACGGGGAGCTTGGGTCATGGACTAAAATCTCATAGAAACGCCTTGAATTTCAAGGCGTTTCTATATTCATATTTTTTTATTGACATAAATAAAAATTACGTGCAGAGTAGCCTCTCTTTACAGGTATTCAGAAAGGCAATCGCCATGAAAGAACAGATTTTTCCATCCACATCAGATTTAAAAGATGCATTCGCCCGTCGGAAAGGGGAACTTCAGAAGACATGGGGGAATGATTTGGCGCCCGCCGTTGAAGCTCTCAGCAAGGCCCTCAAGGACTTGCGCGATATTGGCGTCAATGTTCAGTTGCAACTCAGCCGCTCCATTTTTGAAGACTCGTTTTCCCTGGCAAGAAAGGCCGGAAACATCACAGGAGAATTTACACTTTCAGCATCGGGCGTTTTAAAAATCGACCAGAGTCAGTTTTTACTTGCGATTTCCACTTCAGAAAATCTTAAAGGTGATGTGCTTAAAATATATGTGTCCGACCGCGAGTATTCCTCCAGAGTCCTGCGTTCTGACTTCAGGGGGGCCTGTTACGACCTGAATGCCAATGCCGCAGCCATGCAGGAGTTTCAGACAAATATTTTGCAGACGGCGGCCTGTAACGAAATCATCCGCGATCACGACGTTTCCGGCACGCTCGGTTTCGATGGGCACGGCAAGCCAAAGCTGCTCAAACCGGCCTTAAACAACCCCGTCTTCAAGCTGTAAAATACGGTCCATGCGTTTCGCAAGCTCTCCGTTATGCGTGACGACAAGCGCGCCGATTCTGAGCGTGCGGATGGTTTGCAGCATCATCTGGAACACATCTTCCGCCGTCTTGGGATCAAGATTGCCGGTGGGTTCGTCGGCCAGCAGCAAGGCCGGGCGGTTGGCCAGCGCGCGGGCAATCGCCACGCGCTGTTGCTCGCCGCCCGACATTTGCCCTGGATAATGCGTGGCGCGCTTTTCCAGCCCGACGCTTTCGAGCAGGCTGAAGGCGCGGCTTTTCGCTTCCGTTTTTCCAACGCCGGCGATATATTGCGGCAGCAAAATATTTTCCAGCGCCGTAAAATCCGACAGCAAGTGATGAAACTGATAGATAAAACCGATCTGCGTGCGGCGCAACTGCGTGCGCAGGCCATCGGTCGTGCCCATGATTTTCTGGCCGTTGATGATGACGTCGCCGGCGTCCGGATTTTCCAGCAACCCGGCGATTTGCAGCAACGTCGTCTTGCCGCACCCGCTTGGGCCGAGCAGCGCCACAGTCTCCCCGCGCGCGATGCTCAGGTTGACGCCGCGCAGGATATTGAGCCGCTGCCCGCCCTGCTCGAAGCTGCGCTGAATGTTCGTTAGTTGTAAAACAATGCTACTCACGCCGCAACGCCTCCACGGGGTCGAGCATGGCGGCGCGCCAGGCCGGGTAAATCGTCGCCGCAAACGACAGCACAAGCGACATGCCGACGATCAGCAAAACCTCCCCTGCATCCATCTTCGCAGGCAGTTTGGAGAGAAAATAAATCTCGTCGGAAAAAAGATTGGTGTCGGTAATGCCTTCCAGCCAGCGCCGGATGCTTTCGATGTTCCGGCAAAAGACGATGCCCAGCAGCGCCCCGGCCGCCGTGCCGACGATGCCGATCGTGGCGCCGGTATAAAAGAAAATCCGCACGACCATGCCGCGCGTGGCGCCCATGGTGCGGAGAATCGCGATATCCTGGCCCTTGTCCTTGACCAGCATGATCAGGCTGGAAATGATGTTGAAAGCAGCGACGATGATGATCAGCGTCAGAATCAGAAACATCACGTTGCGCTCGACCTGCAGCGCGTTATAAAAGCCGGCGTTGGTGTCGCGCCAGTCGGCGACAGCGTATTCGGCGCTCAGGGATTTTTTCACTTCTTCCTCGACGCCGGCGAAGTCAGCAGCGCGGGGCGTCATGACCTCAATCGCGCTGATGCTCATCCCCATGTCAAAAAACATCTGCGCCATATCAAGCGGCATGAACACGAAGTTATTGTTGTACTCGAACATGCCGACGTCAAAAACAGACCCGACGGTGAAAGACCGGGAGCGGGGAATGGTGCCAAACGGCGTCACCTTGCCCTTGGGCGCGATCAGGACGATGCTATCCCCGACGTTTAAATGAAACCGCGCCGCAAGATTCTTGCCGATGGCGACATGCTCGCCGCCGAAGCCGGCATGGCCCTTTGTCTTTTCAAGGATGGACGTGGACATGATCGGTTTTTTGAAAAAATCTTCCGGCAGCATGCCGCGCACGATAACACCGCTGGCGCTGCCTTCCGCCGTCAGCAGGGCCTGGCCCTCGACGGAAGCCGTGGCGCTGGTGACACCGGGGATTTTCTTGAGCTGCGCGATCAAAGGATCGTAAGGAAAGAGCGGCCCGATGCGCGCATAGACATTCATATGCCCGTTCAGCCCCAGAATACGCCCCACCAGCTCTTCACGGAAACCGTTCATGACCGACATGACGATAATCAGCGTCGCGACGCCGAGCAAAATCCCCAGGAAAGAAAATCCGGCGATGACGGAAATGAACCCCTCTTTCCGTTTGGAGCGCAGATAACGCCCCGCGACCATGCTTTCAAAGGAAAGGGACATGCCTAATACGCCTTCGCCACGATCACCTTCTGCCCTTTGTCCTCGAACGGCAGGCAGCGCGGAGTGACGGAAAAATCCTTTTTGATCGCTTCGAATTCAGCGGAATTCTGGATGAGCGCATAATCGATTCTGACGCCGCCCGGCGCCTCGGCGGCAAAAAAATCGCGCATTTCCTGCAAGGTTTTGATATCGGTGACCAGGGCATGCATTTTTTGCCGGGCGCGTTCAAGCATGTCTTTTTGCATCGCCGCCAGCACGCTTTCAATGGTGGCGAGGAATTCATCCACGGAGAGTTTCTTTTTACCGTCCTTGCCAAGGTCGCGGCGGGTGTAGGTCAGCTGCCCTTCGGCGATTTCGCGCGCGCCGATTTCAAGGCGCACCGGCACGCCTTTTTTGATGGAAGCCCACATTTTATCGGACGTTCGCGCGTCGGATTTATCTGTCCTGGCGGTCACGCCTTTGGCAATCAGTTGTTTTTGAATCTTGTCGCAAAATTCTAAAATACCCGGCTTGTCGGCTTCGTCGTGAATGATCGGCAGGATGCCGACCTGATAAGGCGCCAGTTTTGGCGGCATGACCATGCCGTCATCGTCGGCATGGATCATGATCAGCCCGCCAATGCTGCGCGTCGAAAGCCCCCAGGACGTCGTCCAGGCCAGTTTCTGCGTGCCGTCGCGGTCGAGAAATTTTATGTTCGCCGACGTCGCGAACGTCTGGCCGAGGTTGTGCGAGGTGCAGGCCTGCAGCGCCTTGCCGTCCTGCATGAAGGCTTCCATGGTAAAAGTCTCGATCGCGCCGGGAAATCTTTCATCCGGCGTCTTGGCGCCGATAAACCCCGGCACGGCGGCGTGGTCTTCGTAAAAAATGTGGTAGACTTCAATCATGCGCCGCGCGTCTTTTTCAGCGTCCTCATGCGTTTCGAAAACGTTATGCCCTTCCTGCCACAAAAACTCCGTCGTGCGCAGGAAAAGGCGCGGGCGCATTTCCCAGCGCATCACGTTCGCCCACTGGTTGATCTTCAGCGGCAGGTCGCGGTAAGACTGCACCCAGTTGGCGAAGGCGTCGCCGATAATCGTTTCCGACGTCGGGCGGATGATCATCGGTTCCGTCAGCGGGGAGGCCGGAACCAATTCGCCTTTTTCGTTCGTTTCAAGGCGATGGTGAGTCACCACCGCGCATTCCTTGGCGAATCCGTCAATGTGTTTTGCCTCTCTGGCAATAAAACTCAGCGGGATGAGCAGAGGGAAGTAAGCGTTCTGCACGTCTTCCGCCTTGATCATCAGGTCAAGCGTCCGCTGGATATTTTCCCACAGGGCATAGCCGTAGGGCTTGATGATCATGCAACCGCGCACGGGCGCGTTTTCGGCCAGATCCGCCGCCTTGATGACGCTCTGGTACCAGTCCGGAAAATTTTCCGCCCGCGTCGGGGTGATGGCCGTCCGGGGGGCTTTCGCATTTTTTGCTGTTTCGGTCATGGCCTTAACTTATAGAAACCACGCATTCCAGTCAATGACGCCGGTGACGACCAAAACCTCGATAATGGCAAGTATAACGGCGGCAAGGGCGGTATTGAGGAGCAGTTTTTTCTTCAGGTCCGGCTTCGCCGGCGCCCCGGCATCGAAACCCTTGCCTTCTTCCCCGTGCCGCGCCACGCCCAGCGGCAACACGGTAAACAGCGTCGTCCACCAGATCAGCACATAGATAAAAAAGGCCGTGGGCAAGCTCATCCTAAATCCTCACCAAATGCACGCGCGTTTGCGGCTTGCGGTTGAACCTTTCGCTGAAAAACCGGCGCGCGGTGACGCGGACAAGCTCGGTCAGCGCCTCATCATCCGCCAGGCGGTTTTTGGGCATATTTTTAATAACGCTCCTGGTTTCCGTGACCAGGTTTTGGATATGCGTCGCGTCCAGCGCGCTGTTTTCATCAAGCAGGCCAAGCGCCGTCACTTTCGGGTCGGCCATCAGGTCGCCCCGGTCATCCACCACCACCGTCACGACGACGCTGCCGTTGAACATCATCCGCTTGCGGGTCAGGATGGCTTCATGGTCCATGGCGACAATGCGGGTGCCTTCAAGCGCCAGTACGCCGCTTTTAACTTCGCCGACGCAGGACGCGATGCCTTCTTTGGCAAGTTCGATCACCATCCCGTTCGCCGGGATCATCGCCTGCCCCGCGCCCGTTTCCCTGGCAAGAATGGCGTGTTTTTCCATCTGCATCTGCTCGCCGTGAACAGGAATGACAATCTGCGGCCGCGTCCAGCGATACAGCTGTTTCAGTTCTTCGCGATACGGATGCCCGGACGCGTGAACCGGCGCATCGCGGTCGGTCATGACGTTCACGCCCGACGCGTAAAAACGGTTTTTAATGCGGTCGATGGCGCGGTCGTTGCCAGGAATGGCGCGGGAGGAAAAAATAATCACATCGTTCGCCCCCAGGCTGACGCGGGGATGGTCTTCCGCCGAAATGCGCGACAGCGCCGCGCGCGGCTCCCCTTGAGATCCCGTGCAGACAAAGACGATTTTTTCGTCGGGAATGCCGTCCGCCTCATCCTGATCCACGAAAGGCGGGACGTTCTTTAAATAACCGCTTTTACGCGCCGCCTCGTCCGTCTTCCACAAAGAACGGCCGACAAGGCAGACGTGCCGCCCGTTGGCATTCGCCGCTTCATAAATGCTCCGCAGCCGCGCCACGTTGGTGGAAAAGCAGGAAATGGCGATTTTGTTTTTAAATTCGCCGAAAATCTCAATCAGGTTTTGTTGCACCGCCCGTTCCGACCCGGAATATCCCGGCACCATGGCGTTTGTGCTGTCGCCGATCACAGCCAGCACGCCGGCGTCGCCCAGCCTGATCAGTTCTTCTTCATCTGTCCTGTTGCCTTCGACCGGGTCGTGGTCAATCTTCCAGTCTCCGGTATGCAGGACAACGCCGACTTCTTTCACGGTAATGGCCAGCGCATTCGCTTCCGGTATCGAATGCGCCATGCGGATAAAGCGGATGCTGAAAGGGCCAAGGGTGACCGTTCCCTGCGCCGGCACTTCCTGAATGCGCGTCTGGTTGCCCCAGCTTTGTTCGGAAACGGACTGAAGAATACGCTCCATCGTGAACTTTGTCGCATAGAGCGTCTTTTTGAGGCGTGGCCAAAGATGCTGGATGGCGCCGATATGGTCTTCATGCCCGTGGGTCAGAACGATGCCGAGCAGATCTTCGCCAAGGCTGACGGCAAAGTCAGGGTCGGGCAGCAGCACATCCACGCCGGGCATCGTGTCGTCGGCGAAACCCATGCCGCAATCGACCATGATCCACTTGCCCTGGTAGCCGTAAAGGGCCATGTTCGCGCCGAAAAATCCGCATCCGCCCAGCGGCACAAAGTAAATCGCATCGCCCGCCATTTTGAAATCAACAGCCATTATATAAAAACTTCCCCTGAAGAAATAGTTTTCAGCGTGCCGTCCGGCAGCCGCAATTGCAAAGCGCCCGTCATGTCCAGTCCGCCGAAAGTTCCGACCAGCGTTTCTTTCTGCAGGCGCGCCGTCATTTCTCCGCCCAGTTTATGGGCGCGCGCCAGCCACGCGGCGCGGATGTCCTGAAAGCCGTTTTTCTCCCATTGCTCCACCAGCGCCTCTATTTCCCTGACAAGAGGCTCAAGAACATTGCCCAGGATATCGCAAGACTTGACGCCAAGACCCTGCAGCGACACGGCATGCTCGGGCGCTGCAACAATATTGACGCCGATGCCGACGATGGCAAAATCGTTTTCCGCCTCAATCAGGATGCCGGCGGCTTTTTTCCCGTTCAGCAACACGTCGTTCGGCCATTTCAAACTCACCCTGACCGTTGCCGGGACAACGGTTTCCAGCACAGTGGCCAGTGCCACAGCGGACAAAAACGACAATTGCCCCCGGTCGGCAACCGCGACAGCGGGGCGTAAAATCAGGCTCATGAAAAGATTGCCCCGCAGGGACACCCAGACGTTCCCCTGCCGCCCGCGTCCCGCCGTCTGTTCATGCGCAAAAACAACCGTGCCGGCGGGAGCGCCGTCCCGTGCCATATTTTTGGCATGATCGTTGGTGCTGCCGACAGTATCCAGTTCAACGATATTCATGATATCAATGCCTTATTTGATTAAGGCTTGCGCGGCCGTCGCTGCCCCGTTGATAAGGGGTGCTGGCCACACGATGAAAAACGTCACTGCAAGCGCGGCCGCCAGCAAAATGAGGTTAAGCCCCCTGTCTTCGGCTTTATCAATGGCGCTTTCAGCCTCATCGAAGTACATGACCTTGATAATGCGGAGGTAATAATAAGCGGCGACAACGCTCGTCAGCACCCCGAAAACGGCCAGCGTGTAGAGTCCGGCTGCGACGGCGGACTGGAAAATAAACAGCTTGCCGAAAAATCCTGCCAGCGGCGGAATCCCCGCCATCGAAAACATCATGATCGACATCGCCAGCGCCAGCCCGGGCTGCTGCTTCGCCAGCCCGGCAAGCGCGCTGATATTTTCAACCATGACCTCTTTTTTCTTCATCATCAGCACAATGCAAAAAACCCCGATGCTCATCGCCATATAGAAAGTCATATAGAGCAGGACGCCCTGAATGCCAGCCTGGTTTGCGGCGGCAAGGCCGATCAGCGCATAGCCCATGTGCCCGATGGAGCTGTAAGCCAGCAGGCGCTTGATATTGGTCTGCACAATCGCCGCAACCGCGCCGAGCGCCATGGATGCTGCGGAAATCACGATAATCACCTGCCGCCACATCTCCGTCATGTCTCCAAAAGGGCCCATCAGCACGCGCGTGATCAATGCAATCGCCGCCACTTTCGGCGCAATCGCGAAGAAAGCGGTCACAGCCGTGGGGGCGCCTTCGTACACATCCGGCGCCCACATATGAAAGGGCGCGGCAGCAAGCTTGAACGCCAGCCCCGCCAGAATCAGCACCATCCCGGTGATCATGCCCGGAGAACTTCCTGCTGCTGCAATCTGCGCAAATCCTGTCGCGCCGGTAAACCCGTAGACCAGAGACATGCCGTACAGCAGCATCCCCGACGACAGCGCGCCAAGAATGAAATATTTCAGCCCTGCCTCCGTCGAGCGAAGATTGTTGCGCGAAAGAGACGCCAGCACATAGAGCGGCAGGCTCTGCAGCTCCAGCCCCATATAGAGCGACATCAGGTCGTTGGCCGAGATCATCAGCATCATGCCAAGCACCGAGAACAGCATCAGCACCGGGTATTCGACGCGGTTGATCTTTTCCCGCTCCATGTATTTCGCCGACATCATCAGCGCGACCGCCGAGCCTGCCAGCACCAGCACCTTCATGTAGGACGAAAACTCGTCCGTGATGAACATGCCGTTGAAGCTGACGGTTTTTCCGAACGGGCATTGAAAAACAACTGTGGCAACGGCAATCAGCGCCAAAACGCCCAGCCAGGCGGTCATCCGGTAGTTTTCCTGCTTGCCGGAAACAGCGAACAGCAACAGCATCATCCCCAGCCCCGCCAGCATCAGTTCGGGCAGGGCCGCCATCAGCGCGGGGGGATCGAAAGGTTTCATGGCTGCTCTTCCTTCAGCGTAGCGTCCACACAAAAAATAACGGTCGGGTTAATCATAGTCATAGCTTTGTCTGTCATTATTATTGGTACCCCGGCCTTCGCTCTGCGCTGTGGTTTCTGTGGTAGCTTGCGTTTCCTTGAAGGCATGCACGATATCTTCCTCCAGTATCGTGACAAGATCTCCGCCTGACACATTCTTGCCTTTCATCACGCGAAGAGCCATGTACTTGACCGTATCTTCAAACAGGTTGCGCACAAACCGGCCGTTCGGAAAGTCTTTGACAAAGAGACCTGGCGCCTCCCCCATTATTTCAAAAAGACAGGTGTCCGCCGTGCCTGATAGTGTATAAACGTGTGATTCAAGACAGCTTGAATATATTTTATAAAGCTCTGCCTGGGAATAGTCCTTAAAAGAAATAATTTCGGTGAAACGAGACTTGAAACCTGGATTGCTGCTTAAGAACTTTTCCATTTTTTCCGGATACCCAGCTGCAATCACCACAATATTATTCCTGTTATCCTCCATAAACTTCAAAAGCGTCGTAATTGCCTGCTCTCCAAAAGCATCTCCACGCCCTATTTCAGATGATAGAAGGCCGTATGCTTCATCTATAAAAAGCACGCCGCCGACGGCTGCATTACAAGCAGCCGTGACTTTTTGCGGAGTTTCGCCCACAAACCTGCCAACCAGGTCAGGTACAGACACCTCAATAACGTGGCCGCTTTGAAGACAGCCCGCTTTTTTCAGCAGGCTGCCAAAAATACGCGCCACCGTAGTCTTGCCAGTTCCCGGGTTGCCAGAAAAGACGAAATGCGCCGAGACCTCCGTAACCGGCAGCCCCGCTTTTTTTCTTATCACCCCGAATTCCACACGCTTGACGTGGGCGGCAACTTCATTCTTGACGTTATCAAGCCCAATAAGTTTGTGTAACTCTTCAAGGGGGTCTATACCCTCCGACACATCAATCCGCCGGAAGGCGGGAAGATCTTCTTTCTCCGGGCCCTTGTCCGTAGGCTCGGCGGGGAGAGCGCTCCGAATCGTTTTAGGCGCTTCCACAGCTTTTTCCGTGCCGGAATCGGCGCTGGAAAGAGCCATCCAGGCAATTGCAAGGTCATGATCTTGCTCAAAAAAATTCCCGCCCGCCAACAACTGCTTGCCAAGCTTCATCTCTGCGCCGGGAATTTTATGGTAGGCATCTGCCAGCATATTGACGGCAAGCATTTCATGTTTTGAATTTTTGCGCTTTACCAACATCTGAGTCAGTGTATAGAGAGAAACGAGATCTCCGGACAGCGCGTTTTTTCTAAGAATATCTCCCATCTCCTTATCCCTATTCCAATAAAAATATCATGGCTGCATTTCTCGCGGGGCAGGCCCGCCATTTGCCTCATGAAAACGGGTGATGACTTTTTCAAGCGCGGGCGCCATCGGGTTGATAAAGCTGGAGGGATAAATGCCCATCCAGAACACCAGCGCGATCAAGGGCGCGAAAATCGCGGCCTCGCGCAGATTGATATCCGTCATCGCCTTGACATCCGCTTTTGTCAGCTCGCCAAAGACGACGCGCTTGTAAAGATACAACATGTAAGCAGCGCCCAGCACGACGCCGGTGGCGGCCAGAAAGGTCGCGAGCGTGCTGACCTGATAAGCGCCGAGCAGCACCAGAAACTCGCCGACAAACCCCGACGTGCCGGGCAGGCCGACGGAGGCCAGCATAAAGATCATGAACACGGTGGCGTATCTCGGCATGTTTTTGACCAGCCCGCCGTACCGGGAAATTTCCCGCGTGTGCAAACGGTCATAAACGACGCCAACGCAAAGAAACAGCGCCGCCGAAACCACGCCGTGCGACAGCATCTGGAACATCGCGCCCTGCAAGCCCTGCGTCGTCAGCGTGAAAATGCCGAGCGTCACGAAGCCCATATGCGCCACCGAGGAGTAAGCGATCAGTTTTTTCATGTCCTCCTGCGCCAGCGCGACGAGCGAGGTGTAAATCACGGCGATCACGCTCAGGGTAAAAATCAGCGGCGTGAAATATTCCGACGCCTCCGGCAATATCGGCAACGACAGCCGTAAAAAACCGTAGCCGCCCATTTTCAGCAGAACCCCGGCGAGGATCACCGAGCCCGCCGTCGGCGCCTCAACGTGCGCATCGGGCAGCCAGGTATGCACCGGCCACATCGGCACCTTGACGGCGAAAGACGCCAGAAACGCGAGCCAGATCCACTTCTGCATGGCAAGCGGCACAGCAGATTCCATCAGCGTCGGAATATCCGTCGTGCCGAACTGGTGATAAAGCGCCAGAATAGCCACCAGCATCAGGACCGACCCCAGCAGCGTGTAGAGGAAAAACTTGAACGAGGCATAAACGCGCCGCGCGCCGCCCCAGACGCCGATGATGACGAACATCGGGATCAGCACGCCTTCGAAAAAGACGTAGAACAAAATCAGGTCGAGCGCCGCGAACATGCCGAGCATCATGGTTTCAAGCAGCAAAAAGGCGATCATATATTCGCGCACGCGCTTCCTGACCGACTCCCAGCTCGCCAGTATGCAGATCGGCGTCAGCAGCGTGGACAGCAGGATAAAAAATACCGAAATCCCGTCCACGCCCATTTTATAGGCGATGTTGAAGCCCGGCAGCCAGTCGTATCTTTCGACCATCTGAAAATCCGCCGAGCCCTTGTCAAAGCCCATATACATGTAGACGGACAAAACAAAAGTGATCAGCGACGTCATCAGCGCGATATGCCGGGCATTGCCGGCGACGGCCTGTTCATCCCCGCGCACAGTCATGATCAATGCGGCGCCCAGCAAGGGCAGAAAGGTAATCAGCGATAGAACCGGAAAATCAATCATGACCCATGCACCAGTAAAATATAACCCGTGATAAAGACGACCACGCCCGCCAGCATGACGAAGGCGTAATGAAAGACATAGCCGGTCTGAAGCTTGCTGGCTTCCCGCGACGAACGCGCGATGGAAGCGGCAATCCCGTCAGGGCCCAAGCCGTCGATCATTTTTCCGTCGCCGGTCTTCCACAGCGTCGCGCCGATAAAAAACGCCGGCCGGACGCCGATTTTTTCGTACAGCTCATCGAAGTACCATTTGTGGAAGAGGAAGTTATGCACACCCTTGAAAGTGCTTGAAAAACGCGCCGGCAATGCCGTCATCTTCATGTAGAAAAGATAAGCCAGAAAAATCCCCGCCGCCGCAATGGCCGTCGGCAGGTATTTGACCCAGGCCGCGACATGGTGCGCGTGCACGATGGTGTCATTGTCGGGCAAGACGAATATGCTCGCCCCCCAGAAACCGATCCGGTGCGCGCCGACAAAAAAATCATACCCCCACCAGCCGGCGCCGATCGCCCCCGCCGCCAGAAAATAGAGCGGCGCCAGCATCACCAGCGGCGATTCGTGAACATGCTCCATCGTCCGCTTGTCCGCCCGCGGCTGGCCGTGAAAAGTCATGAACAGCAACCGCCAGGAATAGAACGCCGTCATGAAAGCGGCCGCAACCCCCATCCAATAGGCAAAATAACCGGCGGTGCTGTGCGCCGCAAAGGCCGCTTCTAAAATAAGATCCTTGGAATAATATCCGGCCAGGAACGGGATGCCCGCCAGCGCCAGATTGCCAATCCACATCAATATATATGTGCGGGGGATGAGCTTATAGAGACCGCCCATCTTCCGCATGTCCTGCTCGCCCGACATGGCATGAATGACGGAACCGGCGCCAAGGAACAGCAGCGCCTTGAAAAAAGCGTGGGTGAACAGATGAAACATCGCAGCGCTGTAAGCCGAAACGCCAAGCGCGAAAAACATATACCCCAGCTGGCTCATGGTCGAATAAGCGATGACACGCTTGATGTCGAATTGCGTCAGCGCGATGGTCGCCGCGACAAAGGCGGTCAGCGCCCCCATCACGGTGATGAATGTCCGCACCGCCTCCGCATGCTCATAGAGCGGCGACATCCGCGCCAGCAAAAACACGCCCGCCGTCACCATCGTTGCCGCATGGATCAGGGCGGAAACAGGCGTCGGGCCTTCCATCGCGTCAGGCAGCCAGGTGTGCAGGCCAAGCTGCGCCGACTTGCCCATCGCGCCGACGAACAGCAAGGCGCAGATCAGGTTGATGGCGTTGAACGGATATCCCAGAAAAACAACGACGGCGTCTTTTTTGTCCTGCACGCCGCTGAACACATCATCATAGTTGAGCGTGCCGAACAGCAGGAAGACCGCCAGTATGCCAAGCACGAGCCCGAAATCGCCGATGCGGTTCATGACGAAGGCCTTGATCGCGGCTTTGTTGGCGCTGTCTTTCTTGTTCCAGAAGCCAATCAGCAGGTAGGACGCCAGCCCCACCCCTTCCCAGCCGAAAAAAAGCTGGAGGAAGTTGTCCGACGTCACCAGCATCAGCATGGCGAAGGTGAAAAGGCTGAGGTACGCCATGAAACGCGGCCGGGCGTCGTCGTGGCTCATGTAGCCGATGGAATAAAAATGCACGGCGCAGGAAACAAGGTTGATGACAACCGCCATCACCGCCGCCAGCTGGTCAAAGCGCAGCGCCCAGGACACATTCAGACTTCCCGACGCGATCCAGGTGAAAAGCTCCACCGTGCGGGGGGCTTGCGCGGCGGTGATATCCTTCAGCAAGATAACCGAGCAGACGGCAGCCACGGTCATCAGCGCGCAGGTGACGACGTTTGCCCCCCGGTCGCCGATCAGCCTGCCGGACAGTCCGGCAATCAGGGCGCCCAGCAGCGGTGCGAATACGGCTATGATTTCCATCCCCATCATCCCTTCAACGAACTGATATCTTCAACCGCGATTCCGCCTTTGTTGCGGTTGAAGGCGACCAGAATGGCAAGACCGATCGCCGCTTCCGCCGCCGCGACAGTCAGAATGAACATGGCGAAGACCTGGCCCGTCAGATCCTGCAAATAGGCGGAGAACGTCACCAGGTTGATCTGCACGGAAAGCAACATCAGCTCGATCGACATCAATATAACGATGACGTTGCGGCGGTTCAAAAAGATGCCGAACACGCCGAGCGTGAAAAGAACGCCAGAAACGACCAGAAAATGGCTCATCCCGATGGTTGTCCCAATGGTTGTCATCTACTCCACCCCCGCGCCGGTTGCGATTTTTTCAATGCGGATGACGTCTTTTACGCTGCGATTGACCTGTTTTGAAATATCCTGCCGCAGAACGCCGGAACGTTTGCGCAGCGTCAGCGTGATCGCCCCGATCATCGCCACCAGCAAAATCAGCCCCGCGACCTGAAACAGATAAACATACTGCGTATAAAGCACCAGCCCCAGAGCGTGGGTGTTCGTGATAACAGCGGCATCCGGCGCCGGGGAAGCCACCCGCGACAGCGCGGCGGGGTCCATTTCCCACGACGTGTAAAACCATATCAGTTCCGCCAGCAAGACGGTGCCGACGAACGCGCCGAGGGGGATATGCCGCCGCAAGCCCCGGCGCAGCTCTTCGAAATTGATATCAAGCATCATCACAACAAACAGGAACAGCACCGCCACCGCGCCGACATAAACAATCACCAGCATCATGGCGATAAACTCCGCGCCCAGCATCACAAACAACCCTGCCGCATTGAAAAACGCCAAGATCAGGAACAACACCGCATGCACGGGATTGCGGGCGATCACCACCATCATCGCGCTGGCGATGAGGACGGCGGAAAAAGCGTAGAAGAAAATGGCTTCGATCATTGCATCACCTGTACTTCACATCCGCTTCAAGCGCCGCCGCCAGTTGCGCTTCCCAGCGGTCGCCGTTGTCCATCAGTTTTTCCTTGTTATAGAGCAGCTCCACATGCGTCTCCGTCGCGTACTCGAAATTCGGCCCTTCGACGATGGCGTCCACGGGGCAGGCTTCCTGGCAGAGACCGCAGTAAATGCACTTGGTCATGTCGATGTCGTAGCGCGTCGTGCGGCGGCTGCCGTCTTCGCGCGGTTCGGCCTCGATGGTGATGGCCTGCGCGGGGCAGACGGCCTCGCACAGCTTGCAGGCGATGCAGCGTTCCTC
>CAYGGT010000040.1:0-14942 GCA_964349475.1 uncultured Rhodospirillaceae bacterium
CGCGGCGGTGTGGTTCCCACGCCTGAATTTGATTCAGCCGCGAAACGCGGCGGTGTGGTTCCCACGCCTGAATTTGATTCAGCCGCGAAACGCGGCGGTGCGCGCGTCGGCCTGCTGCACGGCCGCATGAAGCCCAGCGACAAGGACGCCGTCATGGCCGCCTTCTCGGCGGGAGATCTCGACATCCTTGTCTCCACCACCGTTATCGAAGTCGGCGTTGACGTGCCGGAAGCGACCGTCATGGTGATCGAGCATGCAGAGCGCTTCGGCCTGTCGCAGCTTCACCAGCTGCGCGGGCGGATCGGGCGCGGCGCGGGAAAGTCCGTCTGCATCCTTTTATACAACCCGCACACAGGCGCCATCGCCCGCAAACGCCTTGCTGCCATCCGTGACACGGAAGACGGGTTTATCATCGCCGAAGAAGACTTAAAACTGCGCGGCGCCGGCGAAATGCTCGGCACCCGCCAGAGTGGCCTGCCGGAATTCAGGCTCGCGCATCTTGAGTTTCACAGGGCGCTGATTAAAATCGCTTTTGACGAGGCGCGGCTGATCCTCGATCGCGACCCGCACCTGCTCTCCCCGCGCGGCGCGGCGCTGCGCACGCTGCTTTACCTGTTTGAGCGGGATACGGCGATTAAATACTTAAGGTCGGGGTGATCAAAACTGCGCGTTGGTCATCTGGGCGATGGTGCTGTGACCGCCCATGATCGGGGCGGTCAGGCCGTGGACTTGCGGCAGCAGGGCTTCGGCGAAAAAACGCGCGGTGATCAGCTTGGCGTTGTAATAGGCGGCTTCGCCATCGTTTGTAAACAGCGCCTGATGCGCGGCATAGGCCATTTGCGCCATCATGTAGCCGCCCGCCACGGTCGAAAACAGGCGCAGGTAGGGAACGGCGCTGGCGGCGAGGGATTCGGTGTTCGACTTGGCGTTGGCGAGCATCCATTGGGTGGTTTCCTCCAGCGCCGCAATCGCTCCGGTCAGAGAACCAGCGATGACATCCAGATCGTCGCTGGGCTTTTGGACGCATTTTTTTAAAAAATCTTTCATCTCCCCGATGAATTTTTTTGCCTCGTCGCCGTTGTCGCGCAGCACCTTGCGAAACACCAAATCATTCGCCTGAATGCCGTTGGTGCCCTCGTAAATCGGCAAAATCCGTGCGTCACGGTAATATTGCGCCGCCCCGGTTTCTTCGATAAAGCCCATGCCGCCGTGCACCTGCACGCCAAGCGAGGCCGTTTCCACGGCAAGATCAGTTGACCAGGCTTTCACCAGCGGCGTCAGCAGGTCGAGCCGCGCCGCGGCAGCAGAATCCGCCCCCCGGCGCACCCGGTCGATCTGCGCGCCCGCATAATAAGTCAGCGCCCGCGATGCTTCGGTCGTCGTTTTCATCGTCAGCAGCATCCGCCGCACGTCGGCATGTTCGATGATCGCCACGCGCTTGCCGGATCTATCGCCCATCTTCATGCCTTGCAAACGGTCTTTGGCATAGGCGAGCGCATGCTGGTAAGCGCGCTCCGCCACCGCCACGCCCTGCATGCCGACGCCAATGCGGGCGTTGTTCATCATCGTGAACATGTTGCGCAGCCCCTTGCCTGCTTCGCCGATCAGGTAGGCGACGGCGCCTTCTTCTTCGCCGTAGACCATCACGCAAGTGGGGGAGCCGTGAATGCCGAGCTTGTGCTCCAGCGACACCGCCTTGACGTCGTTGCGTTTCCCAAGCGAGCCATCTTTATTGACGAGAAATTTCGGCACGATGAACAGCCCCAACCCGTCGTTGCCTTCCGGCAGCCCCTCGACCCGCGCCAGCACGAGATGGATAATATTGGGCGTAAAATCATGTTCGCCGTAGGTGATGAAAATCTTCTGCCCTTTCATCAGATAGTGGTCACCGTTTTTTCGCGCCACGGTGCGAATGGCGGCGAGGTCGGTCCCCGCCTGCGGTTCCGTCAGGTGCATCGTTCCTGTCCAGGCGCCGGAAATCAGTTTTTCGAGATAGGTCTGCTTTTGATCTTCCGTGCCGTGCTTTTCAATCGCCTCAATCGCGGCCTGGGTCAGCAGCGGGCAAAGGCCAAGCGACACGTTGGCCGACTGCCACATTTCACCGACCGCCATGCCGAGCGCCCAGGGCAAAGCCTGGCCGCCGAATTCAGCCTCGCACGTCAGCGCGTTCCAGCCGCCGTCGGCGAATTTTCTAAAGGCATCTTTAAAGCCGGCCGGTGTTTTGACCAGATTGCCGGAAATGGTCGAGGTTTGTTGATCCCCGATAGCGTTAACAGGAGCCCAGACCTCAGACGCCAGCTGCGCCGCACCTTCCAGCACGGCTTCGACAACATCCGGCGTCGCATGCTCGTAACCGGGCAGACGGACAAGCTCTTCCATGCCGGCAATATGCTGCAGCACAAATCGCATGTCTTTCAGCGGGGCGGTATAGGGCATGGTCAAAATCCTGAAATCAGAAGCCGAAAATCAGAATATACGCCAATTTTGAGCCATGGGCTTGATTTTTTGAGAAAAAACTGCTATAAACATAATAGTATTTCATTCAGGAGTACGTGAATCATGAAAAAATTACCCGGCTCTGCCGACAAGTCAACCCGCTCAGCCGATGCGGTTTTAGGCTATGCCCGCGCAACGACCCGCATTGCCGCCGCAGTGCCTGTCCTTCTTGCCGTTGGGGCAATGGCGGTCGCGCAAGGTTTCATCGTCGGGCCGATCCTGCGCAACGAAACAATGCTCCCGAACATCGCTTTCAACATGCTGCGCCGGCTGTTCGGTATTAAAGTGGAATTCAACGCCGCCTCAGCGCCGGTCGTCAAAGACAAGCCCGTCTGGTTTGTCTCCAACCATATGGCCATTGTCGATGCTATTGTTCTCGGCAGCAAACTAAACGGCACCTTCGCGGGCAAGGCCGAGATCCTGAAATGGCCGATCATCGCCCAGGTGGCGCGGGGCGTGCAATACATCGGCCTCCGCCGCAACAAGCAATACAACGGCCAGGCGCGCGCCGCGCTCATCAAGAATTTCAACGCTGGGAACAGCGTTATCATGTTCCCCGAAGCCACGACGACCGACGGCAAAGAAGTGAAGATGTTCCACGCCGGGCTGATCACGCTGCTGTTCGGCGACAAGGGCGTGCTCAAGAAAAAAGAAGTGCTTTTGAAAAAAAATGTCGTCGTGCAGCCGGTCGCCATCCGCGTCAAGGAAGTCGCGGGCAAGAACGCCATCGGCAACGACTCGCTGCGCAATCTTTACAGCATGCCCAACAACGACAACATGCTGTCCGTCGCCTGGCAACAGATGCAGTTGCGCAGCATGACGATCGAACTGACGGTCTTGCCGCCGCTGGAGCCAACAAATTTCACAATAATGAAGGCCGCCGCGGACGCCCCGGAAGAAGACAGGAAAAACGCCGCCCTGCAAAACGCAAAGGCGCTGATCAACCAGGCGGCGCTCGACATCGCCGCCGTGGTCAATCCCGGCCAGACAACCTTCGAAAAGGCCGTCATCCCCGGCCAGGCAAAAAAATCTCGTGGTGTTCAGAAAGCGCCTTAAAGGGAGAAAACGAAAATCACATCGGTCGCTGTCTCACGACCTGCAGCAAGACGCTGTTCACTTTGTGCTCCGGGCCAAGGACCCTTGCGGTGACGGAGGTCAGGCGTTGCTTGATCTGCCGCACATCGACAATATTGCCATGGATCAGCGCAAACCCCGCCCCCAGCGCGCCATATAAATCCTGGATATAAGCGTCCGTCAGCCGGGGCTTGTAAAGGCCGATACCGTCCTTCGTGCCGAAATCAACTTCCAGCGATACCAGCAAACTGACCTGCTGCGTCAGGCCTTTGGTGGTGATCACCGGCAGGTTCAGCGGATCAAGCTCCAGATACTCAAAATCGGGATGCGGCGCGTCTGGATCACTGGCTTTACCAGCGCTCCCCCCGGCATGACCTTCCGCATAAGCCGGCGAGGCCGGGCTCATACACATCAACAACAAACCGACCGCAACAAAAAAAATGATCCGTCCCGCCATATTCTTCTCCCAATGCCTTGAAATCCCGTCTCTTCCCATTGTCACCCTCTTGCCTTAAAGAGAGGTTAACAATAGATAAAAACGAAACCCCAAGGGGCGTTAGACGGCGCAATGGCTGTGTTTTTTGGAGTAAAGAAAGTAAATAACAACCCCCGCAACCAGCCAGACGAGGAATCGCAGATGGGTCATCCACGGTAAAAAGAGAATCAGCGCGCCGCAGGACAGGACGCCAAGAATCGGGAGGATAATGCCAAATGGCATTTTAAAGGGCCTGGGCATGTCCGGTTGCGTCTCGCGCAGCACGATCACGCCGCCGCAGACCAGCACGAAGGCGAACAGCGTGCCGATGTTGACCAGCTCCGCCAGCAACCCCAGCGGCAAAAGACCCGCCATCAACGCCATCACGACCCCGCACACGACCGTATTCTTGACGGGCGTGTGGGTCTTTTCACTCACCTCGGCAAAAAACTTCGGCAGCAAGCCGTCGCGGGACATGGAAAGCAGGATACGCGTCAAGCCGTAATAAAGCACCAGCATGACCGTCGTCAGGCCGGTAATCACCCCTGTCGCCACCAGCGCCGAGGCCCAGTTCACGCCGACCAGTTGCAGCGCATGCGCGACCGGTGACGGCACATTCAGTTCGCCGTAAGGCACAATCCCCGTCAGTAATCCGGAGACGACGATATAGATGACCGTGCAAAAAATCAGCGAGGCGAGAATCCCGATGGGCGCATCACGCTGAGGGTTTTTAGATTCTTCCACCGCCGTGGAGACGGCGTCAAAGCCGACGTAGGCAAAGAATACCAGCGACGCCCCCGCCAGCACGCCCATCGTCGTTCCATCTGGCGCCGTTGAAAACCAGCCGAAAGGCATAAAGGGCGTCCAGTTTGCAGGCTGGATGTGAAAAAGAGCCACGCCAACAAAGACTGCAATCGTTAAAACTTTTATAAAGACCATCCCGGCATTCAGCCGCGCGCTTTGCTTCACCCCTGCAATCAGCATCCCCATGAGGATCAGAATAATCAGGACGGCAGGAAGATTGATCAGCCCGCCCGCCGCCGGTCCTTTGATCAGGTAATCCGGCAACCCGACACCGATGGCTGTCAGCGCATTGTTAAAATATCCCGACCAGCCGTTTGCGACGGCCGCGACGCTGACGCCGTATTCCAAAATCAGGTCCCAGCCGATGACCCAAGCGATAAATTCGCCGAACGCCGCATAAGAATAGCCGTAAGCGCTGCCGCAGCCGCCGACGGAGGCCGCAAGTTCCGCATAACACAGTGCCGCAAAAGCGCAGGCAATGCCCGCCACCACGAACGATACGACAACCGCGGGCCCTGCTTGAGTCGCCGCCGCGACACCGGTCAGGACAAAAATCCCGGTGCCGATAATCGCCCCGACCCCCAGCAAGGTCAGATCCCAGGCTGTCAGGCATTTCACAAGACCGTGAACGATGTCGGGAGATGATGATTTCTTGCGGAGCAGTTGTTGTAGCAGGCCCATTGCGGAACTCCTGTATATTTACAAAACATCAGAATTTTATTATTATAGTGTACTGGCGCGGCAAGTGGAAGATGCTATATATGGGCGGCGCTTCAAGCTCTACACAAAACTCCCTCTCTCCCCCTGCACGCCGGAGGAAAAGAAAGACTCCCTGAATGATTGCCTTCGATATCAAAGATAAAAACCAGATTTACCAGCTCATCGCCGGTCTTGCAGGATTCACCGTTATCCTGCTGGGCTGCCTGATCATCATGGCGCCGTTTTTTCCAGCCATTCTTCTGGCGACGATCCTGACGCTGGCCACCTGGCCGGCCTTCGCCTGGCTCAGCCGGAAATTACAGGGCCGGACGGCATTGGCGGCTTTTCTGATGACTTGCCTGCTCGCCGCCTGTTTTATCTTTCCGCTCGTCATTATCGGCACCAGTATTGCTGATAATTTCACCAAGGTTTACAACGCCATACAGCATACGCTTGATACCAGTACGGAAGATCTGGGCAAAACCATTCAGGCCGTTCCCTATATCGGCGGGACCCTGGAAAAGCTCTGGGCGCTCGTCGCGACCGACAGGGAAAGCTTGAGCACCACATTAAAAGAATACGCCGCCCCCACCTCGCAAAAGCTGATCGGGCTTGGGGGGAAAATCGGTCAAGGCCTGCTGGACGTCACGCTGGGCGTATTACTCGCCTATTTCTTTTTCCGGCACGGCACCCGCGTGGCCGTCAGGATCGGCAACCTGATTGAAAAATTCGTCGGTGAACGGGGGCGGCGTATCCTGGCAGTGTCCAAAAATACCCTGATCGGCGTGGTTTACGGGATTCTCGGCACCGCCCTCGCGCAGGGGGTGCTGGCGGCTTTCGGCTTCTGGCTGGCCCACGTGCCGGGCGCTCCGTTCCTCGGGCTGATGACGTTCTTTTTATCCTTCATTCCCATGGGCCCGCCGTTGCTCTGGATACCGGCGGCGCTGTGGCTGTACACGACCGGCGATACCACCTGGAGCATTTTTCTGGTCCTGTGGGGCGCCCTGGTCGTCGGCTCGGTCGATAATTTCCTGAAACCTTACTTTATCAGCCTGGGCAGCGACCTGCCCCTGTTGCTGGTTTTGCTGGGTATTATCGGCGGTATCCTGGCCTTTGGCTTCATCGGCGTCTTTATCGGACCGACGATCCTCGCCGTCGCTTACAGCCTGATCATCGAATGGAGCAACGCGCGGGATAAAAAGCCATGACCGACAAATTCATCACGCTCTCCGCCGCCGCGCTGCTGGCCATCGTCATCGGCGTCATGAGCTGGAGCGACATGCACCCGCAAACCGCAGCCCGTCAACCTGCCGCGGGCGCCGCCATCGTCGGTTATTTCGCGGATGCTTCAGCGACACCCGCCATGGTTCCGAACGATGATCGGCAGATCACCATTGCTCAGGGCAGCTTTAAATATGCCGCCAACGGGCAAATGACATTTACCCATCAGGGCATGACCCCAACGGCTTTTGCCCAGCGGCAGGTGAATATACTGCTGCAATTCGATGCCCTGCCAAAAAACGCGGAAGAGACTTTTAAAAAAATAAAATCCCTGCTGGAAGACTGGAAGCACGCGGGCAATATCGTCAGCGCGGTTTTCTTTGACTACCGTCCGCCCCAACCCGATCTCGCCGCCTATGCAAAATTCCTGCAAGACTTCCGCCTGTTCGCTGTGCCGGATGCCTATCTGCTGGTGCCGGTGGTGGACCTTGCCTGGCCCGCGGAGGTAAACCTGCTCGCGCAGAACGGCGTGCCGTATTTTCTGGCTGATGTGACCACCCCCTTGCCGCCCTTCCCCCACAAATTCCTGCTCAGGATTCCCGCAGGTGTCCTTGTGCCCGATATTCAGCATGCCTTTTTCATGGGCGGACTATTAACGCTCGACCCGCATAGCCCGCCCCCGACGCAGAAAGACAATATCGGCGTTCTGCCCAAATTTTTAAGGAAGTAAGCGATGACCCTCAATATTGGCGACAAAGCGCCCGCCTTTAAAGGCATGACCGCAGCTGGCCCGGTCTCCCTGGACGACCTGAAAGGGTCGAATATCGTGCTCTATTTTTACCCCAAGGATGATACGCCCGGGTGCACGGTCGAAGCCTGCGACTTTCGCGATACCCTGCCGCGCTTTAAAAAAATGAACGCCAAAGTTTTCGGCATTTCCAAAGACGATCTCAAATCGCACGCAAAATTTGCGGAAAAATATGAACTGCCCTTCACCCTCATCAGCGACGAAGACGGCAGCATCTGTGATGCATTCGGCGTCTGGGGCGAGAAATCCATGTATGGCAGGAAATACATGGGGATAGAGCGGGCAACGTATTTAATCGACAAAGACGGCGTGATTCGCGATATCTGGCGCAAAGTGAAAGTCACAGGGCATGCTGAAGCGGTCTTAAGCTCTGTAAAAAATAGAGATAAATCAAATATTTAACGTGTGAACAAAAATAATTAAGCGAAGATTAAAATTTTTCTTGCCGAATCGTTTCAGGTTATGTAACTTCTGATTATCTAGTGAGTATGAAATTCAGATTGGTCAGACCTTAACGGGTCTGCCAGGGTAATCAAGCAGGCAGTTAACTCCCCTGAAACCCCAAAACCCCACTTGATTACCCAAAAATAAAAACCCCCGCCGGTTCAGCCGCGCGGGGGTTCTTTATTTCTGCAGCAAGACATTAATCTTTTTTATCAGCACCTTGAAATCGACCGGCTTTTCTATGTAGTCGGCAGCGCCAAGGTGATCAACCGCACCCTTGTCGCGGGGATCTGTCAGCGCCGTCAAAAAAACGAAGGGGATGGTGTCGTACTGGGGATGATCCGCCCGCAGACATGCCAGCACATCGTATCCCGACATGCCCGGCATGGCCCGGTCGCAGAGGACGAGATCCGGCGTATCTTCCAGAAATTTTTTCAGTCCCTCCGCCCCGTTGGCGGCTTCCGACATGTCATGGCCCTGCACTGACAATTCATCCAGCAGCATCTCGCGGACAGCCTCTTCATCTTCAATCAGCAATATTTTCGCCATATCCTTATTCCCTTAATTTTTGATCGGCAGCCACACTGTAACCGTTGTCCCGGCACCCGCCTGGCTCTGGATGCCGACTTTGCCACCATGCATCTCCGCGAACTGTTTGACAAGGCTAAGACCCATCCCGAAACCCGGTATGCCGCTCGACGTCGATGCCCGAAAATAGCGCGTAAAGATCTTTGGCAGCTCGCCGGCCGGTATCCCCACGCCCTGATCCGTCACCTTGATGATCGCCGCCCGCCCTTCCCGGTAGGCTTTCACTTCGACCAGCGGATGACGGGGGGAATACTTGACAGCGTTGGAGACGAGATTGACCATCATCTGATGGATGATCTTTTCATCCATCATCAGAGGCGGCAGGTCTTTCTGGATATCAATCTTGATGTCATGGCTGGGCGCCAACTCCAGCCGCTCGTCGCACACACGCCGGATAATGCCTCCAAGATCGCAAAGCGCCAAAGTCACCGCCAGCTGACCGCTTTCCAGGATGTGCGTCGAAAGGATCGTCTCGATCAGCCTGACCAGGCGGTCGGCCGCCGCGCGAATGGTGCCCGCACGCTGCTGGAGCATCTCCGGCTTCAGAGAGGGGCCGCGGCGCTGGATAATCTGGGCATTGCCGTCAATAATCGTCAACGGCGTGCGGAATTCATGGGACACCATCGAAACGAAAATTTTTTGCTGCTCCACGATCATCCGCTCCATCTCAAGGGCGGTGGTCAGCTCCCGCGTGCGCTTTTCCACCAGATCTTCGAGGTGCGAGCGGTATTTTTCAAGCTCGGCTTCAGACTCCTTATGATCCGTCACATCGCGGGAATTGAACACCACCGCCCGTACCAGGTCGTTCTTCAGCAGGTTGGAAACCATCGCCTCGAAAAAACGCCAGCGCCCGTCCTTGTGCCGGAACCGAAACTCCAGCGCCGCCCCTCCCGCAACGGTTCCTGTGGTCAGATTTTTGAATTCTCTCTCCAGATAAGCGCGGTCTTCATCATGGATGAAATCAAAAAACACCTGCCCCAGTGCTTCCCATGATTCATAGCCCAACTGCCGCGCAAAAGCCGGGCTGTTATAAACAACGGTCCCTTCCTCATCAATCAGGGTGATGATGTCGCGCGCATTCTCGATAATGCCGCGAAAACGTTCTTCGCTTTCTTCTGTCTGGTTATTTAACATAATTTTAAAATTCCCCTGAATAGCATCCATCCGAATCTACAGATTATTTGTGAAAAACTCATAAACGGCATCGTAAAGTTTCATGCCTCATTGACAACCGCCGGAGCATGTTTTATGAAATTTATATGTGCAGAATCATGCAAGGAAAAGCCGGTGTTTTTTTCATCCCCCCCTCAAGAACAATTCCTCAAAGCCGCCAAAAAAGGTGATGTGACAGCCGTCAGAGCGCTGCTGGCGCGCGGCGTTGACGTCGATACGAAAGACGTTTACAACCAAACCGCGCTGATGTGGGCAGCCTCATCGGGCCACACGGAAGTCGTCCGACTCCTGATGGAAAATGGTGCATGGCTGAATTATTCTGATACCGATGGCAACACCGCCCTGATCCACGCGGCGAAGGATGAACGGGTGGAAAGTGTCCGTCTGCTGATCGACAAGGGCGCGGATCAGCTAAAGAAAAATCGTGAGAATCGCACCGCATGGTACCTTGCACCACACGGTGGAGCATGCGAAGCAATGCTCGCACCCGTCTACAAAGAACATCGGGCGCAACAAGAAGAAGCGGCGCTGCTCCGCCGGCAACAAGCGGAAGAGGAAGCCAGCCGCGCCGTCGAAGCCTGGGTGCTGATGGGAGAAGAGAGAGTCGCATTCACCGGCAAATACCCAAAGATACAAAGAAAACTGACCGAGATTTTTAACTTCACCGCCCACGAACGCATAGCGATCACGGAGAACATGGAGACGAAGGCCGAAACATCGGTGCGCGCTTCCTTCGATGAACTTGACGAAAAAGTCGTTCAGAAAGCGTATGATGCATTTATCCGGCTTGGCGGGCAGGCCGAAGAGGACAAAGTTTTCAAAAACCGCATCCGGAAATACCAGCCCCTTCGCCTGTAAGCGACCCGCAGCCAGCAATAACCGCCTCCCTTTCCTCCCTTTATTGTTTTATGAAAAATAATAACGACATCTTTTTACCTTCAAAATCCTTGACATAGTTGGCTTGACGCGCCTATGCTCCTTTCTCGGAAAACAAGAAACACCTGAAAGTAAACGGTCATCACCATGTACGCAGTCATTAAAACCGGTGGCAAGCAATACCGGGTCGCCAAAGACGATATCATCGAAGTTGAAAAACTCGATACGGCGATCGGCGCTTCAGTCACGCTGAACGAAGTTTTGCTGGTCGGCAGCGAAGGCAGTGCCAAAATCGGCACCCCGACCGTTTCCGGCGCCAGCGTCAAAGCCACGGTGCTCAACCAGAAAAAAGACGACAAGATCATCGTCTTCAAAAAGAAACGCCGTCAGAACTATCGCCGCAAAAACGGCCATCGTCAAAATCTGACCGTGTTGAAAATCACGGATATTAAAGGTTAAGGAGAGAAACAATGGCACACCATAAGGCCGGCGGCAGTTCCAGAAACGGTCGCGATTCAGCTGGTCAGCGCCTCGGCGTCAAGAAATACGGCAGCGAGCTGGTCATCCCCGGCAATATCATCGTCCGTCAGCGCGGCACGGAATACCATCCCGGCAAATTCGTCGGCATGGGCAAGGACCACACGCTCTTTGCGAAAATCGCAGGCCGCGTACTGTTCCACGGCGGCATCAAGGGACGTCAATATATCTCGATCGTCCCGGAAGCCGCTGCGGCTTAAGCGAGTCCGCAGAAATTTTCTAAAAGCCGGGGAAAAACCTTCCCCGGTTTTTTGTTTGGATCATAGGAAATGAAATTCCTCGACGAAGCAAAAATCTATCTTGAAAGCGGCAAAGGCGGCGCCGGATGCGTTGGATTTCGGCGCGAAAAATTCATCGACATGGGCGGCCCCGATGGCGGCGACGGCGGGCGCGGCGGGCATATCATTTTTGAATGCGTCCAGAATCTCAATACCCTGATCGACTTTCGCTATACCCAGCATTTCCGTGCCGAAATAGGCCACCACGGACGGGGCAGCAATTGCAGCGGCAGGAACGGCGAAGACCTGGTCATCAAGGTGCCGCTCGGCACCGTCATCCTTGCCGAAGACAAGGAAACGGTGCTCGCCGACATGATGGTTCCGGGGGAGCGCCTCATGTTTCTGAAGGGCGGCGACGGCGGTTTCGGCAATGCGCATTTCAAATCTTCCACCAACCGCGCGCCGCGCACATCGTTGCCCGGCTGGCCGGGGCAGGAGAGCGCCGTCTGGCTGCGCCTGAAACTGATCGCCGATTCCGGCATTATCGGTTTGCCCAACGCCGGAAAATCGACGTTCCTTTCCGTCGTCTCCCGCGCCCGTCCGAAAATCGCCGATTACCCCTTCACCACGCTTGCCCCCAACCTGGGCGTCATCTACGTGCACGGGCAGGAATTCGTCATGGCCGATATTCCCGGCCTGATCGAAGGCGCGCATGAAGGCCACGGCCTCGGCACCCGTTTCCTCGGCCACGTCGAGCGCACGCGTGTATTGTTGCACCTGATCGACATGACGCAGGATGACATCATCGGCGCCTATAAAACGATCCGCCACGAACTGAAAGCCTACGGCGGCGGGCTTGCCAAAAAAGCCGAAGTCATCGTGCTCAATAAAGCCGACGCGCTGGGCGCGGAGCTCGCTGCCGACCAGCAGAAAATCCTCTCCAAAGCTATCCGCAAAAAAGTCCACGTCATCTCCGCCGTCAGCGGCGAAGGGGTGGAGAAAGTGCTGGCGGAACTGTGGAAGCATATCGAGAAGGGTCGGCAAAAGGATAAGGAAAGTACGATCCGGACGCTGCCGGATGACGCGTTGGTTTTCGACGAGGAATAATCTAAAGTCAACTCAGGAGAAAGTGTCATGACCCGCACAGAAAAAATTCCACAGCCAAAATACCTGAAAGACTACAAAAAACCGGATTTCAGGGTCAGCGATGTTCACCTGACCTTCGATATCCGCCCCGGCGCGACGACGGTCAGGGCGAAAACGACTTTTGAGCGCGCCAACAAGGACGCCAAAAACCTGGTGCTGGATGGGCAGAACATTTTGCTGAAATCCGTGGCGATGAATGGGGAAGCGCTTTCCGCCAACCGTTACACGGCAGACGATGACACACTGACCATCCTTGACGTCAACACCCGCTTCACGCTCGATATCGTCACCGAAATTTATCCCGAAAAAAATACCGCGCTGGAAGGACTCTACGGTTCCGGCAATTACTGCACTCAATGCGAGCCGGAGGGTTTTCGCAAGATCACCTATTACCTCGACCGCTCCGACGTGATGGCAAAGTTCACGACGCGGATCGAGGCCGATAAAAAATCATGTCCTGTCCTGCTGTCCAACGGCAATTGCATTGATAAAGGCGACATTGACGCCGCGCGTCACTTTTCCGTCTGGGAAGACCCCTTCGTCAAGCCTTGTTACCTTTTCGCGCTGGTCGCCGGCAATCTGGTCCATATCCACGATACCTTCACGACCATGAGCGGCAGAAAAGTCGATCTATACATCTACGTCAACCCCGGCAATGAAGACAAATGCGGCCATGCCATGCAATCCCTCAAAAGCGCGATGAAATGGGATGAGGAAAAATACGGCCGCGAATATGACCTGGATATCTTCAATATCGTCGCCGTCAATGATTTCAACTTCGGCGCGATGGAGAACAAGAGCCTGAATATTTTCAATGCCCGGCTTATCCTGGCCAAGTCGGAAACAGCGACGGACAAAGACTATCAGGCGATTGAGGCCGTGGTCGCGCATGAATATTTCCACAACTGGACCGGCAACCGCATCACCTGCCGCGACTGGTTCCAGCTTTCCTTGAAAGAAGGGCTGACTGTTTTCCGCGACCACAGCTTTTCCGCCGACATGAACGCGCAAGATGTGCAGCGCATCGACGAGGTGAACGGGCTGCGCTACAGCCAGTTTGCCGAAGACAACAGCCCGATGGCGCATTCCGTGCGCCCCGACAACTATATCGAGATCAATAATTTTTATACCGCCACCGTCTACGAAAAAGGCGCGGAAGTCATCCGCATGATGCACACGCTGCTCGGCGCGGAAAACTATCGCAAGGGAACGGATTTATATTTCCAGCGGCACGACGGGCAGGCCGTCACCTGCGATGATTTCGCGCAATGCATGCAGGATGCCTCCGGGGTTGATTTGACCCAGTTTAAACTGTGGTATTCTCAGGCTGGCACGCCGCAAATCACGGCCACCAGCGCTTATGACGCCGCGCAGAGACGTTTCACGCTGACGCTCGCGCAAAATATACCCGATACGCCCGGACAACAAAACAAAAGGCCGATGCATATGCCCATCCTTGCCGGTCTGCTGGGCAAAAACGGGCAGGATCTGCTCCCGGAAAAGACGCGCATCTTGCACCTGAAGGAAAAACAGCAAAGCTTCGTGTTTGAAAACATCGCGGAACAGCCAACCCCCTCGATCCTGCGCGGATTTTCGGCGCCGGTGAAGCTTGTCTCGGACCTGACGGATGACGACCTGCTGTTCCTGATGGCGCATGACAGCGACGGCTTTAACCGCTGGGATGCCGGGCAGACGTACTTGCAACGATTGATTTTGAACAAGCCGAAGCAACTGCCCGACGCCCTTTTCGCCGCCTTCCACACACTGATCACGGACAAAACCGCGGACAAAGCCCTGCTTGCCAAGGCCTTGACGCTGCCTTCCGAAACCTATCTTGCGCAATTGATGCAGGTGGTCGATGTCGATGGGCTGCACGCGGCGCGAAAGTTCATCATGGCCGGCATCGGCAAAAAATACCTGCCCGACCTGCAAAAACTCTACGCAGAAAACGCCGACACCGGGCCTTACAGCGTTTCGCCGCAGGCTGTCGGCAAACGCCATTTAAAAAACATCGCACTCCGGTACATTCAAGCGGCGGATGAAGGGCTGGCGGTCAGACTGGCGCTCGCGCAATACAAAACCGCCCTGAACATGACGGATAAAATCGCAGCGCTCGGCATTCTCACCGATACGAAAACGACTGAAAGAGATTTCGCTTTCGACGATTTCTACAAAACCTGGAAGAACGAGCCGCTGGTGCTGGACAAATGGTTCAGCTTGCAAGCGGTGGCTGACCGCGCGGATACGCCGGAACTTGTGGCGCAGCTGACGCGGCACCCCGACTTTACCTACAAAAACCCCAACCGCCTGCGCTCGCTGATGGGCAGTTTCAGCGCCGGCAACGAAAAATGGTTTCACCGCGCGGATGGCAGCGGCTACAAGC
>CAYGGT010000041.1:0-14840 GCA_964349475.1 uncultured Rhodospirillaceae bacterium
AAAATCGCCGTGGTCTGCGGCTACGGTGACGTCGGCAAAGGCTCCGCCGCATCGCTGCGCAGCCAGGGCGCCCGCGTGCTGGTAACGGAGGTTGATCCGATTTGCGCCCTGCAGGCGGCGATGGAAGGATACCAGGTCGTCACCATGGACGGAGCCGCAGCGCAAGGCGACATCTTCGTCACCGCGACGGGCAACATCGACGTCATCACGCTCGACCATATGCGGCAGATGAAAGACCGCGCCATTGTGGCCAACATCGGCCATTTCGACAGCGAGATTCAAATCGAGGCGCTCAAAAATTACGCCTGGGAAGAAGTCAAGCCGCAGGTCGATGAAGTGATATTCCCCTCCGGCCGCCGGCTGATCGTGTTGGCCAAAGGCCGCCTCGTCAACCTCGGCTGCGCCACCGGCCACCCGAGCTTTGTCATGAGCACCTCCTTCACCAACCAGGTGCTGGCGCAGATCGAGCTGTGGCTCAACCACAAAAATTATCAGAACAAAGTCTACGTCCTGCCCAAACACCTCGACGAAAAAGTCGCGCGCCTGCACCTCGACAAGCTCGGCGTGCATCTGACCCAGCTGACGGAAAAGCAGGCGGAATACCTCGGCATCGACGGCGAAGGCCCGTTCAAGCCGGATCATTACCGGTATTAACCAAGGCCGGCGCTTCGGAGTGCAAGGCGTCGTAGGCCCGGTAGTTCAGCAAGATCGGCAGACCGTATAAATTGCCGAGGGTCGGCGCGACCGAAACGTTATTGACGCCCGCCTCGAAAAGCCGAAGAGCCGTATCGGGGTCCGCCGCCTGCGCGCCGCAGATATCCACCTTCAGCGCCGGGTTGGCCGCACGGCCCCTGGCCGTGACATCCCGCACCATCTCCAGAATTTCCGGCGCCAGGATCTTGAACGGGTCGTAGCCATGCTTGCCAGCAAAATTTGCCTGCGCTTTCAGGTTGCCGCGCGCGATGCCGGTATATTGCTGAGTCAGATCATTCGTGCCGAAACTGATGAAGTCGCACAGCGGCGCGATTTTTTCGATGTTCTGGCAGCTTTCCAGCGTTTCGATCATGACGCCGAAACGATATTGATGCCGGCCTATCGTCAACCTCTCGGCTTCCTGCGTGATCACTTCTTTGATATCCAGCACGTCTTTTTCCGTCCTGACCGCGGGCATCATGATTTCGAGCGGGATGCCCGTCAAGGGGCTGACGTTTTCCAAGCACCTGAAAATAGCCTCCACCTGATCCCGGTAAAGCCTCGGCCATGTCGCCAGCGCCTCTCCGCCGTGGATATCCAGCTTGGGATACAGGGAAAGAAATATTTTCTGTTCCGCTTTGTTCAAAACTTCACGATGCACAAAATCGAACAGCCGGATTTTAACGGGTCCGGCATTCAGGTTGTCGAGTATTTTCTGGTAATGCGCTCGGGAATCCCAATATAGGTTTAGAAAGGCGTCGTCGCTGTTGTCCAGCAGGGCGCGTTTCAGGTCATCCAGCAAGCGCTCATTCATCGCCACGATCTGTTCCGTACGCACCAGCCCGATCCCCGCGGTGCTGACCAATTGATCTTCATTGCTGGAATCGATGTTCGCCTTGACGCCGTGCAGCAACTGGTCTTTTTCCTTGAAATAGGTGACAAAACACCGCTGCAACTTGCGCAGGTTGGCAAGGTCCGCGTCCAGCCTTCCGTTTTCTTTAGCGGCAGTGCTGGCGGATGCCGTTTCCACGAATGTCGGCGGGTGAAAGACCATGCCGTTGCCGCGCAGGGCCAGCAATACTTCTTGTCCCCGCCTGATCGTCTGCCCGGCGATGACGACCGCGTCACCCTCAAAGTAAGCCGGCATGTCGGGTTGTGCTTCTTCGTTAAAGGCGCGCGACATGGTTTTTTCGCCCGCCGGCATCAAGCCGAAAAGGCCGGAGACCAGGCAGGTTTCACACAAAAGTTTCAGGTGCGACGCCATAAAAGAAGACGTCACCACCAGCCCGCTCAGCTTGCCTTCCGCCAGCAAGGGCGCCACAGCCGGATCGTAGCTGCGCATCACCAGCACCGGCTTTTCCTGCCTGGTGGCGGGAACGTCTTCCACCTCCTGCAGCGAAAAAACCACCTGGCCTTTGCGGGGGTACCCGGCGGCGCCGTAAAATTCGGCATCGGCTGGCGTATCCGCGGCTGATTGATAACCCGGCCCGTAAACCCCGTCGCGCAAAGACGTCGCCAGCCCCGTGGCATAGTTGCGCATGCGCGTCAGCGTTTCTTGCGCGGACAATTCGCCGCGCAGCCAGGCGGCGATGACATCGTCGTTGGTGGTGGAAGTAAAACCCTTCATCTCCAGCTTTTTTAACTTATCTGTATAATAAACATCCTGCATCTGATCCAGCGGCACGTCACACCCCAGCTTGGCATTTAAAAGCCTGCGCAGCGTCGTTGTCAGCGGGAGGCGAGACAGACTTTCTTTCTTGTCCCGCAAATGCGCAAACATCCAGTCTATTTCATCGCTGTCGATGACACTGGCCAGAAACCGCTCGTCTTTTTTGCGCAGTCCCGCAGCAGCGGTGATCCCCAAACCCAGATCCATCGATAAAAAATTAATGCTCGGCAAAGGCGCCTGCGGGTAATGACTTTCAAGCCACTGTATAACCCGGCGCGCCGCATCTACCCCGACACCCGTGACATCCATAATCAAATCCGTCGGCGCGGGCGAGCCTCTTGCGTGACGTACCTGCAAAAGCTTGAACAGAGCCTTCTCGTCGTAAACCCCGGCGATCCTGATGCTGCGCCCTTCTTCGCGCAGCAGGCGCTCAACTACTGTTAAATGCCGCAATAAAAATTCGGCATCCTGGCAAATGATAAGGTCGACAAGATATTCAGGCGATGACCCTGTGCTCTGCGCAGGCGTTGCCGGCGGTTCTGCCGTCTTCGGTTGCACAGCTCTGCGAAATATTTCTTTTAAAATTTTCATGCCACTCAATGATATAACATTAAGGTAAATAAAAGTTTAATGCTATTAGATTCCTTGAACCATTCGTCTTAAGATAAAAACATGACAGGGTTCGATCCGCATACGCCGCCAGAACAACAAAAACCGTCCGTCATCGACAGACTGCTGGACGGATTCATACCCTTTCGGCGCGCGGCGCGGCAGCTGACGGAGGATAATCTGCGCCTGGGCGCCTTTTTGCGCGCGCTGCCGATCGAATATTGCGGCTGGGACCAGGCGGGGGTGCAGGCGATTTCGCCCGGATTCCGCGCCTTGTTCGGCCTGGAAAAAATAAGCTCGATGCAGGATATCCAGTCGGCGATCAATCCCGGCGACGCGGCGGCGATGGAAGGGCTGTTCGACCGGCTGCGCCGGGACGGCGAAAACTTCGAGCTCGGCGTGAATTGCGGCAAAAAGATGCTGAAGATTTTTGGCAAACAGGGCGCGCTCAACGACGGATCGCAGATTTTCTCTGTGATCTGGGCTTACGATATCAGCGATTTCGCGCAGAGCGCCATGCGCAGCATGGACGCGGTGACGGTCGTGGAAAAGCGCGAGAATGAGCTGCGCGCCGCGCTCAACGCCCTGCCCTTCCCGGTGTGGCTGCGCAACCAGCGTCTGGAGCTTGCCTGGTGCAACAAGTTTTATTCCCGCGTCGTTGACGATAGCGCCGCATCCGTCATCGCCGACCAAAAAGAATTGCCGACCACCGGCGCCGGTAAAAACGGGCCCGGCGGGCGGGCGCTGGCGGAAGCAGCCGGCGCTGGCGGCACGGCGCAATCGTCCCGCAGCCATGTCATCATCGACGGGCAGCGGCGGCTGATCGAAATGACCGAAATTCCCACGGCCTTCGAAAAAAGAATGGTCGGCGTCGCGCTCGACGTCACCCGGGAAGAAGAATGGGAGGCTTCTTATGAACGACTCACCTCGTCGCACCGCGAAGCGCTGGAACAGCTGCGCACGGCAATCGCCATGTTCGACCGCGACATGAAACTGGAGTTTTACAACTCCGCTTACGAACAGATGACCGGCATGGCGGGCAGCTGGCTCGACAGCAAGCCGAAAATGAACGACGTCATCGACAGGATGCGGGAGCTGCGCAAAATCCCCGAACAGGTCGATTACAAGCAATTCAAGCAGAACTGGGTGAAAAAATTCACCACCCTGCTGGGGCCTGACGAAGAAATGCAGTACCTGACCGACGGCACTGTCATCCGCACCATCGTCGTGCCGCGGCCCATGGGCGGCCTGCTGCTGACACTCGAAGACGTGACCAGCCGCATACAGCTGGAAACGTCCTACAACACCCTGATGGCGGTGCAGCAGGAAACCATGGATAACCTGACCGAAGGCATCGCCGTCTTCGGCGAAGACGGACGGCTGCGCCTTTCCAACCGCGCCTTCGCCGAGATGTGGAACATTCCCCCGGGCGCGCTGACCACCGCCACGCACATCGCGCAACTGGTGGAAAAAACCCGGAATTTTTTCGACGACCGGGCCTGGCCGGATGCCCGCCGCATCCTTCTCGACAACGGCCTGGAGCGCGAACCGCGGTCCGGACGGCTCAAGCGCAAGAACAGCTCCGTTTTCGAGTATTCCGTCGTGCCGCTGCCGGACGGCAATATTCTCAACGCCTATTTCGACATCACCGACACAGCCAAGGTCGAACAGGCGCTGACCGAAAAAAATGCGGCGCTGGAAGAAGCGGAACGCCTGAAGACGGACTTTCTTGCCAACGTCTCCTATCAGCTGCGCACGCCGCTGAACGCCATCATGGGTTTTGCCGAGATGCTCAACCAGCAATACTTCGGCAAGCTCAACGAGCGCCAGCTGGAATATACCGTGAGCATGATCGAAGCCGGACAGCGCCTCGTCTCGCTCATCAACGACATCCTCGACCTCTCGACCATCGGCGCCGGATACCTGAAGCTTTATCCGTCGGAGGTGAAATTACAGGACCTGATCGCGCGCGTCGGCGCGCTGACGGAAGAATGGGCGCATAAACAAAGGCTGGAAATGGTCATCCACTGCCCCGATAACACGCTGACCATGGTGGCGGACGAGCGGCGCATCAAGCAGGTGCTGCTCAACCTGATCAGCAATGCCATCAATTATAGCCCGCAGGGCGGCACCGTCACCCTGTCGGCGGAACGGGCGGGGGATTTCGTCATCCTCGGCGTCCGCGACACCGGGATGGGCATTCCGGCCGAAGACCTGGCGCGGATTTTCACGCCCTTCGAAAAAATTCACAGCCGGAAAGTGCAACGCCGGAGCGGCGCCGGCCTTGGCCTGACGCTGGTCAAGAGCATCGTCGAACTGCATGGCGGAAAAGTCACCATCGAAAGCCAGGAAGGCGCCGGCACCTTCGTCGCCTGCCACCTCCCCCTCCGCCTGGCGGCGGAGGTGACGGATAATATATCCTAAGAAAAATGAGCGGCCAGCGTAGAATTTAAACGACGGCAACGCGGCAGCCAGGACTGACATTGCGATGGGTCAGGGGTGGCAGCCCCTCGGTTGCAGGCGTGTTGAAAGCTTTCGACAACGGCACCGTCGTTTCCGTCGGATTGACAGTTTGAATGATGGGTACAGGCGGATTTTCAGGTTGGTGGGCAAGAACGGCCAGGCTAAAAGAAGCAGGGATGCAATACCCCAATACCATGCCCCAGATCCGGCATTTTTTAGCCAAGGCTTTTGGGATGTTATATTGATGATTCCATGTTGTATTCGCAACAACAGTGCCCGCCACAACAACAGCAAGAGCGCAAGCACCAGCACCCAGAGCAGCGGCGACGGAAGAAATTGGAGCGCCCACAAACGCTATGCTACACAGAGCAACAGCAAGAGCACCGACAACAGCGCCACGCCCCACGTGATGGACCATGGCTTTGCGGCGGTTCGTGTTGGTATCGCGCGACATCGTCATCGCTTTCTCCTGCAATCTCAATTTAAAAGTTTCGATGACGATAAAGTGACTATAAATTTATGTCAAGTTATAGTTTATAGAAAAAACCCCTTAATCTTCAAGCCGTTCGCCGGCGGATAGGGCGGTTTGAGAATAGGGTCAGTGGCGGTTTGTAAAAATGCGGCGGCTTTAGGGTCGAGGGTGGCCAGCAGCGGAGCAAGATTCTTCCGCACGTCGGCATGATAATCATTGAGCCATTTCAGCTCCTCATCCGTCAGCAACGACGGCTCGATCAGATTGCGGTCGATCGGCGCCATGGTCAGCGTTTTGAACGCGAGCAGGGCTTTGCCGCCGGCATCCTTTTTGCCCGTGTCGATGACGGTCACCAGACTTTCGATGCGAATGCCGTAGGCACCCTGCTTGTAAAATCCCGGCTCGTTCGAAATCACCATGCCGGGTTCGAGCGCCACGGTGGTGGCCATGGGCGATATGCCGCAAGGGCCTTCGTGCACGGAAAGATAACTGCCGACACCGTGGCCGGTGCCGTGCGCGTAATCAAGGCCGACATCTTTCAGCGCGGCACGGGCCTTCACATCCAGCACATCGCCGGTCGTGCCTTGGGGGAAGACCGACAGGGCGACCTGGATATGTCCTTTCAGCACGCGCGTGACATGCTCCTTCATTTCCGCCGTGACGTCGCCGACGCAGATCGTGCGGGTGACGTCGGTCGTGCCGTCCAGGTATTGCCCGCCGGAATCCACCAGATAAATCGGGCCGGATGTCAAAGGCTGGTTGGTGCGCGGCGAGGACCGGTAATGCACGATCGCGCCGTTGCCGCCGGCACCGGAGATGGTGTCGAAACTAAGGCCTTTAAAATTTTTCCCCGCGCTGCGCAGCTTTTCCAGCAGGTCAGCCGCGGACATCTCGTCGAATTTTTTCGGGTCTTCGGCAATCGCCGCCATGAAGCGGGTCAGCGCCACGCCGTCGCGGATGTGGCTGTTGACGGCGCCCTGGATTTCCACGGCATTTTTAATCGCTTTCATCAGTTGAATGGGGCTGCGTTCGGCGTGCACCTGGCCGCCATTTTCTGTGACGATATTCTGCGCCTTGACGGGAGAGGCGGCGGGGTCGATCCATATTTTTTTGCCCGTTTTTGCCAGCGCCGCAAGATGATTTTGAAATTCCCCGATGTCATGGAGGACAACATCCGCCCCCACCCATTTTACGGTTTGCGGCGGAATTTTTTTAAGATCCACAAACCATTGCACGCCGCCGTCTTCATCGACAATCGCGTAAGACAGCGTAAAAGGCGTGCACGGCACATCGTTGCCGCGCACGTTCAGCAGCCAGCAGATTTCCTCCGGCAAGGTGACGGCAAGGGCTTTGACGCCTTTTGCTTTCAGCGCGGCGGACACATCCTGAATTTTCTCCGATGATTCCTTGCCCGAAAATTCCAGCGGATGCGGCAGGCAAGGCGTCTGCGGCGGGGCGGGGCGGTTCATCCAGACGTCGTCGAGCGGGTTGCTTTCAAGAAACACCAGCTTGCCCCCGGCTTTCTCGACAGCGGCTTTTATTTTTTTTGCCTCGTTGGGCGTATGCACCCAGGCGTGAATGCCAAACGTCGCGCCGGGGGCAAGGTTTTTTTCAATCCATTCGGCCGGCGAGAGGGTGGGGATCGGATTCTGGTTGGCGGCCAGGCTGCAAATCTCGAAGTCCTTGGCATCCACCTGATCCTGCGCCTGCAGGGTATAGCGGCCATCGGTAAAAAACGACGCCTTGTCTTTCAAAACGACGGCGGACCCCGCGGACCCCGTGAATCCGCTGATCCAGGCGAGGCGGTCATTACAGTCCGGCACATATTCGCCCTGAAACTCATCGGCACGCGGCACAAAAAACCCGTCAATGCCGCGTGTGGCCATTTCCGCGCGCAGGCGGTCAAGTTTATCGGACATTATGTGATCCTTCTTGTGCAAAGCTATATAATATAATAAATTACTGGCAAGCATCATGCAAGATCGCACCGTCGTTGTTGATAGAATATGAAAAGTCATGCAAAACACCGAAAATACAGCACCAAAAACACCCGCCGCTCCCACCCATCGCTTCGATCCCGAAATCCTGCGTGAATACGATATTCGAGGAACGATCGGCGATACGCTGAAAAAAACGGACTGTTATTTTATCGGCAGAAGCTTCGGCACGGCGCTGCGGCGACGGGGCGGCAAGACCGCCGTGATCGGCTTTGACGGGCGTGAAAGCTCGCCCGCTTTTTGCATCGAGGTCATGCGCGGCCTGAATGACTGCGGGATTGACGTCGAGAATATCGGCCTCGGCCCCTCGCCGATGGTTTATTTCGCCATGAAATCGCGCGGGCTGGATGCGGCGGTGGTCGTCACCGGTTCACACAGTCCGGCCGCCTACAACGGCGTGAAGATGGCTTTGCAAACAGCTCCTTTCTACGGGAAAGATGTGCAGAACCTCGGCCAGCTGGCAGCAGCGGGAGACTTTGAGTCCGGCGCGGGCAGCACGCGCGACGTCGATGTGCAGGATGCCTATGTGGACAGATTGCTGCAAGACTATACCGGCCCGAAGAACCTGACCGTGGCCTGGGACAACGGCAACGGCGCGGCGGGTGAAATCATCCGGCGGCTGACAAAAAAGTTGCCGGGCAAGCATATTTTGCTGTTCGACAAAATCGACGGCACCTTCCCCAACCATCATCCCGATCCGACAGTCGCCAAAAATCTGGCCGATTTGCAAAATGCCGTGCGCGACAATCACTGCGATGCCGGCGTCGCCTTCGACGGCGATGCCGACCGTTTCGGCGCCGTCGATGCCGACGGCAATATTCTCTGGGCCGACATCCTGATGGCGATCTATGCCGCCGAGGTTTTAAAAAACCAGCCCGGCGCCACCATCATCGCCGATGTGAAATCGAGCCGCGTCCTGTTCGATGAAATCACGCGGCTCGGCGGCAAGCCGGTCATGTGGAACACCGGCCATTCGCTCATCAAGGCCAAGATGATCGAATGCCGATCGCCCCTGGCCGGCGAGCTCGCCGGGCATATCTGTTTCGGCGACCGCTACTACGGCTTTGACGACGGGCCCTATTGCGCCATCCGGCTGCTGAATATGCTGGGCAAGCCTCTGTCGTCGCTGACGGCGCACCTGCCGAAAATGCACAATACGCCGGAAGTGCGTTTCCACGTTCCGGCCGAGCGCAAATTCAAGATCGCGCCGGAAATCCTGCACCGTTTGCGCAGCGTCAACGATAAAGACGCCTCCGTTAACGATATCGACGGCGTCCGCATGACGAATCCCGCGGGCTGGTGGCTGATCCGCGCTTCCAATACCGAAGACATGCTGACCGTCCGCGCGGAAAGCTTCTCGCCGCAAGGGCTGGCGCAGCTCAAACAGCAACTGGTTGATCAACTGTTCTTAAGTGGAATTTCTTCACCGTTTGAAAAGGATTAAAAAAATGACCGTTGAATTGCATCCGCGCGTTCTGGAACTGATGGCCTCCCGTATTTGCCACGACCTGGTCAGCCCCGTGGGCGCGATCAGCAACGGCGTGGAGCTGATGGAAGAACTCGGCGAAAGCGCCGGCGCGGAAGCGCTGCAGCTGATCGCAAGCAGCGCCGTGCAGGCGTCCATCCGCCTGAAATGCTTTCGCCTCGCCTATGGCGCTGCCGGGACCGACAAAAATATCGGCTTCACCGAAGTCAGGGAAACCTTCACCAACTGGCTGAAAGCAGGGCATATCCTGGCGGAATTCGAGCCGGACCTGAACGTCAAATTCACCACGCCGCCGCGCGGTTTCTTCAAATGCCTGCTGAACCTGATGATCCTCGCCGAAGAATGCAGCCGGGGAGAGGGTAAAATATTCGTCTCGGCGCTGGAAGGCAACAAAGGCATTAAAATGCTGACGACCGGCCATCATGTCGGCTTCCGTGACGGCGCCGAAGCGGCGTTGAAAGGCGAAACCCTGCCCGACGACCTCGACCCCCGCTCGATCCACGCCTATATCACGGGCAAGTTCGCCGCCTACTTCGGCCTGCCCCTCGCCTATCAGGTCCATCCCGATTTCGGGCGGCTGGAAATGCGGCTTTCTTTCTAAAAACTGTCCGAAGGCGTCCAGCCGAGAATCCACGGCAGCACAAAAGGTAAAAATGCAAACGAGATGATGGTTGTCAAAAAGACAATCGTTGCGGCGTGCTGCGGTTTAAAATCATTTTGCGCTGTGAAGGCTGCAACATTTGCGGCAACCGGCGTGATGACAAGAATAAGGACCATTTTGTGAATGGGGGTGTCGAATATTTGCAGGATGCGCATATCCACCCAGATAAAACATGCCGCCAGCACCGCCCACAGAAAATACTTCCCAAACATGGCCAAGATAATAAAATCCACGTCCCACGCCAGTTTTTTATGTTTGGCGAGGGCCATGCCGATCATCATCATGCCAAGACAGACGTAGCATCCCCGCGCCACGTCCCATAGTTTCAGCAGACCGTCATCAAGCTTGATCTGCGATGCAGAAAGAATCAATCCTGCCGCAATGGCGTAGATGGCCGGCATGCGGACCACCCGCTGAAGCGCGTCAGCGGCAGCCAAATGCCCCCGCGCGACAAAGTAATAGCCCAGCGTCGCCTCATAGAGCGTGACGCCCAGCGTGATGAGAAAGTAAACGCCGATATGCTCTGGCGCAAAAACAGCCATGGCCAAGGGCAGGCCGAAATACCCGTTATTCCCGGATCCTGCCGTGATCGGCAAAAGATATGCCAGATCCTTTTTTTTAAGCACACGCCGTCCCAGGGCAAAAGAGGATAATCCACAGGCGGTGGACAAAAGAAATGTGATGCAAGGAAGCAGGACAAGCGCGCCGTAAAAAGAAAGCTGCGCTGTCGATCCAAAGGCGACAACCGGTGAAATGCCGTAAATGAGTATCCCGGAAATGGATTTCAGGTCGATATCCTGCGTGCGGCCAATCACCCAGCCCATCAGGATCAAAAAAATGAAAGGAACGAGCGTTGCCTGAAAATCAAAAGAAGCCATCACAGACAACGCCCTGTCAAGAAGAACGGGGAAAGTTTTTTAGCCCGCCGCCGTTTCTTTCTGCGTCGTCGTCCCCGCCGGGTCGCGCAGGACGTAGCCGCGGCCCCAGACGGTTTCGATGCAGCCGCCGCCCGACGTCGACATTTTCTCGATCTTCTTGCGCAGCTTGCAGATGAACACGTCGATGATCTTGACTTCCGGCTCGTCCATGCCGCCGTAAAGATGGTTGAGGAACATTTCTTTGGTCAGCGTGGCGCCCTTGCGCAGCGAAAGCAGCTCGATAATGCCGTATTCCTTGCTGGTCAGGTGCAGTTGCTTGCCGTCGACTTCGACCATGCGGGAATCTAAATTCACCGTGATCGGGCCCGTCTTGATGAGGCTTTGCGCGTGGCCCTTGCTGCGGCGCACGATCGCCTGGATGCGGGCCATCAGCTCGCGCTTGTCGAACGGCTTGGTCAAGTAATCGTCGGCGCCGAAGCCCAGTCCCTTCAGCTTGCTGTCGAGTTCCGAAAGGCCGGAGAGAATCAAAATCGGCGTTTCGACCTTTGCCGCGCGCAGGCGCTTTAAAACTTCATACCCGTCCAGATCCGGCAGCATCAGGTCAAGGATGATGATGTCGTACTCGTAAAGCTTGCCGATCTCCAGCCCGTCTTCGCCCATGTCCGTCATATCGACGACATAGCCTTCGGATTTCAACATCAGCTCGATGCTTTTCGCTGTGGATTGATCGTCTTCGACAAGTAAAACCCGCATGCTGTTATTCCCCTTTGGTTGAACTTTTTCAAATACCCAAGTTTATTATACCAAAAAAATTAATCTTAGTTAACATGAATCGGATTTAAAGCATCACTTCCTGATCTGCCCGCCTCCGTTATATAGTTTTCATAATAATTAATCTATCTATTTTAGACCCATTGTCAAAAAATAGTTTCCATTTTTACTTTTTCTTCATTGATTTGTACTCTAATAGAGTATATATTTATACTCATACTGAGTACAATTAAATGGAGACATACAATGCAAGAGATCGCCGCTCAAAACCCCGCCCTGCAGTATACATCTGCCGTCGCGGCATCGGCAGCTCCGCTCTATGATAAAGTGAAGCGGGTCGTCAACGCCATCGACTGGGCGGGTTTCGCGCCTTACATTCTTGAAATTAACCGCCTGAAAAAAGAAAAAGGCGCGGTCATCCTGGCACATAACTATATGACGCCGGAAATTTACCACTGCGTGGCGGATTTTGCCGGAGATTCTTTGCAGCTGGCGCAACAGGCGGCCAAGACGGAAGCGCAGATCATCATCCAGGCCGGCGTGCATTTCATGGCGGAAACGTCAAAAATCCTCTCGCCGGAAAAAACTGTGCTGATCCCGGATATGCGCGCCGGATGTTCGCTGGCGTCATCCATCACCGGCGCGGATGTGCGGCTGTTGCGGGAGAAGTATCCGGGCGTGCCGATCGTCACCTACGTCAATACCTCCGCCGACGTGAAAGCCGAATCGGATATCTGCTGCACCTCGTCAAACGCGCTCGCCATTGTCGAGAGTTTTGCCGGCGACACGGTGCTGATGATCCCCGACCAGTATCTGGCGCGCAATATTGCGAAGCAAACGAAGAAAAAAATCCTCACCTGGCAGGGGGCCTGCGAGGTGCATGAGCGTTTCACCCCCGAAGACATCAAAAAGTTCCGCAAAGCCTATCCCGGCGTCATCGTGCTGGCACACCCGGAATGCCCGCCGGAAGTGGTCGCCGAAGCCGATTTCGCCGGCTCCACCAAGGCGATGAGCGATTACGTGCGCGACAAGCAGCCGAAGAAAGTGGTGATGGTGACGGAATGCTCGATGTCAGACAACGTCTCGGTCAACAACCCGAATGTCGAGTTCGTCCGCCCCTGCAACCTCTGCCCGCACATGAAGCGGATTTCGCTGGAGAAGATTTTAAAGTGCCTCCAGACCATGACCCACGAAGTGACGGTCGATCCGGCCGTGTCTGCACGGGCAAGGCTGGCGGTGGAAAAAATGCTTTTGGTAAAGGTGTAACATGACCATGGACATCAAAGACAGGGCGGAGGTGGTGATTGTCGGCGCTGGTGCTGCCGGACTGTTTGCAGCCTTGAGTTTGGCGCCACGCCGCGTCATCGTCCTCAGCGAAAAACCGCTCGGCGGCATCTGCGCGTCGTGCTGGTCGCAGGGCGGCATCGCGGCGGCGGTCGGCAAGGAGGATACAGTGGCCAGCCACGCTGCCGACACGATGCAGGCGGCGGCAGGAACGGCTGACGCCGAAGTCGCGCGCGTGCTGACGGCGGAAGCGCCGCAGTACATCAAAATGCTGGCCGATTACGGCGTGAAATTCGAACGGGACGCCGCGGGGTCTTTCAAACTATCGCGCGAAGCCTGCCACGCCAGCCGGCGCATTTTGAAAGCTGCCGCCGGCGACGGCTTTGGCTACGAAATGATGCGGGCGCTGGTGGAAGCCGTCAAAAAAACGCCGTCGATTACTTTTGCCGATGCCATCACGGCCGAGCGCGTGATCCGCCGCGACGGTTCCAGCATGGGGCCGGTGCAGGGGGTTCTTGCCCGCCAGATAAAAGACGGAAGACCTGTCGTGTTCGCGGCACCCGCCGTGATCTTGGCCACGGGCGGCATTGGCGGGCTGTATGCGGCGACAACCAACCCGCTGGGCGCTGTCGGACGCGGTATCGCCATGGCGGCACGCGCCGGGGCGGTGTTGTCGGACCTTGAATTCGTGCAATTTCATCCGACGGCGCTGGATATCGGCGAAGATCCGGCGCCGCTCGCGACCGAAGCGCTGCGCGGCGAAGGCGCGCACCTGGTCAACAGCCGAGGCGAGCGGTTCATCAACGAACTCGCGCCGCGCGACGTTGTCAGCCGGGAAATTTTCGCGCAAATGCAAAAAGGCCGAAAAGTCTATCTCGATTGCCGTCACATTGATGTCGCGCATTTTCCGGCGCTGATCCAGGCCTGCGCGCGGGCGGCCTTAAACCCCCAGCGCAACCTCGTCCCCGTCATCCCCGCCGTGCATTATCACATGGGCGGCATTGCGACAGATCTGAACGGGCGTACGAGCGTGCACGGACTCTGGGCCTGCGGCGAAGTGGCGGCGACAGGCCTGCACGGCGCCAACAGGCTCGCCAGCAATTCGCTGATGGAAGCGGTGGTCATGGCCGGGCGTGTTGCGCTTGATGTTCAAAAATCGCCGGTACTACAGGAAAAACCGGCGCAGATTGATGTTCTTTCCCTGCCGCAAACGCTTCCCATGGAGGCGGAAAAAGATGCGCTGCGTCATCTCATGAGCGATTTTGTCGGCGTCATCCGCAACGGGCAGGATATGGTGAAAGCGATTCGCGCCATTGCCGATATCGAACGCCGGGCAAAAGACAAGAACGGCAAGCTTGCCGACATGGCGCTGGTCGCGCGGCTGGTGGCCGTCTCGGCCCTGAAGCGCACCGAAAGCCGCGGCGGCCATTGCCGCAGCGATCATCCGGCGGCGCTCAAACAATGGCAGAAACGGAGTTTCGTGACGCTGAAAGAAATTGATGCGCTCACATCAGAAACCTTGCTGCCCAAACGAAAACTGGAAGGTGTCACATGACCAACGCGCCGTCGCTGTCGAAAATTATTTTAGAACCCCTGGTGCGCATGGCTTTGGCGGAAGACCTGGGGCGTGCCGGCGATATCACCAGCGATGCCGTGATTCCCACGGGCACACAAGCGCGGATGGTGATGGCGGCGCGGCAGGAAGGCGTGATCGCGGGGCTGGAGGCGGCGGAAACCGCCTTTAAACTTGTTGATTCCACGCTCGTTATCCAAAAGCTCAAATCCGATGGCGCGCTTGTCAAGCCGGGCGACGCCGTCATGGAAATCGCTGGCTGCGCGCGATCTATCTTGACGGCC
>CAYGGT010000042.1:0-14831 GCA_964349475.1 uncultured Rhodospirillaceae bacterium
ATTAAGCCCTTCGCCCGCAATAAACCGCGCAGCGCCGCCGCCCAGGTCAACAGGATGGCGATGCGCTGGCCTGACTTCGAGTTCTCGCAGGACCCCATCACTGGCACTTTGCGCTGGAAAGGGCCTCTACGAGGGTTCCAACGGTTTTATACTATCGGCATCTTCTATAACCCTGCGGTGTTCGATAGGCCTTACGTTTATCTTGTAACTCCGTCGCTGACGCCGCGCGCGGGCGGAACGTATGCCGAGATACCGCATTTAATTTATGACGCTGAAAATCCTGAATCGTCGGGGCTCTGCCTGTTTGACCCCCAAGGGAAGGAATGGTCCGAAGGCATGTTGATCGCCGATACCACCCTGCCTTGGGCAGCGAAATGGTTGTATTATTATGAACTTTGGCACTATGACGGAACATGGAGAGGAGGCGGAGTTGGACCAGAATCAGCAGCCTGCGCGAGGACCGAAGCTGTTCACAGCGCGGAGACAGAACACACGGCCAACCCGAAGGGAGAGGCTTCCCTGGCCCTCAGGCAAGCCGTTCAAGATACTCTCCCTTGATGGTGGCGGGATTCGCGGGCTGTACGGCGCGACGCTGCTAGCCTTGATGGAGAAGGAAATCACGGCTGGCAAGCCGATCGCGGATTTTTTCGATATGATTGCGGGGACATCCACGGGCGGCATCATGGCGCTGGCGGCGGGCCTAAAAATTCCGGCCAGCAGAGTCGAGGCGCTGTACCGCGAGGACGGCAGACTGATCTTTCGCCAGAGTAAATGGTGGGACCGCCTGCCGTGTCTCAAGTTATTCCAGCAGGCTCGGGAGACTCTGTACGATCATGAAGTACTTGAACACCTTCTATACAGAGAGTTCGGGGATAAAACGCTTGGAGAATCCGCCGCAAGGATAGTCGTTCCGGCGTTCATGGCCCCAAAAACTGAAATCGCCGTTTTTAAAACGGACCATCACCCGGACTACAAAAATGACCATAAGTCGAAAGTGTGGGAAGTCGCGCGCGCAACATCGGCGGCACCGACGTACCTGAAAGGACATGCTTACGACGACGCCATCTTTCTGGATGGAGGAGTATGGGCCAACAACCCCATCATGGTCGCGGTTACGGATGCGCTGTCCGCCTACGACATCACGCGCGACCAGATAGAAATTTTATCCATCGGTACGGGAAACTTCCCGTTTGAGATCACCTTGAAAGAGGCAACAAAAGGGTTCCTGTGCTGGAAAGAGATTATCAAGGCTGCAATGTTCCTCACCACGGATAACGCCCACGCGCAGGTAGCCCTTCTTCTCGGGCCCGACAAGATCACCCGCCTTGAACCGACAGAGGAAGCCGAGAGCATCGACCTGGACGACTGGCAGGCTTCGATGAATGTGCTGCCGGGGATGGCAGCGACGCATTTTACCGACAGAAAACTGGAAATCATGTCGTTCTTCAAGAGCGCCGTCGAAAAGAGGCATCGGTTTTATACGACATAAATATCGTGTAAGTCTGGATTTCCTAACCCGCGTCAGTTATAATCCAAGGACTACCAACGCTGTACAAGAAAAGCCAAAAGGTTTGGGCGTGGAAGTGAGCGCATATTTTCTCTCATGATAAGCTGAAAATATGTTCTTTCAACGGGTTAGGAGAATTGTTAGTAATCCTCCCTGCCGCCAGCCTTCGCCCTTCGGGCTACGGCTCGGCAAGCCAGATTTATCCAATGGGCGAAGGCTGCCGCGCCGAAGCGTAGCGTATCCAACGCCTTCTCCGCCTCCGTCTGCGGAGGATGGAATTGCGGTTTGTCGGCAGATTTTTCCGCCGCATACATTGGCGATACCACGAACAACGTCACAAAAAATTAAACCAGAAAACTCTGCTTCATATTTATCCTTGCATTGATCATATAAAGAAATACCATTGACCGCTAATGCAATCAAGATGTAGCATGACGACATGCTCTTGGATCACACCCACGCAGTCAAAACCAACTATTTTCTTGAATTGAACAATAACGACATTTATGTCGGTTCGAATCAAAAAGGTGACCACAACTTCTGAGAAAGTGATAAGCACTGAAAGAGAGCGTACAATGGCGTCGGAAATTTTAGGAGTTTTTGATGCGCTTTGAACGGTTATCTATGAAACCAATCTCAGAAAGTATCTTTCCTGATCGTCCTGAGAATTGGCGCACATGGCCGGTTAATATACAGGCTCCTGAAGCTCAGGAGCCTCTGGTGGATGTTAAGGATTACGGGTTGCGGACCAGTCCTTTTTATTGTCGGGCACAAGCGCCCTATTATAGAGCTTTTTCCTCGCCCCGGGCTGTTTATGTGCGTGAAGGCGTGGCAAAGACTCTCGGCAAGATAAATGCCGTTTTAAAAGGAGAAGGGCTTGGTTTGCTGGCGTGGGACGGATGGCGCTCATTCGAGACACAGGCAGAGTTAAGAACATGGTTTGAAGATAGGGCGAAAGAGCATTTGGGAAAAAATGCTTCCCAACAACAAATAATGGCTGAAGCGGATCAATATTGCTCGGCAGTTGATTTTGCTTTGCTTCCAAATGCTTTTGAAGGTGTGCCTGTGCATAGCACGGGTGGGTCGATCGATGTAACCCTTATTAATCTTGATGATGACCAGCAACTTTTTATGGGCTCAATATTTGATGATCCTTCCAAGGTAACGCACACACGCTATTTTGAGCAGCAGCAAGAAATACGCCGGCTCACTGCCTCTGAAACGGAAGCGCTCTACAACAGACGTATTTTATGCCACGTCATGACAGAGCACGGCTTTCAGAACGATACTTGGGCTGCTGAATGGTTTCACTATTGTCTTGGCACGCAAAGATGGGCTTGTCATCCGGGACGGGTCGCTTATTATAACAGGACGCATCTTCCCAACTGGCCAAGTGCATCGGCTTCGTCCTCGTAACCGCGAGCTGTTGCTCCGTCAGTTCTCTGCCATTTTTTGCAAGGTGTCACATTGAAAGTTGATGAAAAGCTCGTTCAGTCTGCCATGAACTTTATGACGCAGAGATTTAAAACGGGGACTGCGGGTGCGGCGGCGCTGTATCTTGAGGATGGCCAGATCATTATTTCTACGGCACCTGCTGGTGTGAATGATTCAGTTTCCCTTTGTCATGAAACCGGCGCCATTTGCGAAGCTTATAAGCTTGGCAAGAATGTTGCCGCAACGGTTTGTGTCAGTCGCGATGAATCGGGGAAATTTTATATTTTAACGCCTTGCGGTGTTTGCCAGGAAAGGCTCTGGGCCTGGGGAGGAAACGTGGATTGTGCCGTTCCCCATCCTGACGACCCTTCAGCATGGCGCTCGGTAAAACTTTCCGCGCTGTCTCCTCATTACTGGAGACTTCCTTTTATGAGCGAAAAATAGGTATCGCCGGGCTACCGGCACCGACAGCTCTTCATATCCCTCTCAAAGGTGAACTTCACGCTTCTTCAAGCGTTGGGAAATTCATAGCGCGTTAACAACCATAAGGGAAAATATTATGAAGAAACCAATAAGAGTTATAAAACTGCCCGTCGCTGTTGCTGTGGTCGTGATGATGCTTTCCGCGTGCGGTTCAAGTACATCGGACCGTGCACTCAGCGGCGGCGGCATTGGCGCTGGCGTCGGTGCGGTCGGTAGCGCCCTTACAGGCGGCAATATCGGTACGGGGGCTTTGGTGGGCGGTGCTGTCGGCGCCGCTGCCGGCGGCCTCACGAAGCAAAATAATTTAGACCTTGGCACGCCGGTCTGGCGGAGGTAAAGGGGCGAGACGCAGGCACTACCAAAGGAGGTAGCATGCGCAAGTCTTTTTATCTTATCGCAGGGCTGAGCGTTTTACTTGCCAGCCTGACCTATCAAATTCTCATCTATCAATCGTGGGTGCCGAGTTTGATTTGGTCTGCGGATACGCTCTATCTCAACGTCACTGCCAATCGTTCGGCATGGATGGCGTGTAAGAAATTCAGATGGTGCGACGAAGGACATGCGGTGCCCAACTGGCGCATCGTTTGGCGTGGAGAAGCGCGATTTGAAATATAGAACGCGTCAAAGCCAGCTTGTGACGTTGGTCACCGGTTTTTCATCCCGCGCCAAGGCGAAGCCGATCCAACAGCGCCGGACCCACCAGAGGATCGTCGGTACCATCGTGACGGCGGTGATGAGGGATATTTTTGTCAGGTTTTGTGTCATGTATGCCTGCACGCTGCTCATGATCGCGGTCGGATCGTCGCCGCTCATCGCGGTGACGACGTCGGCGATGTTTGTCAGCATTAAAATCAAAGCCGTGGCGATGAGCACCGCGACCGGCACGATGACGCCGGTGCCGATCCAGAAGGTGCGGAGCATCCAGCGCAGGTGGCTGGCATAGGGGGTGTCTCTGGCGGCTTCATATTTGCACTTGGTCAGGATATAGGCGATCGTCAACGCCAGCAGACCCAGGAGAATCGTTGCCTCGACAAATTGCAAGACGGCGCTCAAGCCGAATACGCCGTAGAGGGTCATGCATAATTTTCTGAGGTCAGTCATTATTTTCTCCCAAATAGTTTTTCAATATCATGTAGCTTTAGTTCCACATAGGTTGGGCGGCCGTGGTTGCACTGGCCGGAGTGCGGGGTTTTTTCCATCTGGCGCAGCAGCGCATTCATCTCGTCGGCGGTCAGGCGGCGTCCGGCGCGGACGGAGCCGTGACAGGCCATGGTGGAGCAGATTTCTTCCAGCTTTTCTTTCAGCGCCATCGTCTGGCCAAAGGTGACGATGTCGTCGGCCAGGTCGCGGACCAGCTGCTGAATATTGGCGATGCCGAGCAAGGCAGGGACCTCCTGCACCACCACGGCGCCGGGGCCGAAGCTGTCAATCGACAGGCCGAGTTCTTCCAGTTCGTGCTTGCGCGAGAGTAATCGTTCGACGGATGCTCCATCCAGCTCGACGACTTCAGGCAATAGCAATGGCTGGCGCCTGATGCCGCCATCGGCCAGGTCCCGCTTCATTTTTTCATAGGTGAGGCGCTCGTGGGCGGCATGCTGATCGACCAGCACCAGACCGTCGCTCGTTTGCGCGACGATATAGGTTTCATGCACCTGTGCGCAAGCGGCGCCGAGCGGGAAATAGTTGTCCTGCAACGGCATTTCCTGCGCATGCGCACGGACAGCAGGGGCTGCCTGCGCCAGGTTGTCTCCGAAATAATGGCTGCCGGTATAGGCAGCGCCCGCCATGCCCTTCAGATTTTTATAGGCGGGCTGATGCTGTTGGTATTCGCCGTCCCAGGGAATAGGGGGCGTTTGAAACGCTTGCAGGGTATGGGCGGCGACAGTCGTGGAGGCGCGGTGACCGGCATTCAGCAGCGCATGCTTCAGCCCGCCGACGATCATCCCGCGAATAAGGGCGGAGTCCTGAAAGCGCACTTCTGCCTTGGCGGGGTGCACGTTGACATCGACGAGGTCGGGCGGGATATGGAGGAAGAGGCAGAGCATCGGGTGGCGGTTGTTCGTCAGGAAATCCATGTAGGCGCCACGCACCGCGCCGATGATCAGCCGGTCTTTCACGGGCCTGCCGTTAACAAAAAAGTATTGGTGTTGGCTGGTGCCGCGGTTGAGCGTCGGCAGGCCGGCGTAACCTGTTAAACGAATGCCGTCCCGCTCCGCTTCGATACGCAGGGCGTTGTCGGCAAAATCGCGGCCCATCAGCTGTTGCAGACGTTCCAGTTGCGGCGCCGCAGGAAGGTCGAGAACGGTTTTGTCGTCGTGGACGAGTTTGAAGCGGATGTCCGGGTAGGACATGGCGAGACGTTCGATGCTCTCGCGGATGTTTTGCGCTTCGGTGCGCGGCGACTTTAAAAACTTGAGCCGTGCCGGGGTCGCATAAAAAAGGTCGCGGATCTCGACTTTGGTGCCGGCGGGGTGCGCTGCCGGCGATACTTTCGATTTTTTTCCGCCATCGACAGTGATAGAGGCGGCATCCGCCTGGCTGTCGTTGCGCGGGCGGCTGGTGATGATGAGACGGCTGACCGCGCCGATGGAGGGCAGCGCTTCACCGCGAAAGCCGAGCGACGCGATGTGCACCAGATCATCGTCGGGCAGCTTGGACGTCGCGTGACGTTCCACCGCCAGCGTCAGTTCTTCCGCCGACATGCCGATGCCGTCGTCGCTGACGGTCATCAGGCTGGCGCCGCCTTCGCGGATAAAGACCTCGATGCGCGCGGCGCCGGCATCAATAGCGTTTTCGACCAGTTCCTTCACGGCGGCGGCGGGGCGTTCAATGACCTCGCCGGCGGCGATCTGGTTGATCAGCGTTTCTGGCAGGTGTCTGATAAGCATAACCATTTATAGTCCAGTTCATTTGTCTTGACCAAGTGATTAAAATTTAACAGAATAGCACAAAAGGAGATATCCCGTGAAAGAAGTCAGTGTTTTTACGCACAAAGCATGCCTGTTGCACGACACGGGCGCAGGACACCCGGAGCAGCGTGCGCGGCTTGACGGGGTGATTGCGGCGCTGCAACAGCCGGCGTTCAGCACTATCGACTGGCAAACAAACCCGCCGCCGGCGACGGTCGCGCAGCTTGAATATGCCCATGATCCTGCTTACGTGCAGACGGCTTTGGCCGCAGCGCCGTCATCGGGATATGTTTTGCTGGATGCGGATACGGTTTTGTCGCCGCATTCCGTCGCGGCGGCAGTGCATGCGGCGGGAGCAGTGGTGGCGGCGGTGGATGCGGTACTGACGGGTCACTCCAAAAAAGCCTTTTGCGCCGTGCGTCCGCCCGGACATCACGCTGAAAAAAACACCTCCATGGGGTTTTGCCTTTTTGCCAATGCCGCTATCGGCGGATTTCATGCTGTCAAAGCGCATGGCTTGCAACGCGTCGCCATTGTCGATTTCGATGTGCATCACGGCAACGGCACGGCGGCAATTGTTGACGGTCATGCGGAATTTCTTTTCGCTTCGACGCACCAGCATCCTTTTTATCCGGGCACGGGCGCCGCTTCGGAAACGGGCAGGCTTGGCAACATCATCAACGTGCCGCTTGCGGCGGGGGACGGCAGCGTTGAATTCAGGGATGCTTTTTTAAACAAGATTTTGCCGGCGCTTGATCAATTCGCGCCGCAGCTGGTCATCATTTCCGCCGGATTTGACGCGCATAAAGACGATCCGCTCGGTCAAGTGAACCTGACGGAGGCGGACTATGTCTGGGTGACGCAGGAACTGCAAAAAATCGCCGATACGCACGGCCAGGGCCGTATTGTATCGGTGATGGAGGGTGGCTATCATTTAAAGGCGCTGGCATTCTGCGTCGCGGCGCATGTCGGGACACTGATGCAGCCCGGTGTCGGGCCGTCTTTGAGAGAAGATCTTCTCAAAACGTCAGGCAATCCGTCAGCTGCACCGCCGCTTTAGGCCCGGCTGGACCGATCAAAGGGGGGGCGATGGCGGGTCCTTGACGGCGGTTGAGGGCTTCAGCGGTTCTTCCGGTGCGGGAGCGGCGGCAGTGTTCTCGGCTTGTGCGGCATTATAGAATGCCTCGCCGATTGCAGAGCGGACTTCCTGGAGCTTTTTGGTTCTGTCCAGCATGACTGTAACGTCTTTTTTGGCGATGGCTTCGGTCAGTTCCTTTACGTTCTCATGGAACGTTTGCTGCAGATCAGCCGGGGCTTTCTGAAAGTACTCCTGCGCTGTATCTCCCGCGGCGTCTTTCAGTTCCTGTTCCGCGTGGATGCTGGCCATTTGTCTTTCTTTGAAAAGACGATCGGCTTCAGCATTCGCTTCAGCGTCTTTCAGCATGCGATCCACTTCCGCATCGGAAAGGCCGCCATTGGCCTTGACGGTAAGTTTCTTTGCCTGGTTGGAAACAATATCTTTCGCCTGCACTGTCAAAACGCCGTCGGCGTCGATGCTGAAAGTGATTTCAATCTGCGGCTTGCCTTTCGGCAGGGGCGGGAGGTCTAGTTTGAATTCGCCCAGCGATTTGTTTTCCGTCGCCTTCGCGCGCTCGCCCTGAAAAACTTCAATGCGGACGTTGGGCTGGCGGTCTTCGGAGGTGGAGAATACCTCCTTCGCTTCGGTCGGGATCGTGGAGTTGCGCGGGATCATCGTGAACATCACATCGCCCGCCGTCTTGATGCCAATCGAAAGCGGAATGACGTCAAGCAGCAGGACATTTTCGACTTTACCGTCGATGATCGCCCCCTGAATGCTGGCGCCCATGGCAACGATTTCGTCGGGGTTGACGTCTTGGCGCGGCTCCTTGCCGAAGAAGCTGCGCACGGTTTCGATGACCTTTGGCATGCGCGTTTGACCGCCGACGAGGATGATTTCATCGATATCGGTTATTTTGAGCTTGGCATCGGCCAGCGCTTTTTTGCAGGGATCAATGGTTTTGTTGATCAGGTCGAGCACCAGTTGCTCCAGCTTCTGACGCGTCAGGGCGTATTCAAAGTTAACGGTGTCGCCGTTATCGTCACGGCCAATAAAGGGCAGGTTGATATCGGTCATTTCCTGAAGCGAAAGCTCGATCTTGGCTTTTTCAGCGGCTTCTTTCAGGCGTTGCAGGGCTTGAACGTCTTTGTTGGTTTTCAGGTCGAGGCCGGTTTCCGTCATCAGCACTTCCACCAGGTGATCGATGATGCGCTCGTCAAAGTTCTCGCCGCCAAGGAACGTATCGCCGTTGGTGGAAAGCACCTGGATGAGGCTGCCGTCTTTTTCATCGATGGCGACGTCAAGGACGGAGACGTCGAACGTGCCGCCGCCAAGGTCGTACACAATGATCTTGCCGCCGGTTTTTTTATCCATGCCGTAGGCCAAAGCCGCGGCGGTCGGTTCGTTGACGATGCGCTTGACGTTCAGGCCGGCGATTTTTCCGGCGTTCTTGGTTGCCTGGCGCTGGCTGTCGTTGAAGTAGGCGGGAACGGTGATGACGGCGTCGGTTACTTCTTCGCCAAGATATTTTTCCACGGCGGTTTTCAACGCACGCAAGATTTCCGCGCTGATTTGAGCGGGCGCCATGGCTTTGCCATCTATCTCAACCCAGGCGTCGCCGTTGGGGATGCCATTTTCGTCCCTGCCTTCCACGATTTTAAAGGGGGACAGTTCTTTCATTTTTAGGACTGCCGGATCGTCAATGCGGCGGCCGATCAGGCGTTTGACGCCGTGCAGGGTATTGAGCGGGTTGGTAATGGCCTGGCGCTTGGCACTTTCACCGACCATCAGTTCGGTGGTGACTTCGCCGGTTTTTTTGTTTTTTGATTTCTTGAAGGCAACAACGGAGGGCGTGGTGCGTTTTCCGAGAGAATTCTCCAGGATTTTGGCCTGATCGTTTTCGTAGATCGAAACAGCTGAGTTCGTCGTGCCAAGATCGATGCCGATGATATATTTGCCCATAGCGTGCCCCATTTCTTTATTTTTTCAAGACATTGAGCATAATGTCAACGTGCCATGGAAATTGCAAGAGGCTATTTTGAAGTCATCAAGTATTTGTAATAAAAAGATATTTAGGTTTCCATACTTTCGAAAATCGCGCTGCCAAGGCGGACGTGGGTGGCGCCGTATCGAATCGCAATATCAAAATCAGCGCTCATGCCCATGCTGAGTTTTTTTAAGCCAAGGTTTTGCGCCAATTTGTGCAACAGCGCGAAATGCAGATCCGGGATTTCATGAACCGGCGGGATGCACATGAGTCCTGCGATATTGATCTGCGCCTGTTCTGTGCAGAAACGGAACAACGACTCCAGTTCTTTCGGAGGCACGCCGCCCTTTTGCTCTTCGTCACCGGTGTTCACTTGAATAAAGCAGGGGAGGTTGCGCTGTTGCTTTTCCATTTCTTTTTGCAGGGCTTCCGCCAAGGGAATGCGGTCAACGGTTTCGATCACATCAAACACGCTGACGGCGGCTTTGGCCTTGTTGGTTTGTAAATGACCGATGAAATGCAGCTCGATGTCTTTGTATTGCGCGCGCAGGGCCGGAAATTTTTCCTCAGCTTCTTGTACCCGGTTTTCACCGAACACCCGGTGGCCTTCATCCAGCAGCTGCCGGATGTTTTCCACCGGCTGCGCTTTGCTGACGGCGACCAGGGTGACGCCGGGGGGGATCCGGGATTTGACGGCCTTCAGACTCATCAGCTGCCGGAAGGCATAAAGGCCGTGGGTGCGGGATCGATCACAACCGCCTTGCCGGACCTGATTTCCAGCACGGCCAGGCCCCGTTCGGAAAGGCCGTCCGGGCGGAAGCGGAAAACGCCGTCGATGCCGGCAAAGCCGCGCGGGTTGGTCAAGATATCGCGGCCATAGGGGGAGCCAGGCCCATTGAAGGATCTTGCCAGCACCGCCGCGAGCGCGGTGGCATCGTAAGCGAGTGAAGCAAGGCGTGCCGGGGAGCTGCCGAAATTTTCCCGGTACCGCGCCTCGAAATCGCTGCGGAGGGTCGGGTCGGGTGCCGCGAACCATCCGCCGAAGAGAGCTGGATCCGTGGTGAGCACCGCATCGTCCCACAGGCCCGTGCCGATGAATTTGATTTTCGTTTGCTCTATGCCGCTGGCCTCAAGTGCTGTGACCAATGTGCGCAATCCTTCACTGCCCAGCGGCAGCATCAGGGCGTTAAAATCAAATGAATGATTGGCCGTCATGCTGGTGGCGGCAAAGTCGGCGACCAGGGTTGCAAGGTCGGATTGCTTTGCTGCATAACGTTCGATGCGCGTAATCTCCACGCCGCTGTTTTGCAGGGTCTGGATGACCGCATCGCAATATTTCGTTTGCGGCGCATAAACCGCGAACCGCGAATATCCTCTGGCTTGCGCGTATTTCGCCACGCGCGAAACCTGGGCAAAAGGCAGGAAGCCCATGATATAGGTATTGTTCCCCGTCAGCGTCCAGTCAGTCGTAAATGAAATGACGGGCGTGCCCGCTGCTGCGAGGATGGGCTGGACGGCTTTCAGGTCGTCGGCGAAAACCGGGCCGAGCACGAGATCGCTGTTGGCATTGACGGCAGCCCGCGCCGCCGCTTCGGCGCCTGCGGTCGTGCCTTTGGTGTCACGCGGCACCAGCTCGAAATCGGCGCTGCCGACATCGAACATCGCCATCTGCGCGGCTTTGAGCATGGATTGCCCCAGGTCCGATTTTTTGCCGCTGAGCGGCAGCAGCAGCGCGACGGTTATTTTGCGGGCCGGGATTGCGATTGCTTCGACGAGGGGCGTTTCTGCTATCGGCATTTCTTGCTGGGCGGCGGTTTCATTATCCTGATCAATCAGTTCCTGCCGCTGACCCGTTGTCTGCCAGCGGATATCCGGCATGCTGTCGGGGTTGTCCGTGACAATCCCGGTGTTGACGGGGGCTTCCCAGGGATAAGTTTTTTCTGCGCATCCGCCCAGCATGCAGACGGCGCCGAGCATAAATAAAATCTGCAAACAAACTTGGATTTTTGCGTATACTTTCAACAAAGGACGCTCCCTCATGGATTCACATCTGCCTTCCGGTCTTTATATTATAGCCACGCCGATCGGGAATATAGGGGATATCACGCTGCGGGCGCTGGAAATCTTAAAAAAAGTTGACGTGATCGCCTGCGAAGATACGCGCGTGAGCGGCAAACTGACCTCAATTTACGAGATTGGGGCAAAAAAAATCCCCTATCACGACCATAATGCGGCTGCCATGCGCCCCCGGCTCATCGCCCTGCTGAAAGAAGGCAAGCGCGTGGCGCTGATTTCGGATGCGGGCATGCCGTTGATTTCCGATCCGGGCTACAAGCTGGTGGAGCAATGTGCGGCGGAGGCCATTCCCATGACTTGCGTTCCGGGGGCGACGGCGTCATTGACGGCTTTGGTGCTTTCCGGCCTGCCGACGGATAAATTCATGTTTGCCGGATTTTTGCCGCCCAAGAGTGCTGCCCGCAAAACGGCGCTTGCCGGGATCAAGACGGTTCCGGCAACGCTGGTGTTTTACGAGACGGCGCCGCGCCTGATTGCCAGCCTGGCGGATATGCAGGAAATTCTGGGTGACCGCCCGGCCACCGTTGCGCGGGAGCTGACCAAGAAATTTGAAGAAGTGCGACGGGGAATCCTCTCGGCGCTGGTGGCGCATTACGCGGCGCATGGCGCTCCCAAAGGGGAAATCGTGATTGTGGTGGGGGCGCCTCTTGCAGAGGCCGAAAACTGGACGAGTGCAAAGGTGGATGACCTGTTGCGCCGGATGATGACGGCACAGGGGATGAGCCTCAAAGACGCGGCAGCCTTTGTTGCTGCACAATCCGGGCTTAAAAAGCGCGATGTTTATCAGCGGGCATTGCTGTTGAAATAACACTCTACGGAAAATTATATTTGACTTAATATTTAAAATCGATTATGATCACCATGTCGTAAATTAAGGAGTATGAAAGATGAATAATCGCGATCTTAGTGAGCATATCAGCACAATACGCACAGTAATGGCTGCGATGGGCGCGAGTATTTTGGCGATCATGGGTCTGGGTATCGCTGCCGCTGGTTCTGGCATGGTCGCTGCTGCGGCGGGCGCTATCGTGCTTGTGACGACTGCTGCGCGTTTTGCTCTTCCCCGCATTCGTCCGGATGACAGCCTTGATGATGGACGCATGGGAAGGTTCCGCCCCGGCACGGCTATGGTTACCAGCCTGGTCGCTTATGCGGGTATTACGGGAGTATACATGACACATGCCGAAGCGCCGCAAAAAATGCCGGAGGCGATAACCGGGCCGTTTTCCAGCGTTTGCAATGGCCCGAAGAGTGAAAAGTTTGATGGCCAGATCGCCATTATTTCAGACTGCGCGTTGCAGCAGTAAGCATCAAGAGATGGCGGCCACCGGACATCAAAAGGGTCTCCGCGCGGAATATTTTGCCAAGTTATATTTCTGCCTCAAAGGATACCGGGTGCTGGCGGAGCGGTTCAGGACGCCGGTGGGCGAGATAGACCTGATCGTCCGGCGCGGGCGGTTTGTGGCGTTTATCGAGGTGAAGCTGCGCGCGACATCCGACGCCGCGGCAGAGGCTATTCACATCAAAAATCAAGGGCGTGTCCGCCGTGCGGCGGAACTTTACCTTCAAAAACATCCGGAGTACACTGGATGCGAGCTTCGCTTTGATGCTTTGGTCATGGCGCCTTACGCCTGGCCACGGCATATTCCGAATGCGTGGTGATGGAAGACGGGGAATCTTTTCACCCGCGACGATCGGGAATAGTGAAGGGGGAGTTTTTAGAGGTGGCCACATGTTGAAAAAAATAAACAATCTCCAATTTCTATTGCTGATTTTCAGCCTCTGCTTTCTGGTTTCTGCGTGCAGTCCTGTTGGGCTGCTGGCCGGGGCGGGGGCTTCGGTCGGCGTGGCCATGTCGCAGGAAGGCGGCATTCGCACGGCTGCGACAGACAGCGCTATTCAGCTGAAAATCACCGATTTGTGGCTTCGCCATGATTTCAAAATGTATCGCAAGCTGAGCATGACGGTGAAGGAAGGCCGCGTGCTGATCACCGGCTCCGTGCCAAATCCCGATATGCGCGTGGACGCGGTGCGCCTCGCCTGGCAGGCGGACGGCGTGCGGCAGGTGCTCAATGAAATCACGGTGGACAAGGGCAACGGCGTGACCGGCGCGGTGACCGACACCTGGATCACCAGCAGCCTTCGCACCAAGCTGATGCTGGACAAATATGTGGAATCGATCAACTACAACATCGACACGTCGGACGGCAACGTCTATCTGATGGGTGTCGCGCAAGATCAGAGAGAGCTTGACCGCGTCATCGGCTACGCGCGCCACACCAAGCACGTGAATAAGGTGGTGAACTACGTGCGCCTGCGCTATCAAAGCCCCAATGTTGCGATGGAGCCGATTGCGGACTGATCATTTTTCAGCTGCGGCCCTTGAAGTGCAAACTGCAGGTAACCAATGGACGATAACCCCGATCTTTTTCAATCCCCGGACGAAGCGTTTCAATACCTTCGGCAGGTCGGGGGTATGGAAGACAAGGATATCGATCTTGCCGAGGCAGCACTGGCATTAGGGCTGATTTTTTTGCCGGGGCTGAACATTGATCGTTATCGCCAGCATCTGCGCAAACTGTGCGAACATGTGCGGGAGGAATTTCAGGCGCGTATCCGCCTGAAGGAAGCCGATACGCTGGAGCTGCGCGTGCGGGTGCTGCGGAAGATCATCCATGAAGCGCACGGCTATCAGGGGGATGAGAAAGGTTACGACGACATTCAAAACGCCAATTTAATTCGCGTGATCGAGCGCCGGCGCGGGCTGCCGGTGTCTTTGGGCATTCTCTATATCATTCTTGCGCGCGACATGGGATGGGTATGCGAAGGGTTGAGCTTTCCCGGTCACTTTATCATCCGGCTGGGCAAAGACAGTGAGCGCATCATCCTCGATCCTTTCAAACAGGGGCGGGAGATGAATGCCGCCGAGCTTCGGCAATTGTTGAAATCCATTGTCGGCAAGCATGCCGAGCTTTCTCATAATTATTACGATGCCGTTTCAAACCGGGAAATTCTCGTGCGCCTTGAAAATAACCTGAAAAAACGCCTGATCGATGATGAAGAATACGGCCAGGCTATTATCGCAGCCGAGGCCATCGAAGCCTTTTCCCCGCAGGAATATCGCACCTATCTCGACAAAGGCGTGCTCTATGCCAAGCTGGAGCAAAACAGCCAGGCGATTGCCGCGCTGGAGACGTATATCGCCAGGACCCCCCACGCCACGGAAAAGCAGCACGCCATGATTTTATTACAGCAAATCAAAGCAAGCGTGCCTTGAACAGGGATAGCGTATTGGCTACACTCTAGCTTGTCTGATCACCCCTTTACAAAGGATTATCGCGATGGGTCTTGTTACAT
>CAYGGT010000043.1:0-14459 GCA_964349475.1 uncultured Rhodospirillaceae bacterium
TCTTCTCATCCTCCGGGAAGCCGATGGCGAATTCGGCGACGCGCGCATCCGCCGCGTCTTTCATGTCAAGCCGCTGAAAAATCTCGCAATATTTCTTTTCGTTCTTTTTCACTTCCGGGCAGCGCAGCGTCCAGCCGCTTTCGGTGATTTCGTTGGCGCTCTCTTTGGTGCTCTCTTTGTCCTTTGTTTTGGCGGCTTCTGCTGTCAAAGCCGGCGCGGCCAGCAGAAGAACGGCAAAAATCACCGCGACGCATTTTTGAAAGCTGTTCATTATTATGAGCCTTGCTTATTGTTATTTCGGAGAATTATTATAACAGGAACGCAGCCCGGTCAAGGAGCAAAAGCCAGGAATTCCGGGTTGAGAAACTTCCGGCTGAGCTTGCCGTAGGGCAGCGGCTGGCCGTCGAGCGTCGTGACAAGACCGCCCGCCGCGCGCAAAATCGCCTCGCCCGCCGCCGTGTCCCATTCCGATGTGGGGCCAAGACGCGGATAAAGATCCGCCTGGCCCGCCGCAATGACGCAGAATTTAAGCGAACTGGAACGGTTGATCACCTGCGCCACTTTTTTATGCCGCAAAAAATCGTTCAGCCGTTCCGGGTCGCCGTGACGCTTGCTGGCAACGACGGTCAAGCCCGCCGATGGCGCCGGGCGCACGGAGATTTTTTTTTCCGGCTTGTCGCGCAGGCACATGAAAGAACTTTCTTCCGCGCCGAAATAAAGCTCATCCGCCACCGGCGCATAGATAATGCCCATAACAGGGATGAAATCGCGGAGCAAGGCGATGTTGACGGTGAAATCGCCGCCGCCCGTGATGAAGTCACGGGTGCCGTCGAGCGGGTCAACCAGCCAGAATTCGCCGCCCGTAATATCGGGGATACACCCCGCCGCCACCGATTCTTCGCCGACCATCGGGATATCCGGGCAAAGATCGCGCAGTTTCGCCGCGATCAGCTTTTCCGCTTCCTGGTCGGCAAGGGTGACGGGGGACCCGTCGTATTTATCAATGACTTCCGCGCCGGCGCGAAAATAATGCAGCTCGATCTCCCCGGCCGCGCGAACGATCGGGATTAACGCGCGTGCGAGCGCGAGTAAATCCATCACAATCCAAAATGCGCTTTGGCACTTATCTTCCGCGCCGCCGGTTGTGTCGGGTCGTTGGCAGGCGGAGAAGCCGGGAAAGTCAGCGGCCGCGCCTCAAAACCAATGGACCCCGCGGTGTTGCCCTGCTTGGCGGCGAGGCCATCGAGCGCAACGGTTTTGACGTCTTGCAGCGTGATATGGGTCAGCGCCGTTTTGAGCGCTTCGTCGGACAAGCCATGCTTTCTGCCCAGCTTGTTCTCCCCCTTCAGGCGCATCGCCAGCGCTTTCTCCGTCTTTTCGACCAGGTTGCGGACATCGCGGCCGTTGCCGAAACGCTGCTTGGCGCGGGTTTTTTCGCTTTCCAGCAGATGCATGGCGTGGGCGCGCGCGTCCGGCTCCATCACGCAGCCGCGCTCCGTGGTCATAAAATCAAGAATCTGGCCGAGCTGCATCCCGCTATAATCTTCGAAGTTTATATATGTCATGAAACGCGATTTCAGCCCTTCGTTCGCGTTGATGAACTTTTCCATCGGGGCCTTATACCCTGCGACAATCACGATCAGCTCGTCACGCATATTCTCCATGGCGGCGACAAGCTCGGTGATGGCTTGCGCGCCAAAATCCGTCCCTGCCCCGTTCGAGCCGCCCGCTTCGTACTGCGACAAGGCGTAAGCCTCGTCGATGAAGAGGATGCCGCCTTTTGCCTTTTCGATGGCCGCGGCCGTTTTCTTGACCGTTTCGCCAACGGCGGAACCGATCAGGTCTTTGCCATGAACTTCGTGAATGACCGGATTGTCGATGAAACCAAGCGCGTGATAAACCTTGACGACTTCGCGGGCGAAGGTCGTCTTGCCGGTGCCGGGATTGCCGGTGAAAACCATGTGACGGGAAATCGGCTTGCTGACCAGACCCATTTCCACCTTCATCCGGTTGAACTGCGCGATGGCGATATTCTGCTCGATTTCGTATTTGGCTTTATCAAGGCCGATCATGTCGTTGATGGACTTCAGCGCCTCCTTCAGGCTTTCTTCGTCGTCCACGCCGGACCCTTTCTGGCCTTTCAGCGGCTGGGGTATAGGCGCAAAGCCAGCCTTGACCATGTCGCCAGGCATATCTTTCCGGGAGACAAGGGGCCTGGCCCCCTTCTCGAATTCCTTTTCTGTCGGCCAGACCAGCGTAAAAATTTCACTTTTCCGGCCGTCCTGCGCCCATTCGGCGGCATGGATGGTCTGGCCGAAAGGCAATCCTTCGTTCGGCCCAAGCGGCGCAAGCGGGTCAAGGCGCCGTGTCAAGGGGCTGAGGACCATGGCGGTTGTGTTGTTTAATCTTTGGATGACTGTATTCATGGCCTGCACCGCTGTGCAGTGTCCTGCGGAATCAAGCTGAACCCCATAGGAAAATCCTGTTTTTAAATCGATAACAAGGTGCTGCGTGAGTATTCCATCGGCCATGTTGTTTGAATCCTTTTCAAGTTTCCTTTAGACATTTTGTTGCCGTTTTTTCTGGTTCCTTATAATTTAACGCATGTGTGCCGCCTTTAAAAGATAATTTAATTTTCTTTCGACATCAATTTTGTGTTTTTCGATAAACGTTTCCATACTCTAAAATTATTGCTGTCCATTTTGCCGGACCGTCGCTATAATTTGTGGATTATTAAAGAGTTACTAAAAAATCCGGCTTCCCCTGGAAAAAAGAACCGATGCTGTCCATTTCATACGTTATGTTTACTGTCCTTGTCGTCGGCGCCGCCGCCTGCGGCGTTGTTCTGACCCGGTTCATGCTCGGTGTCCGGCTGGATACTTCCGAACAGGAACGCGGCAAGCTCGAACAAAAAACCGAAACGCTCAATGCGCAAGTGCAGGAGCTGCTGCAACGCAATGCCCGGCTGGAACAGGTGGAAGAAAAATTCACACTGCACTTTGAAAATCTCGCCAACCGCATCTTCGATGAAAAAACCGCCCGCTTCAAAAAAGAATCCGGCGAGGGCATCGGCCTGCTGCTCACCCCCTTAAGGGAACGGCTGCAGGAGTTTCAAAAAAAGGTGGACGACTCTTTCGGCGCCCAGGCAAAAGAACAAGTCTCCCTCAAGAAAGAAATCGAAAACATCATCGCCGCGAACGAAAAGATGACGCTGCAAACGGAGAGCCTCACCAAAGCCCTCAAGGGCGACGTCAAGGCGCAGGGCAACTGGGGCGAGGTCATGCTTGAAAAAATCCTCGAAACGTCCGGCCTCCGCAAAGGCACCGACTATATAATACAGGGCGTCAGCCTGGGCCTGCGCCATGTCGAAAACGGCAACGTCCTGCGCCCGGATGTCATCATCCTGCTGCCCGAAGACAAGCATATCATCGTGGACGCCAAGGTTTCCTTGACCGCCTACGAAAGATATTGCGCGACGGAAAACCAGGGCGATCGCGCGCGGCACCTGAAAGAATACCTGCTGTCGATTCGCGCCCACGTGAGCGGGCTTGAACAGCGCCGCTACCAGGACACCGAAAAGCTCGGCACGCCGGACTTTGTTTTAATGTTCATGCCGGTCGAGGGCGCCTATTCCCTCGCCATCCAGGAGGACGCAGGGCTGCACAGCCATGCCTGGGATAAAAAAATCGTTATCGTCTGCCCTTCCACCTTGTTCGCGACTTTGAAAACCATCGCTTCCGTCTGGCGGCTGGAATTGCAAAACCGCCACGCGCAGGAAATCGCAAAACAGGGCGGCGGTCTTTACGATAAAATCGCCGGGTTCGTCGAAGACATGCAGGAGCTGGGGAGCAAAATAAACGCCGCGCAGAATGCATACGGCGAGGCGTTTAAAAAACTCTCCACCGGCCAGGGCAACATCCTGAAACGCACGCAAGACCTGAAAGCCCTCGGCATCAAGGCTTCCAAAGCCCTGCCCAAAGAGCTGACGGATGAAGACGACGGCTTGAAAAAAGTCGAGAGCGGCTAACCCATGACAATCCTGCGCGTCTATGTCGCACCGCATCCGGTGCTGAAAAAGAAAGCGGAGCCCGTCACCGGCGGCGTCACCGACGATCTGCGCCGGCTGATGGACGACATGCTCGACACCATGTACGCCTGCGATGGCGTCGGGCTGGCCGCCCCGCAGGTGGGCGTGTCAAAGCGCATCCTGGTGCTCGACATCCACCAGCCCAAAGGAACCGTTGGGGGCGTGGACCTCACCCCTCAGGAAAAGCGCAGCAAGCCGCAATGCTTCGTCAATCCTGAGATCCTCTGGTCGTCGGAAGACCTGCGCTTTTACAACGAAGGCTGCCTGTCCGTCCCCGGCCAATACGCGGATGTTGTCCGTCCGGACAAAGTCCGCGTCAAATACCTCGACTATGACGGCAAGCCACAGGAAATCGAAGCCGACTCCCTGCTCGCCACCTGCCTGCAGCATGAAATGGATCACCTCGACGGTATTTTATTCGTCGATCACCTCTCCAGCCTGAAGCGCGACATGCTGCTGCGCAAACTCAAAAAATTCACCAAGGAAAACGAAGAAGACCTGGAGAAAACCCATGTCCTATAGGATTTTACTCACCGGCGGCGCCGGCGACCTCGGCTCGCTCCTCGCCCTTTCGCTCCGAAAGCAGGGCGACGTGCCCGTTGTCATCGACATGGCCGCGCCTAAAACGGCCGGTGTTGAGTTTTTCCAGGGCTCCATCCTCGACACCGGGCTTCTTGAAAAAGCCATGAAAGATATCGACTGCGTCATCCACATCGCCGCCTGGCATGGCATCCACGAAAACCAGAAAACAAAAACCGCCCGGGAATTCCACGACCTGAACGTGACCGGCACGTTCAATGTGCTTGAAGGCGCCGCCGCCGCCGGTGTCAAAAAATTCATTTTTATTTCCAGCACCAGCGTCAATGACAAGTACGGCATCTACGGCCACAGCAAAGTCCTGGGCGAGGAAATGGCCCGCGCCTACGCAAACCGGCACGATATGGATGTGATCACGCTCCGTCCGCGCGCCTTCATCCCCAGCTGGAATAAAACCGTCTACAAGGACTTCGTCGCCTGGGCCGCCTGGTTCACCCGGGGCGCCGTGCACATTTCCGACGTCGGGCAATCCGTCCTCCGCGCCGTCGATTTTCTGAAAGCGGATAAAAAAACGCCCGAAAAAGCCCAGGCCTTCACCATCGACGGCGCCTATGATTTCACGACGGATGATTTAAAAAACCACCCGGAGTTTCACGCCCTCATGGTCAAGCACGGCCTTGACCCCGCACGGAAACCGAAGATGCTCGACATCACCGACGCCAAAACCATCCTCGGCTACGCCCCGCAATACAGCCTGCGCAATATGCTGGAAGAACTGAAAACCTACGGCGTTGCAGGTCCGCCGTCGCCGTTTGACAGCGAAAAACAACCGTCGTCGCCGTCGGGCCATAAAAATCCGTCAGGTCCGCATAACCCACTGTAAAAGAACGTATTTAAAAAATACTCATCATAAAGCTTGATATTTACTGATGTATTATGTATATAATATTCACCACTTCAGTTTCTCAGGAAGCACCCATGAAACAAAAAATTTTGAACCTGTTTAAAAGATCGCATGACGATACCTTGTTTATCACAGTGGACGAGCTCAAAACACTGGGCGATAAAACCCCGGACGAAATCAAAAAACATCTCGAAATCCTGAAAGACAACGAGAAGCAATATCTCCTCAACCACGCGCTTGGCAGCGCCTGCGCTGCTGCCAACTTGCCCGCCGTTAAAAACCTGCTGGAAGCAGGCGCAAAAAAACCACGCCGCCATGACATTCAGCCCTGAAGCTGCTACAAGTCTTCATGGGCAAGTCTCTCAAAATCGCCTTCATGGGCACGCCGGCATTCGCCGTTCAGGCGCTCGACGCCATCATCCGGAGCGGGCATGAGGTCGTCTGCGTCTACTCGCAGCCGCCGCGTCCTGCCGGGCGGGGGCAGCAGGCGCAGCCGTCGCCGGTTGCCGTCCGCGCCGAAGAACTGAACATCCCCCTTCGCACGCCGCAAAGCCTGAAGAAAGACGCCGCCGCCCGCCGCGATTTTGCTGCGCTCAACCTCGACATCGCCGTGGTCGCCGCCTATGGGCTGATTTTGCCGCAAGATGTTCTGGATGCGCCGAAGCACGGCTGTTTGAACATCCATGCCTCGCTGTTGCCAAGATGGCGGGGGGCGGCACCCATTCAACGCGCCATCCTGGCGGGGGATGCTGAAACCGGCATCTGCATCATGCAGATGGAGGCGGGCCTGGATACCGGGCCTGTTTTGATGCGCCGGTCGCTGCCGATCACCGCCACGACGACGGCCGGGCAGCTGCAGGACGATCTGGCTGCCCTCGGCGCAAGCCTGACCGTCGAAACGCTCACCCTGATCGCGGCAGGTCAGGCGCCGCCGCCGCAAAAACAGGACGACGCCGGTTTCACCTATGCGTCGATGCTGACCAAAGACGATGGCAGGATCGACTGGGCGAAACCGGCCGCCGACATCGAGCGCCAGCTGCGCGCGCTGCACCTCTGGCCGGGGATTTGGTGCCTGCATCGGGGAAAGATTCTAAAAGTGCTGGAAGTCGCCGTCGAAAAACGGCAAGCTGCGCCCGGAACTATTCTGGATCGTCACCTGACGGTGGCCTGCGGCCAGGACGCGCTGCTGCTCAAAAAAGTCCAGCCGCAGGACCGCAAGCCGATGGACGGCGCATCCTTCATGAACGGCATGCATTTAAATGCGGGAGATTGCTTACTGTGACCAAAACCGACTGCACCATCGCCCCCATCACGGCAGAAGACATCGACGGCTTTCACGCCGCGCTTGACAAGGTGGCGAAAGAAAAAAAATACCTGGCTTTTCTGGAAGCGCCGCCGCTTGAATCGACGCGCGCCTTCGTGCTTGGCAATATCAAGGCAGATATTCCCCAGTTCGTCGCGCGGGTCAACGGCAGGATCATCGGCTGGTGCGATATTGTCCCCCTCAACGACCGCCACATTAACAAGCATATCGGCGTGCTGGCCATCGGGCTTTTGCCGGAATTTCGCGGCAAGGGCATCGGGCGGCGGCTGATGCAGGTGGTCATCGAAAAAGCAAAAATGCAGGGCCTGACCCGCATCGAGCTGACCGTGCGGGAAGAAAACGAGAATGCCATCGCGCTCTACAAAAAACTTGGTTTTGAAATCGAGGGCCTCAAAAGAAACGCGGCGAAGATCGACGGCGTTTACGAGAACAGCTATATGATGGCGCTGCTCGTTTAATGCGCTGGAAACTCACCATCGAATACGACGGCACGGGCTTCGCCGGCTGGCAGCGACAGGCGCGCGATCCGTCGATCCAGGGCTGCCTTGAAAAAGCCATTCACGCTTTTTGCGGCGAAACCGTGACGCTGCATGTCGCCGGCCGCACCGACGCGGGGGTGCACGCGACAGGCCAGGTCGCGCACGTCGATCTGGATCGAGCCTCCACGGCAAAAGAAGTGCAGGACGCCATCAACGCCCATCTGCGGCCGCTGCCCATCTCGATCGTCAAGGCTGAAGCCGTGTCGCCCGAATTCCACGCGCGGTTTGACGCCCTCAACCGCGTTTATTGCTATCAAATCCTCATGAACCGCTGGGCGCCGCCGGCGCTCGACGGCGCGTATGTCTGGCATGTCGGCTGGGATCTGGATGCTGCGGCCATGCACGCGGCGGCCCAGCACCTGGTCGGCCACCATGATTTTTCCACCTTCCGCGCCACCGCCTGCCAGGCGAAATCCCCCCTGCGCACGCTCGATCACCTCAGCGTGACGGAAACCACGCATCACCTGGGTGCGGGCCGGCGTCTGGAAATCCGGGCGGAGGCACGCTCGTTTCTCCATCATCAGATCCGCAACATCGTCGGCACGCTGAAACTGGTCGGCGAGAAAAAATGGACATTGGACGACGTCAAACGCGCCCTCGCCGCCAGGGACCGCACCAAAGGCGGCCCGATGGCCCCGGCTTCCGGGCTGTATTTTGTAAGAGTCGATTATAAGTAATTATATTTCAATAGTTCGGTAAAAAAACAACTATAATTATAGTCATAATGTTTTGTCTTATTGCTGTTCTCTGCTATAAGTGCCTCTCAACAACGCAGATGGAACATAAAATGCAATCAGCAAAAAATATTTTTAACCGCCTCGCCATGGAAGCACTCGAAAAAGCAGCACAGATAAAAGCTGGCGCTAGTCTGGTGAGAGAGATTGCCGATATGACGCTGACGCAGGCCAAAGAAGAGGCCGCCAACAAAGCCCTCGCCGCCACGCGCCGCGCCACCAACGCCGCCCGTCGCGCCGGCCGAAAACTTGAGAAAAAAATCAACGCGCTGAGATAAACGACAGGCGGCTGTTCGCGACTTGACATTCACATAAATGAATGACATAGTATTACCATCCTTTAACCGACATAAAAAATGGATGGAAACAGTGACCGATCATACGCCCCCCGCCCAGACGCTCCCCAGTGATCTGTTTTTTAAAGATACAGACCTCACCCTCAAATCTGCGATTACCCTTGTGCAGCAGGGGTTAAAGGGCGCCGATTTCGGCGAATTTTATCAGGAAATGTCGGAAAGCGAATCTCTCACCAAAGAAAAAGGCGCTTACACATCGGTGTCCGTTGACAACAGCCAATCGGGATTCGGCTTTCGCCTCGGGCAAAAAGAAAAGATCGGCTATTCTTTCTCCAATATTTTTAACAAGGCCGCTTTGAAAAGCGCCATCAAGGAAGCGCGGGAGATTCTGGCGCCCGGATCGGTGCCGGCGGTGCAGCATCCTTTCGGCAAAACCCCGCAACAGCTCTACACAGCGCAAAATCCGATGGCCGGCATGGTCCTGCAAGAAAAAATTGCCAAGATCGACGAGATCGAAGCCTATACCAGGACACTCAGCCCGCGCATCACCAACGTCAGGCTTGGTTACAGCGCCACCTCCAAAACCGTCCACATCATCACCGCTGACGGCCAGAGCCTGATCGACAACCGCCCGATGACGACGCTTGGTATTGCGGTGACGGTCACGGACGACAGCGGCAGCAGCGAAACCGGTTCCGCCATACTGGGCGGGCCTGTCGGTTGCACAGAAGTATTCAGTGAAGCCGCCTGGCAGGCGGCGGCGAAAAAAGCGCTGCACCAGGCCGATACGCTGCTGATCGCGGAAGACGCCCCTGCCGGGGTGATGGATGTCGTGCTCGGCCCCGGCTGGCCCGCCGTCATTTTGCACGAAGCCGTCGGCCACGGGCTGGAGGGCGATTTCAACCGCCGGGGCATTTCCGCCTATAGCGGTAAAATTGGCCAGCGCGTTGCTTCGCCCGAAGTGACGGTCATCGAGCAAGGCGACATGCCGGGAGAACGCGGCAGCCTGCATTTCGACGACGAAGGCACGCCAACGCAAAAAAATATTCTGATCGAGAAAGGCGTGCTGAAAATGTATATGCAAGACCGCCAGAACGCGCAGCTGATGGGCGTCGCGCCGACCGGCAACGGGCGGCGGCAGAGCTATGCCCACACGCCCATGCCGCGCATGACCAATACGTATTTTCAAAACGGCACGCACGATCCGGCGGATATCGTCGCCTCGGTCAAGGACGGCCTTTATATCTCGGACATGGGCGGCGGGCAGGTCGATATTACTTCCGGCCGGTTCAACATGAACGCGACGCTGGCCTATCGCATCCGCAACGGAAAAATCTGCGAACCGGTCAAGGGCGCAACACTGGTCGGCGACGGGCTGACCGTGCTTCAATCCATCACCATGGTCGGCAACGACCTGAAACTTGAAAAAAGCGCCGGCATATGCGGCAAAAACGGCCAGTCGGTGCCGGTCGGCGACGGCCAGCCCACCATCCGCGTGTCGCAGATGACCGTCGGCGGCAGAAAATAGGGAGAGCGCAATGTCCGTTTCAGAAAAACAGTTTCTTAGAAAAACCCGGCCCCTGGCAAAAAAACTGATCGCCTATGCCCTGGCTGCGGGCAAGCCGTTCGGCATCAGCGATGTGAAAATTTCCATCTCTGCTTCCGAAAAACAGGAAAATACCATCGAGCAAGGCGACGTCGCCATGGTCGTTGCCGGCTCCAGCTGGCACGTCGGCGTCACGCTCTATGCCGGTGACCGTGTGCTGTCTTTCAGAAAAAACACCCTTGACGAAGGGGCGCTGCAAAACGGCATCCTCAAAAATATGCAGGTCATCCACCTTGTCCCCCCAAACCCCCATCACCGGCTGCTGGAAGCGGACAAAATTTATAAAGGCAAACGCATTGATCTTGATCTGCGCGATAAAAACCCGCCCGATCAGAAGACGCTGATCGCCTTTGCGCTCGCCGCCGAAGCGGCGGCGCTGGCGGAGCCGGGCGTCAAAACAGCCGAGTCCGTTACCGTATCAAAAAGTAACAGTCACTATTTTGTTCTCGCGACCAACGGGCTTGATTATCACGAAAGCGCCACAGCCTGTAGCGCTTATGCTGCCGTTATCGCCGAAGATGCCAGCGGCATGCAAAGCGACGGTGAATCCAGCGTCGCGCGGCATTTCTCCGACCTCGGCAGCGCGGCTGACCTTGGTAAAACCGCCGCCAGAAACACGGTTTCAAAACTGGGGGCGAGTTTGCCCGCCACCAGAAAAATGCCGATTGTCCTCGACCATGCGGCGGCGGCGGCTTTCTTTGGCGCCGTTTACGCCGCGATCGACGGCGCGGCTGTTTACAGGGGGTCCACCTTTCTCAAAGGCAAAATCGGCCAGCAGGTGATGAGCAAGGGCGTGACGCTGGTCGACGATCCGGGCATTCCGCGCGGGATTGCTTCCCTGCAGGTTGATAGCGCCGGCATGAAAGCGGATAAAATAACTTTTATCGAGAACGGCGTTTTAAAAGTCTATAATGCCGGCCTGGTGCAATCCCGCCAGCTCGGCATTGCCCCCATCGGACGCGACGGCGGCTCCACAAACAGCAGCATCCTCCCAGGATCGCAAACGCCGGACGAACTGATCGCCGATATTGACGACGGCATTTATATCAAAGGGTTCAACGGCGGCACGGTGGACGTCAACAACGGCAACCATTCAAGGCAGGCCTACGGCACGCTGATCAAAAACGGCAAAATCACCAACATCGCCGTCGAGGGATTCGTCGTCTCCGGCAACCTGAAAGACATGTTCATGAATGTCGCGCTCGCCAACGACACCCCCGCCCTGCCCAGCACAAAATATACACTGTCCGCGCCGACCACGCGCATCAACGGCGTGACGATTGCCGGAAAATAGTTTCTCTATCCCTTAATGACAAACGTCGTCCTTTTGGATAGTTCCTTGAGGCGCGCGGCGCCGACGTAAGTGCAGGCGGAACGGATGCCGCCAAGAATGTCGCGCACCGTATCCTTGACGTCGCCTTTGTACTCAACCTCGACAACGCGGCCTTCGGCGGCGCGGTGTTTGGCAATGCCGCCGGAATATTTGTTCATCGCTGTTTCCGAAGACATGCCGTAGTAGGCGACCTTGTTGCTGTTCGGCAGGTTTTCAAGCTGCTCTTCCGACATGCTTTCGGTGTGACCGGCCAGCATCCCGCCCAGCATCACGAAGTCGGCGCCGGCGCCAAAAGCTTTGGCCACGTCGCCCGGCATGCGGCATCCGCCGTCGGAGCACATCAGCCCGCCAAGACCATGGGCTGCATCGGCGCATTCGATGACGGCGGACAGCTGCGGATAGCCGACGCCGGTCATGGCGCGGGTCATGCAGGCGGAGCCGGGGCCGATGCCGACCTTGACGATATCGGCGCCCGCCAGAATCAGCGCTTCGGTCATGTCGGGCGTGGAGACGTTTCCGGCCATGATAATTTTTGCCGGGTGGTGCTTGCGGACGTCGCGGATAAAATCGACGAATGTTTCGGTATAGCCGTTCGCGACATCCAGGCAAATTTTATTGGCGCCGTTGGTTTTCAGCGCATCCATGACGTCATCGATTTTATTGATATCCTCGATGCCGAAAGTGACGAAAGTGAAATCGCCGGAGATATTCGCCTGACGCAAGACATCGGTCGTGTAATGTTTGTGCAGCGCGGTGAACATATTGTGCGCGGCCAGCGCCGCCGCCATTTTCAGCGTGCCGACCGTATCCATGTTGGCGGCGATCACCGGCACGCCGCTGATCTCGATCTTCGCGTGCGGCGTCTTGAAGACGCGCCGCAACTCAACCTCCGACCGCGATTTGAGGCCGGAGCGCTTCGGGCGGATCAGGACATCGTCAAAATCAAGCTTCCGGTCGGCTTCAATACGCATGTTTTCCACACCTCAAAAAAAAACGGGCAAAGGGATTTCCTTTGCCCGTTTCATGTCTTATCCAAATGCTAAAGGTCGAAGCTGCCGCTTTTTTTATTCGTAAAGGTCTTCTTCGCCGCTTTGTCGTTGGCCGCTGTGTTGCGGATTGCGTTGGCGGCGTCCTGCGTCAGGTCTTTCAGGATGGCGGGAACTTCCGCAGCGCTGGTGATTTTCGTCACGCGCTCCATGTTCTTGCTGGCCGCTTCGCCGACGCCATGCAGAATATCCGCCACCGCTTTGGGCGAAGGCAGCTTGCCGACAATACCGTGCATGCCTTTGGAAACACGCTCCGGCGTCACTTGCTGGGTGAAGTTTGCCGCTTTTTCCGCCAGCATATCGCCCGGGATCTGATCCGCCAGCGCCATGATTTGGTCAACCGCGTCGTCTTCGTTGCCATTTTGAATGTCGTTGATGATCGGCTTGATGAGAATGCCAATAAAAGGGCCGATCATGTTGCCGCCGGGGATGAGACTTGCCAGACCTTCCAGCTGGGTTGTCAGGTCTCCGCCTGGCACGCGGTCAATCGACTGCTTGATTTGCCTGACGAATTTCAACATCGTGTCACGGTCTTTCATGGCATCGACCGCGCTGTCGATCATGCTTTTGATTTTCGCTTCATCAAAGGAGCGCACTTCTATGCTGATGCCGTCAGCGACTTCCTGGCTGGTCAGCAGGCTGTAAATATCCTTGGCCGTCTGGTTGACGAATTTTTTCGGGAATTCTTGCATCGCCTGATCGACAGTGGCCTTGCTGCCGGCGCCGGCGGAACGGATCAGCCGGACAGTTATATCGTCAGCACTGTGTTTGGCGGCAAATTTTTCGAAAGCTTTTTTTAAATGTTTGAAGCCTGGATTTTTTTCCATGGTATTTCTCCCAATAAAATTAAAGTGAACCATGAAATTTTAGTATTCCGAAAAAAAGAGTCAATCCCTCATTTTCGGAAAAAATAAATTTTAATGATTACGTGAATTCAGCAGCGCCCGCAAAACCTTGTATCAGGCAATGGCGTCAAGCAGATCGCCCAGCATTTCTCTTTCGGTTTTAATCACGGCGATATTGGCTTTATAAGCCGCCTTGATTTCGATGAGCTGAACAGTTTCGCGCACCAGATCGACCTCGGCGCCGACGCCGGCAATAGTGTTCGCAGCGGCTGACAACCGCTGCCCCTGCGCAAGAAGACCCCCTAAAGCGATAGAAACGGCACCAACCATAGATTTCCCCTATAGTTTAATTATACATATCAATAGTTAACTTTCTATTATTTTTCTTAGGCCGCCCGGAACACATCGCTGCTAAAGGCATCTTCCCATGAACCTTGCGTGGAGGCTTTGGAATATTCGGTGGCGCGGTTCTCGAAGAAATTGGTGTGCTCCGCACCGTTGAGAATCGCGTCCATCCAGGGCAGGGGGTTTTTGTCGGCGCCGAAGATGGGTTTTAACCCCACCTGCGTCAAACGCCGGTCGCCGATGTAACGAATGTAATTTTTAACTTCTATCGCCGTCAGCCCCTCGATGCCGCCCAGCCCAAACGCCAGGTCGATGAAAGCGTCTTCGTGCGTGACAATGGTTTTGCAGGCATTGGTAATGTCGCGCTGCAGGTCTTCCGTCCACAGCTCCGGGTTTTCGTCGATAAAGGCGCGGAACAGCTTGATGATGGAAAGCGTGTGCAGCGTTTCGTCGCGCACCGACCAGGTCACGATCTGCCCCATGCCCTTCATCTTGTTGAAGCGCTGAAAATTCATCAGCATGGCAAACGACGCGAAGAGCTGCAAACCCTCCGTGAAAGCGCCGAAGACGGCCATGGTCAGCGCGATGTCGCGCTTTGAATCCATGTTGAAGTTCTGCATGTAATCGTATTTATCCTTCATTTCCTTGTATTTCATGAAGGCGGAATATTCCGTTTCCGGCATGCCGATGGTGTCGAGCAGGTGCGAATAGGCCGCGACATGGATGGTCTCCATGTTCGAAAAAGCCGCCAGCATCATCTGCACTTCCGTGGGCTTGAACACGCGGCTGTAATGCTTCATGTAGCAGTTGTTCACCTCCACGTCAGCCTGCGTGAAAAAGCGGAAAATCTGCGTGAGCAGGTT
>CAYGGT010000044.1:0-14330 GCA_964349475.1 uncultured Rhodospirillaceae bacterium
CATGGCGCAACCGCAATGGACCAAGCTGAACCGCGGACAGGCGAATAAAGTGCTGCAACAACTCAGCACCCGTTCGGATGCCACTGTGTTTGCAAAAGACGTGACCGAAGTTTCTTCCTGCAGCCTGCCCTTTTACAAAAATTACTGGCTGTACCGCCTTGTCAACTACGCGACCATGCCCACTTTCAGCATGATCTATCTTTCCGACGGTGCAGAATATATCAGCCTTGACGGCACGGCGAACCCGATTTACGCGGTGGACGAAAAAGACCCGATCCACCTCACGGAAGAAAATGTCATCTCGTATCTCGAATTTTTCTTCAGCTATGTTCAGGGCAGCGAGGGGGACATCTTTCTCATCAAAGACCCTCTCAAGATGCCTTTCATGAATAGCTTAAGCGCGGGTCAAAAACAAAACATGCTGAGCAGCTTCAAGCCCCTCAATGTCACGGCAGATACCGCGCAAAACCTGAAAGTCAGCGGCACGCTTTATTACGGCGGCGGCTTGATTTCAGCCACGATTATGATTGCGCCGAATGGAAAAATGTCGTTTCACGACCATGCCCTGCTGCTGTCCGGGATGCATTTCCCCGACAGCCCTTACCGGCAAGCCTGGCTTGAGGGATAGTACCTCTGCCTTTAATATTGCATAATGGAATCGTGCCTTCCCTAAAGCTTTACTTCTATAGAATTTTTAAGCATTATACGTAGGTGGGATTGGGATTTCAGGGGGCGACCATCGTGTTCAAAAACTGGCCTGCATTTTTTATCGGACTGGCACTGTTTGTAAATACCGCGGCGCTGGCCGATGGCAGTGCCGATGACTTGAGCCGCCTGATCGGACAACCCGAAAATATTTCACCCGATCCCCTGGCCGCAAAAAAAGAAAATACCGCGCAGGAAAATACCGCCCTGCGCCTCATGCTGAATAAAAACCTTCTCATTCGCCTGGATCAGGATGCAGCCAGCGTCATCGTCAACAACCCATCCCATGTTTCCGTGATGCTGGATTCGCCACGCCTGATCATTCTCGTGCCGCATCTTCCTGGCGCCACATCCTTTACGGTGCTGGATGAAAAAGGCGCGACCATCATGCAAAAAGACATTATCGTCAGCGCCAATGCACAACCCGAATATGTGCGCATACGCCGGATGTGCGGGAGCGATGACGCGTCCTGCGTGCCGGCCGCTTACTTTTATTGCCCGGACGGCTGTTATGAAGTGACGCCGGTGACGCCGCCGGGAGGCGGCGCTGTGCCGGCACCGGCAGGCGGCATAGCGGAAGGGGCGGCCCTCCTGGCCCCTGCCGATATGAGCAACGACGCCGTACCTCCCTCGGAATCTGAAGGTTCAACACCATGAGGTCGAACAACATGCGCCATTGTATGACAGCCATTTCTCTCGTTCTGCTCCTGGCCATGACCGGCTGTAAGACAGCGGACACTCCCCTGGCGGGCAAAGCGATCGACAGCCTGACCGGTCAGCATGATGCCACGGAAGAAAGGCTGGCCACTGCCGCTGCGGACGCCGTAATCGCCGGCAAGACGGAAGAAGCGCTCACTCACTATGAGCAGCTGTATACCAATCCCAACATGGGAGTTTTCAAAGCCGCCAACTACCGCAATGAAGATATCGCCCTGAATTACGCGCAGCTGCTCCGCAAGACAGGCAAAGCTCAACGCGCCGCTACCGTGCTGGCGCCTCTCGTGCAGTCCAGACGCGGCGGCCTCAAGAGCAATGCCCCTCCGATCATACTCAACGAGTTTGCCGCCGTTCATATCGAGCTGGGCAACTTTGAAAAGGCGGAAGAAGTCCTGAATGAGGTGCTGGACAAAAGCCGTTCCAAAGCATTCCATGCCGACGCCCACAATTTGATGGGCATATCGCTGGACGCGCAGGGCAAGCACAAGGAAGCCGAAAAATCTTTCCGCCTGGCGCTACAGGACTGGAAGGGAGACTCCACTTCGGTCATGAATAATCTGGCGGTTTGTCTTGCCAGCCAGGGGCTGTTCGATGAATCGCTCTCAACCCTCCGTCAGGCGCTGGTCATGGCGCCCGACAAACGCGAAATCGCGCAGAATATCGAGATTGTGAGCGAGATCGGCCAGTCTCTCCTGCCCAAGCCGAAAAAGACCAACTGATACCGGCATTCACATGCCTATCAGGTTGGCCCCCTTCTCTCCCGCAGATCCAGACTTAACGTGAATAGAACTCGATGATCAGATTTGGTTCCATTTGCACGGGATACGGCACTTCTTCAAGTTTTGGCGCGCGGACGAACTTGCCGGTGCCGGCTTTGTGGTCGACTTCAAGATACGTCGGCACTTCGCGGTCGGTTGCCGTGGAACCCTGGATATAAAGGGCCAGCTGGCGTGACTTTTCGCGCACTTCAATCATGTCGCCGTCTTTCACCGAGAAGGAAGAAATCGTGACACGTTTGCCGTTCACTTTGATGTGACCATGGCTGACGAACTGACGTGCGGCAAAGATGGTCGGAACAAATTTCATGCGGTAGATGGCGGCATCCAGACGACGCTCCAGCAACTCGACCAGGTTGTGGCCGGAGTCGCCGCGGCGACGGATCGCTTCTTCGTAATAACGATGAAAGCGACGCTCGCCGATGTTGGCGTAATAGCCGCGCAGCTTCTGCTTGGCCATCAGCTGAATACCGTAATCGGTCGGTTTCTTTTTGTTCTGGCCGTGCTGGCCGGGTCCGTATTCGCGTTTGTTAAAAGGCGACTTGGCGCGGCCCCAAAGGTTGACCCCAAGACGGCGATCGATTTTATGTTTGGCTTCTGGACGTTTAGACATTGATATTCCTCATTTTCTTCATATTGTCCCGGTAGTTCAGACCACATTGGAATGACGGGGATAGGACATGGCCAAAGCATGGTTGGTCCGGCCCACTTTCCCGGGAATGGTGGAACTATAAGGATTTCCGGGCGTCTGTCAACCTTTAATATTTATGGCTAGAGCGTTCCCTGAAGCGAGCGGTTTGTCGGTTAATTGGGAATGACGAAAACTATTTTGGTTTTATGACAACTCTTTTTTTATTACGCCTGACTGTATATCCTTCACTTTTTACTTGAGTAAGAATTTGGTCAACAACCAGCGCTTCAGCAAGTCCTGAAACATTAGGATCAGCGCGAAGTAGAAAACGTAAACTGAGTGTGTCCGTTGAATCGTAACGGTATGGCAGAGCGCTATTAATACCACTTGGCGCCTCTTCTATTTTCAAAGTTATGCTATCCCCTTGCTGCAAAAACGCCATAAGGGTCTCTCTCCCCTCGCGTAAGGCACGCTCAAAGCCGTTGGCACTTATCCCGGACATGCTTCATTCCTTAATCTTAAAAAAACCACCTTTTTACACCACCTCTTAGCGGTACCATATATCATAATATTTGTCAAATTAATTGCGTCTATTTCCAGCTCCGCTTGCCGGTCAGACACGAAATAATGCCGTGCAGCGTGCGCACGTCCTGCTGTGTCGGGGCGGCGCGGAAGAAAAAGTTGCGGATATTGCGCAACAAGGTCGGCTTCTGGTCCGGGCTGCGGAAAAAATCGCCCCTTGTCAGCTCGTCTTCGAGATGCGCGAGCAGCAGCTCGATTTCTTTTTTCTGCGCCGGTGCCGTGTCGCCCATCTCCATTGCAATGTCTGCGGCTACGAACGGATTCTCAGCCGACAACCATGAAAAACACACCAACAAAACCGCCTGTGCGAGGTTGAGAGATGAAAACCCCGGATTGAGCGGAATGTTGAGAATGGCATTGGCGAGCGCCACATCGTCGTTGTCCAGTCCGGAACGCTCCGGCCCGAATAAAATACCGCATTTTTGCACTGGGCCGGCATTAATCTGTCTTATTGTTTTTGCGGCAGCATCCGTCGAATAAATATCCTTGACCATCCCCCGCTCCCGTGCCGTGGTCGCCAGCACGAATTCAAGGTCGGCAACGGCGTCTTTGGTGGAGGTGTATAACTTTGCCTGATCCAGCACAGATGTTGCGCCGGACGCCGCCGCGACCGCTCCCGGGTTTGGCCAGCCGTCGCGCGGGCTGACGATACGCAGTTCCGTCACAGCGCAGTTCAGCATGGCGCGGGCGCACATGCCGATATTCTCGCCCAGTTGCGGCCCGACGAGGATGATGACGGGGGCAAGCGCCAGGCTGTTGACTGTTGCAAGAGATGCGTTTGTACCGGCCATGAACTTACGCCGCCTTCAGCCGCTCCAAAACCCGCTGCCGCCCGATCAGCGGTAGCAATTCTTTCAGCTCCGGCCCGTGTTCCTGCCCCGTCAGCGCGCAGCGCAGCGGCATGAACAGTTCTTTGCCGCGGCGGTTCGTTTTCAGCTTGATGTCATTCACCCATTTTTCCCAGGTAGTGTTGTCCCACGGGTCGACAGGAAGAAGTTCCGCCGCGACTTTTGCAAACTCTGCGTCTTGTATAACCGGCTGCACGGAGCCGTTGGCGATATGCCACCAGTCCTTGATGTCGGAAAGAATTTCAAGATTCGGGCGTACAGCTTTCCAGAAAGGCGCGTCAATGCCGTCAAGCCTCATCGCGGCAAGGCGTCCTTGCACATCTTCAAATTCAAGTTTGTGGAGGATTTTGGCGTTGAGTCGATACAGCTCGTTTTCATCGAATTTTGGCAGGTTGCGCGAGAATTTGGCGAAGTCGAACCCCGCGATCACTTCCTCCATCGTGAACAAAGGCTCGATCGGATCAGAAGTGCCGATGCGGGCGATCAGGCTGATGAGCGCCATGCGCTCGACGCCCACTTCCTCGTGCAGGGATTTGATGCCGAGAGATCCCTTGCGCTTCGACAGCTTGCCGCCCTCCATATCGCCGAGCAGCGTCACATGGGCCAGCGCCGGCGGTTTCGCGCCCAGCGCCTCGAACATCTGCACGTGAGAGGCGGTGTTCGACACATGGTCTTCGCCGCGCACGATATGGGTGATGCCGAAATCAATATCATCGATGACCGAACAAATATGATAGAGCGGCCGCCCGTCTTCACGCACCAGCACCGGATCGGACATATCCTTGCCGTGAAATTCAACTTTCCCGCGCACCAGATCGTTCCACACAATCGCCGTGTGGTTGAGCTTGAAACGCCAGTGCGGCCTGCGGCCCTCATCGGAAAATTTTTTCTTTTGCTCTTCCGTCAGATCAAGCGAAGCGCGGTCGTAAAGCGGCGGCAATTTTTGCGACAGCTGAGTCTTGCGTTTCAGCGCCAGTTCCTCTTCCGTCTCATAGCAGGGATAAAGCCGCCCGATGTCTTTCAGTTTCTGGATGCTGCGCTCATATTCAACCGCGCGATCCCGCTGACGGGCGTACCCGTCCCAGTTCAACCCCAGCCAGGTCAGGCCGGATTTGATGTCTTCGACATTCTCCTCAGTCGATCGCGCAAGATCGGTATCGTCGATCCGCAGCATGAACGTGCCGTGATGCTTGCGGGCATACAGCCACACGATCAAAGCCGTGCGGGCACTGCCGACATGGAGAATGCCGGTGGGCGACGGTGCAAAACGAACGGCGACGGTCATCTAAAAATCCTTTATTGCGTGGATGTGGAGAGTAGCATATCCCCTTTCCTGCCGCAATCGCCGTAAATTTGCCGACGGTGATGCGCTTGGGCAAGACAATCCTAATAAACCCAGCGCTTGTCTGTAGGGGTATTCACGACAAGCACAGGCTCGCCGGTTTCTTCGGGGTTGGAGGCGTGGCAACCGGTGACGCTGTCGCAGGAGACGACGCTTGTCAAAACGACCGAGATGCTCGTATTGACTGAACCGCCGTTCTCACCCTCGGCTTGCGCGGACGCTGACACGCAGCATCCAGTGAACAGGAAGACAAGAAAAATGAAACAGGCAACATTGCGTACGCTTGATGACACTTTTCTTTTTACTTTCTGTAAGACGCGCTTTTAAAAAATAAAAACACGCAGAAATCACATTGCTAATATTGCGTCAAACTGCGTGCGCAGAATTGCATGCTGATCTGAACGGGCTTTCTGCCGTCACTTCAGGTATTGCGGATAAAGTTGATTTCAAGGTGTGGCGCGCGCAACGAGCGCCCATAAGACGGCGTCGCCCAAAAGGCAAGCCGCGCCCAATTCCCCGCGCTTAAGAAAGGTTACATTAGGTGAATTTATTGGTAATCGGATAGCGCCGGTCCCGCCCGAAAGCCTTGCGGCTGATTTTAACGCCGGGGCAGGCTTGGCGACGTTTGTATTCGGCGCGATCGAGCATTTTCCAGACGCGATTGACGATGTCGAGCGTATGGCCACGCACGACGATTTCTTCCAGGCTCATTTCCTTCTCGACCAGGCAGTACAGAATATCGTCCAGCACGTGATAGGGCGGCAGGCTGTCCTCGTCCTTCTGGCCGGGCTTCAACTCGGCGGAAGGCGGTTTGGTGATGATGCGTTCGGGGATCACGCGGCCCACGGGACCCTTCGCGCCGCGCGGGTGGCATTGGTTGCGCCACTTGCACAGGTCGAACACCGTCATCTTGTAAACGTCTTTCAGAACGTTATACCCGCCGCACATATCACCATAGAGCGTTGCGTAACCCACCGACATCTCTGATTTGTTACCGGTCGAAAGCACCATGTAGCCGGTCGCGTTCGACAGCGCCATCAACAGCATGCCGCGCGACCGCGCCTGAAGGTTTTCAGCAGTGATTCCCGTGTTCTGGTTCGCGGCGTCTTTAATCATGACATCGAAAGCCTCCATCGCCGGTTTGATGGAGACGGAGCTATGCTTGACGCCCAGCAGGTTGCTGCATTCCTGCGCATCCTCCACGCTTTCCTTGGAAGTATAAGGCGAGGGCATCATGTAGCAGCGCACACGCGCCGCCCCCAGGGCATCCACCGCAATCGCGGCGGAAAGGGCGCTATCGATCCCCCCCGACATGCCGAGCAGCACGCCCGGAAAATCGTTTTTGTTCACGTAGTCGCGCAAGCCCAGCACCAGCGTCTGGTAAATGGATTCTAAACCCGTGGACAGCGTATGCGATGCTTCGCAGGATTTGCACACCCAATCTTTATCCCAAATCGTCGTCGTCCCGTATTCTTCATGGCTGGGCAATTGCGTGAGAAGTTTTCCGGCATGATCAAGGACAAAGGAAGCGCCGTCAAAGACCAGCTCATCCTGCCCACCCACCTGGTTGATATAGAGCAAAGGCAACCCGCTTTCTTTCACGCGGTCTTGCGCCGTTTGCAGGCGAACATGGGTTTTATCGACTTCATAGGGGCTGCCGTTCGGCACGACGAGAATTTGCGCGCCGTGTTTTTTCAGGTGCGCGGCGACGTCGGGGAACCACATATCTTCGCAGGTCATGACGCCAAGGCGCGCGCCTTTAAAATCAACGGGCAAGGGAAGATCCCCCGCCGCAAACACGCGCACTTCGTCAAACACGCCATAGTTCGGCAGGTGATGCTTGAAGCGCTGGGCGATGATTTTCCCGTCATGCAACAGCAGCGCCGCATTGTAAACTTTACCCCCGCTCCGCCACGGCGCGCTGATGAGCAGCCCCGCCCCCTGCCCGTCAATGTGTGCGGCAAGCCGTTCCACGCCTTGCATCACGCGGTCAATGAAAAACGGCTTCAGCACCAGATCATCCGTCGGATAACCCGTCACAATCATTTCGGTATAAACAATCAGATCCGCCTGCGTTTTATGCTGCGCGTAGACGTCCTTGATTTTTTGGATATTACCGGCAATGTCGCCAACGGTCGGATTGAGTTGCGCCAGCGTGATGGTGAAGTGCTGGGTCATGACAACCCATCATCCGTTGCATGGCGGCGGCGCTTGTAGTTTGTGTGCAATTCGTCGGCGATCATGAACGCCAGCTCCAGACCCTGGCTGGCGTTCAGGCGCGGGTCGCAGTGGGTGTGGTAGCGTTCGGAGAGCTTATCATCGGTAATTTTATAAGCACCCCCAACGCATTCGGTGACGTCCTGCCCGGTCAGCTCCAGATGCACGCCGCCCGGGTGGGTGCCTTCGGCCTGATGCACGGCAAAAAATCTTTTGACCTCAGCGATGATATTTTCGAATTCCCGCGTCTTGTAGCCGGCGGGAGACGTCCGCGTGTTGCCGTGCATGGGGTCGCAAGACCATGTCACGATGCTGCCTTCTTTCTTCAGGGTGCGAATAAATTTGGGCAGGCATTCCGCCACTTTGTCATGGCCCATACGGCTGATAAGGGTGATGCGTCCCGGTTCGTTCTCCGGATTCAAAATCTTCAGCAACGTCAGCAGGTCATCCGTCGCAAGGCTCGGCCCGCATTTGATGCCGATGGGGTTTTTAACGCCGCGTAAAAATTCCACATGAGCACCGTCCGGCTGGCGCGTGCGGTCACCGATCCAGAGGAAATGCGCCGAGACATCGTACCAGTCTCCCGTCGTGCTATCGACGCGGGTCAGCGCCTGTTCATAGGGCAGCAGCAGAGCTTCATGCGACGTAAAAAAATCCACCTCGCGGATTTGCGGCGCGTTTTCGGCCGTGATCCCCGCGGCCGACATAAAGGCCAGCGCCTGATCCAGCTGCCGCGCCATGTCCTGAAAGCGCGCGGAAAGCGGATGGCCCTTCACAAAATCCAGCGTCCATTGATTGACGCGGTGCAGATCCGCATAGCCCCCCATAGCAAAAGCGCGCACCAGGTTAAGCGTCGCGGCGGATTGGTTATACGCCTGAATAATGCGCTTTGGATCGGCGCGGCGGGATTCCGGCGTAAATTCCGTACCGTTGATGATGTCGCCCTTGTAACTGGGCAGGGTGACGCCGTCGCGGGTCTCAGTGCCGTCGCTGCGCGGCTTGGCGAATTGACCGGCGATGCGCCCCAGTTTGACGACCGGCATGCCGGCGGCAAAAGTCATCACAATCGCCATTTGTAAAATAACGCGAAAACTGTCCCGGATATTCTTTGGATGAAATTCGGCAAAGCTTTCCGCGCAATCACCCGCCTGCAATAAAAATGCTTCGCCCGCTGCCACTTTGGCGAGGCTTTTTTTCAGCCTCCGCGCTTCACCGGCAAAGACCAGCGGAGGATAATTGGCCAGCGTCTTCGTGACGGCGGCCAATTCAGCAGCGCTGTCATAGACAGGCAGCTGCTGCGCGAGTTTTGTCATCCAGCTTTCAGGGCACCACGGAGCGGATTGGTCGTTTTTTATTGTTTTCAGCATGATCTGTCTTTGTTTCAAGGATATGTAAAGATAGCAAACCCCCTCCCTACTTGCAAATTATTTAGGCCATTGATCATGCATTTCATTCCAAAATATGCTATCAATGATGCACACACTAAAAAAATAGCGCGAACGGCCTGCTAACAAGGGGGCGAATCGAGTGTTTGTATTTTACGATACGGAGACAACGGGGCTGGATCGCGATTCCAGCCAGATATTGCAGATCGCTCTCGTCTTCACGGACGACAACCTGAACATTCTTGCCACCAAAAAACTTGAATGCCGCCGTTCTCCCTGGTCGGTTCCGGCGCCGGGCGCCATGTTGATCACCGGGTTTGCGCCGGACGACCTGAAGTTCAGTAAATACTCCCATTATGAAATGATGCAGGAGGTGCATGACTGGATCGACACCCAGCACTGGCCGCTCACTTTCGTCGGCTATAACAGCCTCAACTACGACGAACCTGTGCTGGCGCAAAATTCTGCCCAAAACCTGCTTGATCCGGCACTCACGTCCAGCAAGAACGACGCCAATAACCAATCCAACGGACGCGCTGACATCTGGGTTCTGGTGAAGACGGCCGCTTTGTATATGCCGGGCCTCCTGAAGCTCGATACCCTGAATGAATACGGCCACCCAAGCATGACATTGCAGAATGTCGCGCTGCAGAATGGCGTATCCCTCCCCGATGATGATGCGCATGACGCCATGCATGATATCAAGGCGACAATCGGCATCGCCAAGCTGCTCCGTAAAGCCGCCCCGCAACTCTGGGATCAGATGATGCAGATGTCCACGCCAGACGGGGTGAATGCATTTCTTGCCAGCCATCCGGTCTTTACCTTCGCCGGGCGCGACCACGGCGATCCAAAAACAGCCGTGATGACCAGCCTCCCGGAGCAGGTACTTTATAACCTGAGCATCGATCCCGCGCCTTATCTCGACATGACCGTTGATCAGCTCAAGGACGTTCTGCTGGCCAAAAACAAAACGAAGCCTTTTACTCTCCTGAAAAATGACAGCCAACCTGTCCTGATGCCGCTGGACATTTCCGATGCTGTCCTGCCGGCCGGTTATAACGAAAAGCTATATGCGGCACGCGTGCACACCATGCAGTCGCATGCGAATTTCTTGAAAAATATTGCGCAAGCAGCGCTTCTTGCCACACCACAGGCAACAACGCCCCCCGTTCCGGCGCAGATCGTCCAATGGACGAAAGAATTTCATGCCGTGCCTGACTGGCAAAGCAGCGCCAAACTTATTGAAGACTTTAACGTCCGCTTCAAAGCGGAGCTTCAAGCGGATCCTTCTCTCTCCCGTTTCACCGAGTTTGCCCGCCGTATCGTCTACGAACATGCCCCGTCGAACCTGAGCGCGGCGCAGCAAGATTCTCTAAAAAAAGCCATTGCCGACCGCGTGCTCAACCCCGACCTCAAAGTATCCTATATGACCATCCGCAAGGCACGTCAGGAACTCGATCACATCGAGAGAGAACGAGCACAGAACAAAAAAAAATGGGCTCACGCAACAGACAGTCAGATTCGCGCCCTCAAGCTGTATTACACCGCGATCGAGAAGGAATACGCCAGTTACGCTCTGACACCTCCCGCCAACGATAATATCCCTGTACAGCCCGGCGCGAAAACACCCGATGCGCCTTCAGGGCCGGCACGGCACGGCGCGAAAGCGCCTGACATGAATTCAGGGCCGGCACGGCCCGATGCAAAAACCCCTGGCCTTGCAAAAACCCCTGGCCTTCGGCCAAAACCGTAACCTTTTATTTATAATGCAGCCTTCAACCGATACAACGCCTCAAGCGCTTCTTTGGGCGAGAGGGTATCAGGATCAATCTTTTGCAAGGCTTCCTCAGCTGCCGACACTTTTACGACCGGCAGTGGCGGCGCGACGCTGAAAAGCGGCAATCCCTTTTGCGGATTTTCGATGGTTTTTAAGACTTCTTCGGCGCGGCGAATGACACCAGAAGGCAAACCCGCCAGTTTCGCGACGTGAATGCCGTAGGATCTATCCGCCGTGCCGGGGGCAACTTCGTGCAAAAAAACGATGCTGTCTTTCCATTCCTTGACCCTCATGGTGTAGCAGGCCAGTCGGGGCAGGCTGCGTGTGAGGGCTGTCAATTCGTGGTAATGCGTCGCAAACAGCGCGCGGCATTTGTTCGTTTCATGCAGATACTCAAGACACGCCCAGGCTATGGACAGTCCATCATAAGTAGACGTGCCGCGCCCTATTTCATCGAGAATAACCAAAGATCGCGCTGTGGCCTGATTGAGGATGATAGCGGTTTCGACCATCTCGACCATAAATGTCGAGCGTCCGCGCGCAAGATCGTCCGCTGCCCCGACGCGGCTGAACAAACGGTCCACCGTGCCGATATGGGCATGCACAGCCGGCACGTAAGACCCCATCTGCGCCATCAGTGCGATCAGCGCATTCTGACGCAGAAAAGTCGATTTCCCCGCCATGTTAGGACCCGTCAGCAGCCACAAGTGAGATATATCTGCAAGCGCGCAGTCATTGGCGATGAAATCCGTGTTTCTTTGTTTTTTTAGCGCCTCTTCAACAACCGGATGCCGGCCGCCTTTGATATCGAAAGCAAAACTGTCATCGACTTGCGGGCGCGTATAATGCTGCGTCACCGCCAGTTCGGCCAGCGCCGCCGCCACATCCAGCCCCGCCAGCGCCACCGCTGTTTTGGCAATAACTTCGCCGTGCGACAGGACTTCCTTTACCAGTGCTGCGAACAGTTCCAGCTCCAGCGCCAGCGCTTTTTCGGCGGCTTCGGATATCTGGCGCTCCAGCTCCGACAGCTCCATCGTCGTAAACCGCGCCGCCGTCGCCAACGTCTGACGATGGATAAAATCACCCGTATGCGCGAACAGCTTATCAGCGTTATTCGTGCCGACTTCGATAAAATAGCCGATAACGTTGTTGTGCTTGATTTTGAGCGTGTTGACGCCGGTCTTTTGCACATAGCGCGCTTGCAGCTGCGCGATCAGCAGGCGGCTGTCATCGCGCAGCTTGGTCAGCTCATCAAGCTTTGGCGAATAGCCCTTGTTGATAAACCCCCCTTCCCGCGTCAGCACGGGCAGGTCAGGCAGAAGAGCGCGTTTTAACTGGTCGATCAGCGGATGATGCCCGCCCCAGCATTGCATGATATCCAGCGCAGCACGAATGCCGCCGGGCAGTTCTGGTTGATTCACCAGGCGGTGCAGCTGGATAGTCTGCGCCAACGTATCACGAATGGCCGCCAGATCACGCGGCCCGCCGCGGTCAAGGCTGAGACGTGAAAGAGCGCGTTCGATATCCGCGCAATGCCGCAAGAATCCCCGCGTATCGGCGCGGACCGTGGCTCTTTCAACAAAAAATTCGACCATATCCAGCCGGTCGTGAATATCGCGCGGATGCGTCAGCGGCAGGGCGAGATGGCGTGCCAGCAGCCGCGCGCCGGTTCCCGTGACCGTCATGTCCATGGCGTGTAGCAAACTGCCGTTTCTGTGGCCATTCAGCGTGTGGGTGAGTTCCAAATTGCGGCGCGTGGCGGCGTCAATCTCCATCACCGCGCCAAGCAGCAACTGTTTTGGCGGCGAGAGTCGCGGGCATTTGCCCTTCTGTGTCAATTCCACGTAGTCGATCAGCGCGCCGGCAGCGGCGATCTCGGCGCGGGAAAAAGCGCCAAAGCTTTCCAGAGTGCCGACCCCGAAAAGTTTTTCCAGGCGCTGGCGGGCATTATCGCTGTCAAAGCGACTCTGCGGCTGGACTGTCAAATTGACTTTGTAATCCGCAAAAACATCGAACAGCGCGGGATTTTGCGTCAGCTTGTCGGAGAGCAGAATTTCCCCCGGTCGAACGCGTTCCAGCGCGGCGCCGAGATCTTTGGCGAAAAGCGGCTGCAGCGTAAAATCCCCCGTCGATAAATCCAGCCACGCCATGCCCATCGCGCCGCCAATGTCCGCAAGTGCGGTCAGATAATTATTGCTGTTCTTTTCCAGCAGCGTGTCTTCCGTCAGCGTCCCCTGCGTCACGACACGCACGACATCCCGCTGCACCAGCGCCTTGTACCCGCCGCGCTTTTTCGCTTCTTCGGGCGTTTCGACCTGTTCACAAATGGCGACCTTGTGACCTTGCCTGATCAGCCGGGCGAGATAGTTTTCATGGCTATGCCACGGCACGCCGCACATCGGTACCTCCCCCCGCCGTGTCAACGTGATGTCAAGCGCCCCGGCCGCCGTGATCGCATCATCAAAAAACAACTCATAAAAATCACCCATGCGATAGAACAGCAGACAATCAGGATACTGTTCCTTGACGGCCTGATACTGCGTCATCATGGGGGTCAATTGACCCTCCGGCGCGGGATGTAAAAGCTGGACTTGCATGTCATGGTTTTTAAAGTGTTTTTTGCCGTAACACAACTATCTATTGACCCAGGGCAACAAAATCACTTATTGTCTCACTTCAGTGATTCCGTAGCTCAGCGGTAGAGCATCTGACTTTTAATCAGAGGGTCCTGGGTTCAAATCCCAGCGGGATCACCATTTTTTCCAAGCACTTAACGAAAATGTCTGTTTTGGTTTGGTTGCCAAGGCAACACCGGGGTAACAGGCTGTAATTGTTCGAACCCTTGTTAAGACTGGTTTGAAACCTTAATAGGTCCATACATACCCGTATTAATTAGCAACTCCCAAACTCGTTTCATGGTCATGGCCGTTTCCTGACTGACGAAGAGAGATGATCTGCTGCCGTGCGGCGAACCCAAAAAGTAGTGACGCATTGACTCCCATGTCTCGGCAACTTTTGACCATTCGTAGCACGGCACTTCTTTTTGGAGCATGAGTGGCAGCGCTAATGACGCAGGTATCATCCCGTCACGCGCAAGAGGTTTTTCCCAATCGCAGCGCACCAAGATAGGCGTGGCGCTAGGACTGTAAAACTTTACATCTAAACGTTCAGCAGTAATCACAGCAAAAGGATGACTTGGAAGTGCATCAACAGCGTCAATTACGTCCTGACCATCGTCGTAGGGGCAAGTAATAAAGGCATTCCTGAAATATCGCGTGTGGTCGAGACCTTTATAGCCACACCGTATGTCAGGTGTTGTTACCGGATCGCGGTCATCATGATGGGTA
>CAYGGT010000045.1:0-13704 GCA_964349475.1 uncultured Rhodospirillaceae bacterium
AGTCGCGTTCGCGCGCATGTTGTCGCCGCCAGCGGGTGCGTATGCCAACGTCCAAAGTTCGAGTATAACTGTTGAATTTAGTGATGAGAAGAAAGCTGAAATCAAGCGGTTTGGCGAAGAGATGCGTCTATTGAAAAATTCTGAACCGAAGAAGAGGACGACCGAAGAACGAGCAAATGAGGCTGATGAGGCTGAGAGAATGCGGGTTGAATTCGCGCGCATGTTGTCGCCCGCGCACGGCTCGCGGCCCTCGACCAATGTGGGGGACAACACCACAAGTTCAAGCATCGCTGTTCGATTTACCGATGAGCAGATAGCGGAAATCAAGCGGTTTGGCGAAGAGATGCGTCCGTTCCTTCAACCGCCACCGCTCCTTTCAACTAACTTGCCCGTGAAAGCGAGTTTTTTCAAAAAAGTTAAACTAAGGCTGGGCTTTAAGTAAAAGTTAGGTACTTGTAATTTGGGCTCCGAAAGAGGGCTTTCCCACTGGCTGGATGTGCCCCTAAAAGGAAACTGCTAAATAAAGCACCGGTAAACGAACATTAACCCGCTCGCGAGAAGGAACGTCAGGGGGATCGTCAGTATCCAGGCCCAGACGATGCTGCCGACGATGCCCCAGCGCACGGCGGAGAGGCGGTGCGTCGCGCCCACGCCCATGATTGCGGTGGAAATGACGTGGGTTGTGCTTACCGGAATGCCGAAATGGGACGCGCCGCCGATAATAATGGAAGCCGTCGTTTCCGCAGCAAACCCCTGCACCGTCTGCAGCTTGACCATTTTACTGCCCATCGTACGGATGATGCGCCATCCGCCCATCAGTGTGCCAAGTCCCATCGCCAGCGCGCAGGACAGCTTTACCCAGAGCGGCACGGAAAAACTTTCCGCCGGAAAGGCCAGCACAAGCGCGAGGGCGATGATCCCCATTGATTTCTGCGCGTCGTTGCGCCCGTGATTGATGGCCATGAATCCGGCAGACAAAATCTGTAGTCGCCCAAAGAGCCGGTTGATAAAAGCCGGATGCAGCTGGTGAACCATCCAGGTTAGAGCGACCATGATCGCAAAACCGATGGTCAGCCCCAGGACGGGAGATGCCGCCATCGGGATCAGGACTTTATGCGTCAATGCCGACCAGAAGATACTATTTTCTTCTGCGGCAGAAGAGAAAAATGTCGCGCCCAGCAGGGAGCCGATGATGGCATGGGAGGAACTGGTGGGCAGGCCCTTATACCACGTTATCAGGTTCCAGATGATCGCCGCCACCACGGTGCAGAGGACAGTATGGAGAGAGATGGCTGCCGCATCCACGAGGCCCTTGCCGATGGTCGCCGCCACTTCCGTGCCCATCATCGCACCCACAAAATTCAGGATGCCTGCATAAATGACGGCGGTGAGGGGGCTGAGCGCCCGCGTGGATACCACCGTGGCGATGGCGTTGGCGGTGTCGTGGAAGCCATTGATGAAATCGAAGACGAGGGTCAGCGCAACAACGATCACGAGAAGAATAAGGGTCGTTTCCATCCGTATTAACTGTATTTCAGGACGATTTGCAGCGTGACCCCGGCAGCGTTGCGGTAGCAGTCGATGACTTTTTCCAGCATGTCGTAAATATCCTTGCGGAGCAGCAGGTCCTTGACGTCCCGCCTCTCTGTGAAAAGGGAAGCGAGGAGTTCTTGCAGTACATCATCGCCCTTTTGCTCCAGCTCATGCAGCAGGGCCACTTTCTCCATGACCTGCCGGGTATTACGCTTGTGGATGAGGTCGCCGACCATATCTTCCATTGCTTTGGATTCATCGACGATCAGGTCGATCTGGCGGGTAAAATCTGCCTCTGCGCCCACGAGCCCGTGCAGTTCCATCCGCTGCATGACCTTTTCGATCATTTTGGGAATGCGGTAGAGGTTCTGGGAGAAGTTTTGGATGTCCTCGCGGTCGAAGGGCGTGATGAAGCTGCGGCAGAGGCTGTCCGTCATGGCGCTCATGATGTCTTTTGACTGCGCCCGGCATTCGGTGGCCTGCTGGCTGATTTTTTGCCGCGCCACCGCGTCGGGAGCTTCCACATAGTTCTTTAAAAGATCGGCACAGAGGCTCGCTTTGGCGGAAAGTTCCAGCAGATAAGTATAGAATTTTTCCTGGCGGGGCAGGAAGCTAAAATCTTTCACGGAATAAAGGCTCCTTCCTTCATGCAGGGTGAAGGGCGCAGTATAGACCGCGGAGGGGGTTTAGGCCACTTCTAAAGCTTCGCATTTTTGAGCGGATTTTCTTCAAACATTACAGTATAGGCCGAACAAAACTGCCCGCATGCGCTGGCAGGGGATTGCTCTACCTCGGCTCGTCCCCCGGCGCGCGGTCTTTTTTGCGCACAAGGCGATGGGGGGCGGTGTGAATGTCGGTTTGAAAAATGATATCACTGCCGATCTTTTCGTTGAGCGCGCGCAGGTCTTCTTTTGCTTTTTCAAAAGCGCGCATGGCGGTGGAATGTGCGGGAGGACGCAAAAAAACCATCACCGATAGCGTGCTGGGGTTCGCGCGGGCGCGCTTGTTAAATTCGCTTTCGTGGGAGCGCAGCTGGTTCACCGCGTGGTCGAACCGGTCAAGCGCGTCTTTGGCGGCTGCAACCTCTTTCACGCCACTGGCGGCGACGAACTGCTTGCGAAAGCCCGCCAAGGTGGCGTCGTGAAAAGCGGCCTCTGCCAAGCCCTTCACGTTATTCAGGTCGTCCTTACCAGTGACGCGCACCATTTGCTCTGCTCTCAGATTTTTTATACAGTTGCTTTTTTCGTCGTTTTCGGTTACTTATTTTCCTTAAACGTATTATAACTCCGAAATCGTTACGAAAGTATTAATAAATGATTTTTATTTGTAAAGCATTAAAATGATTACTAAATTTGATGTCATTGTCATTGGCGGGGGACATGCCGGGTGCGAGGCGGCGGCGGCTTCGGCGCGCATGGGCGCCAAAACCCTGCTTCTCACGCACCGGACTGATTCTATCGGGGTCATGTCCTGCAACCCCGCCATCGGCGGGCTGGGCAAGGGGCATCTGGTGCGGGAGATTGACGCGCTCGACGGCGTGATGGGGCGCGTGACGGATAAATCGGGCATTCAGTTTCGCATGCTCAACGCCAGCAAAGGCCCCGCCGTGCGCGGTCCGCGCGCGCAGGCCGACCGCAAGCTTTACCGCGAAAACATGCAGGAAATTTTGTTCAGCTATCCAGGTCTGGAAATTTTCGGAGATGGCGCGGAAGAAATTTTATACGACTCTGCCGGTCATATTTCCGGTGTGGTGACAACCGGCGGTCAAGCGTTTTCCTGCGGCGCGCTGGTCGTGACGACAGGCACTTTTTTGCGCGGCATCATCCACCGGGGCATGGTGCAGCAGTCTGCCGGTCGTATCGGAGAAAAACCGTCCGTGGGTCTGGCGCTCAGTCTTGAAAAACTGGGACTGCCCATGGGACGACTTAAAACCGGCACGCCGGCGCGGCTCGACGGACGTACCATCAACTGGTCCGCTGTGGAAGAACAGCAAGGCGACACGCCGCCGCTGCCGTTTTCTTTCATGACCGACAAGGTGGTGGTGCCGCAGGTCAGCTGCCACATCACCTACACCAACGAGAAAACCCACCAGGTCATTCGCGACAACTTGCATGTGGCGCCGATGTATTCGGGTCAAATCACGTCTTCAGGCCCGCGCTACTGCCCGTCGATAGAAGACAAAGTCGTGCGCTTTGCTGATAAAACGCGGCACCAGATATTCCTTGAACCCGAAGGGCTGGACGATCATACGATTTATCCCAACGGCATTTCCACCTCTCTGCCTGAAGATGTGCAGGCGCTGATGATCAAGACCATACCCGGCCTTGAAAACGCCGCCATCCTGCAGGCCGGGTACGCCATCGAATACGACTACGTCGATCCGCGCGCGCTGAAACATACGCTCGAAGTCAAAAAAGTTTCGGGCCTGTTCCTTGCCGGGCAGATCAACGGTACGACAGGTTACGAAGAAGCGGCAGCGCAGGGGCTGGTTGCCGGCATTAACGCGGCACTGCTTGCGGGCGGCAGCGAAGAAACCTTTGTTCTCGACCGCGCCGACGGCTACATCGGCGTGATGATCGACGACCTCGTCACGCAGGGCGTGTCAGAGCCGTACCGCATGTTCACTTCGCGCGCCGAATATCGCTTGCTGCTGCGCGCTGACAACGCCGACCAGCGTCTTACCCCAGCTGGAATTTCCATCGGCTGCGTCGGGTCCGGTCGCGCCGCGATTTTTGAAAAAAAACTTGCATGCCTCACCGCCGCGCGGGAACAGGTACAGAACTTGACCGCGCTTCCCGTTGAGCTCGAACGCCGCGGTTTCAAAATCAACCAGGATGGTGTCCGTCGCACTGCGCACGACCTTATGCGCTACCCCGAAATAAATTTTGCCGTGCTAAAAACCATGTGGCCGGCGCTTTCCGGCATCGCCGCCGACATTGCCGAGCAGGTCGAAATCGACGCTCGCTACGCCGGTTATATTCAACGGCAGGAAGCCGACGTCAAAGCTTTCCGCCGCGACGAGTCTCTCCTGATCCCCCATGATATTGATTATGGTAATGTTGGAAGCCTTTCCAACGAAATGCGCCTGAAGCTTTCAAAATTCCGCCCCGAAACTTTGGGCGCTGCAGCACGCATCCCAGGCGTCACACCCGCAGCGCTTGTGGCTCTGTTGCGCTGTATTAAACGCAAATACAAAGTGGAAAAAAAACGTGCTTGATTATTCTCCGGAGGTACAGAAAAAATTCACTCGCTACACAGAAATTTTGCTGAAATGGCAAAAAGTCATTAACCTTGTCAGCGAGACAACTTTGCAAGAACTATCAGAACGGCATTTTCTGGACTCTGCGCAACTGATAAAATACATTCCGGATAAAAATATAAAACTAGCCGACATGGGTTCCGGCGCCGGGTTTCCTGGGATGGTGCTCGCTATGCTTGGTGTAGAAGAAGTGCATCTCATCGAATCTGATGTACGTAAAGCAACTTTTTTACGCGAAGTTTCACGTGAAACAAAAACGAAAGTTTTTATTCACGACGAAAGAGTTGAAGACGTAACCATCGAAAATGTAGACGTTATTACCGCCCGCGCGCTCGCGCCGCTGAAAGATTTATTGACCCTGGCAGAACATCTTTCAACGCCGAACCACCCCGTCGTTTTTTTGTTTATGAAGGGCGAAAAAACGGAAGAAGAAATTAAAAAAGCGCAGAAAAAATATAACTTTTCGTTAGAAATTCACCAAAGTATCACAGATAAAACAGGAAAAATTCTGCGAATAAATAACTTGTTTCACGTGAAACAATGATGTATTAAGTGGATTATGATCCAAAAAACACGTTATATCAGTGTTTCCAATCAAAAAGGCGGCGTTGGAAAAACAACGACGGCCATCAACCTTTCCACATCTTTGGCCGCTGTTGGTAAAAAAGTTTTGGTTATCGACTTGGATCCTCAGGGCAATGCTTCCACCGGCCTGGGCGTTGATCGGGCGAACCGCGTGAACGGAACTTACGAGGTTCTTTTTGGTGAATGTGAAATTGATCAGGCGACAGTTACAACAAAAGTGCCAAATCTTTTTGTTATCCCGGCATCTATACATCTTTCCGGCGCCGAGATTGAATTGGTGGATGCTAAGCGCCGCGAATTTCGCTTGAAAATGGCGCTGGAGGATGGGAAAATTCATTATGACTATGTGTTGTTTGACTGTCCGCCATCTCTTAACTTATTGACTTTGAACGCTTTAGTAGCTTCCACGGATGTTCTGGTCCCTTTGCAGTGCGAATTTTTTGCTCTTGAGGGGCTTAGTCATCTGGTGAAAACCATTGGGCGGGTGAAAGCCAGTTTTAACGAAAAACTGGAGTTGATGGGAGTGGTTTTGACAATGTATGACAAAAGAAATAATCTGTCAAATCAAGTTGCGAGCAATGTGCGGGAGCATTTTGGCGATAAAGTATATGAGACCATGATCCCGCGCAACGTGCGCATTTCGGAAGCCCCGTCTTTCGGGCTGCCGGCGATTGTTTACGACATGAACTGTAACGGGTCGCAAGCCTATATTCACCTCGCCCGCGAAATACTGAAGCGTGAAAAAGCGCTGGATGAAAAATACCGCGCGGCTGTTTAGAAAACGGAGAAAAAACCATGACGACGGACATCAAAAAACGCGGCCTCGGACGCGGCCTTGACGCGCTTTTTCAAGCCGCCCGTGAGGAAGACGCCTCCTTCGCGCCAAAAATAAGGCGTGCCGATGAGATTGTCGCCGCTGCATTGGCACAACCTGCAGGAGAAGGCGGGGCGCGCAAAATCGCCATCGGCAAGCTCATCCCCGGAAAATTTCAGCCGCGCCGTCACTTCGACGATGCGGCGCTCGACAGCCTTGCGGAGTCCATCTCCGTGCACGGCGTGCTGCAACCTCTGCTGGTGCGCCCGCTGACGTCGGATACATACGAGATCGTCGCCGGCGAACGCCGCTGGCGCGCCGCGCAAAAAGCGCAGGTGCATGAACTTCCGGTGGTGATTCAAAACCTTGACGACAGCGCGGCGCTGGAAATCGCGCTCATCGAAAACTTGCAGCGCGAGAATTTGTCCGCGCTCGAAGAGGCGGAGGGTTATCAGCGCCTGATGGACGAATTTCATCACACGCAAGATGTGCTGGCCCAGCAGCTTGGGAAAAGCCGCAGCCACGTGGCCAACATGCTGCGTTTGCTGAAGCTGCCGAACAAAGTAAAAAAATACATGCAGGAAGGAAGCTTAAGCGCCGGCCACGCCCGCGCCCTGATCGGCTGCGCCAACGCCGAAACCGTTGCGGCGGCTGTCATCAAGCGCGGGCTGAACGTGCGCCAGACGGAAAAACTTGTGCAGGCGCAAGGCGCCGCCGCCGGATCAGCGTCCAAAGCGCGGGGAGTGAAGAAAACCGCCCTGCACCCCACCTTGAAAAACTTCTTCTGGAAGGATGTGGATGTGCTGGCGCTGGAAGAAAAAATGTCAACGCTGCTCGGCCTGCGCGTGACGATCGAAAGCATCGGCGGCATCGGCTCGCTCCGCATAGACTACAAGACCCTGGAACAGCTGGACGCAGTTCTGGAGCGCCTGTCGCAGACGCCTAAAAAGTATTAAAAAAGTATTTAGCGAACGTGATGCTTTTGAAGGGTGTCACGGAAGTAGGGGAAAAAAGGTCTCGGATATACTTAGAGGAGATAAAATGCAAAAAAAGTTATTCGGTGACGACAGGGTCTTTTTATTTGGGTCTGAAGAGAAAGTGTCTCTTTTTAGCGGTGAGGAAAAAGTATCGCTATTTAGCTCTGAAGAGAAGGTGTCCTCGAACGCCTTTAACTTCGAAGCGGAAGATTTCGATGGACTGAAGGCTCTTAAAGCCATGAACCGGGAAATGGCCGAAGCTCACGCAAGAATTTCTGTTATCAACGAAGATACGCGAAGGTTTCTCAAATCACGGAATCTGAAATTCCGTTAGCGGTTCCACCTTTCCCGACTGGTACTGGTCGTCTACGAAGCTTCGTGACAACCCGTCCCTCGTGTGGGATGTCCGGTTCTCGGACGGCGACGTAGGTTGGGACCTTAAGGACTATCGTCGCTTGAGTTGCCGGCCGGTGCGCCTTTCCATCACACGTTTACGCAAATCATTACTACACCTCATGCGAGCCTCCCTATTTGAGGCATTTTAATATGAGTAATTATATTTAGAAAAAGCTATAATGCTGCATTGCGGTGGCGGAGGTCGCGGATGCGCGCATTGTCTTTCTGCTTTTTATTAATAAATATATAACTTATTATATGCTAGCTTATAATAAGGATAACCAATAAATATTGGGGAGCCATTTCAATGCAGGAAGACCCTAATCAGAGCTTTGGTTTTGTCATACACGACATAGCACGGTTACTGCACAGGCGGTTTGACCGTAAGACGCAGACCCTCGGCCTGACGCGCTCCCAGTGGTCGGTGCTGGCGCATCTGCACCGTCGGGATGGGTTGCGGCAGACTGATCTCGCCGACTTGCTTGAAGTGCGCCCTATTTCCCTCACGCGGCTGATCGATCGCCTTGTGAAGAACGACTGGGTGGAGCGCCGCAGCGATCCTGATGACCGACGTGCCAACCGCATCTTTCTGACTGAAAAAGTCACGCCTCTGCTCAATCAATTGCGCAACCTTGGAAAAGAAACAAGGGAAGAGGCTTTGCATGGCATCCCGAAAGAAGAACGCGAGCGTTTTATGGCGACGTTGCTGCGCATTCGCGCCAACGTCGCGGAACTGCCGTCTGCCGCAGAAAAAACAAAAAAATAACAGGAGAATAAAATGAGCGAAGAAAAAAAACGTGTGTGGAAAGATGGCGGCAAGCCCAAGGGCCGGAAAATGGCGGTGCTGGTATTCGGGCCGCTGGTGCTGATAATTCTTGGCGCGGGTTTCTATCTGTACGGGGATCACTACATTTCCACCGACAACGCCTACGTCAAGGCGGGAAAAGTATCCATCAGTGCCGAGGTGACGGGAAAAATCATCAAGGTCAATGTGAAGGATAACAGCCGTGTCGCGAAAGGCGATGAACTGTTCATGATCGATCCCGAACCGTTCCAGATCGCCGTTAGCCGCGCCGAAGCCAATCTGGGCAATGTGCGGACGGAAATCGAAAGCATACGCTCCGGTTACTTGCAGAAGCTGGCGGAGCTGACCCGCGAGGAAGATACAGTTCGCTACCGCGAGAGCGAATACAAACGCTACAAAGACCTTGCGGCCAAGAACGCCATACCGGAAGAAAGAAGGGATCAGGCGCTGCATGATCTCAATACCGCCGAAAAGGATCGTGACGCCGCCAGACAGGATGCCGAGTCTCTCAAGGCGCAACTGGGCGGCAATACTGAAACGCCGACAGAACAGCATCCGCGCTACATGCAGGCGAAAGCCGAACTGGAAAAGGCGCAGCTTGACCTGTCACGGATAAAGATCGTGGCTCCCGTTGATGGCGTGGCCGCGAATGTGACGTTGCAGCCGGGAGAATTCACGGCGGCGGGACTGCCGTTATTCACCATTGTGAACGACAGCGCCCCATGGGTGGAAGCGAATTTCAAGGAAACGGATTTGACCCATGTGCGCGTCGGGCAGGATGCTGAAATCGAGGTGGACACTTACCCCGGCGTCACGTGGAAAGCGAAGGTTGCCAGCATAACGCCTGCTACGGGTTCTGAATTTTCGATTTTGCCGCCGCAGAACAGTTCAGGCAACTGGGTAAAAGTGGTTCAGCGCATCATGGTGCGGCTGGAGCTGGATCATCAGGATGCCGCATACCCCTTGGGGGCGGGCATGAGCGTCCATGTAACGGTTGATACGGGCGCGAACCGCCTTCAAAGAAGGTCAGGCCGATGACAGCCGCCGCGCAGCCTCGTTTTCCTGTCGCCAACAAAGGCATGATCACCATAATGGTCATGATGGCGACCATCATGGAAGTGCTGGACATCACCATTGCCAACGTCGCGATCCCTCATATGCAGGGTACTCTTTCCGCCACGCAGGATCAGATTAGCTGGGTATTAACGTCCTATGTCGTGGCCTCGGCGATCATGATGCTGCCGACGGGCTGGCTGTCCGGGCGTTTTGGCCGCAAGAGAATTTTTCTGGTCGCGATCGCGGGGTTCACGGTTGCCTCCGCCTTGTGCGGGATTGCATCGTCGCTCGACGAAATGGTTTTTTATCGGTTGTTGCAGGGCGCTTTCGGCGCGGCGCTGGTGCCCATATCGCAAGCTATTCTGCTGGACATCAACCCCAAGGAAAAACATGGCTCCGCAATGGCCATATGGGGTATCGGCATCATGGTTGCCCCTATTCTTGGTCCTACGCTGGGCGGCTATATCACGGAATATTACGATTGGCGGTGGATATTTTTCATCAATCTGCCGGTGGGCATTCTTTGCTTCATCGGCGTATCGGCGTTTCTGACTGAAACCGAGCCTCACGACCGCCCCTTTGACGTTTTCGGCTTCCTCACTCTCGGCCTTGCCATCGGCGCTACCCAGCTTATGTTTGACCGGGGCTTGCAGGCTGACTGGTTTGCATCCAAGGAGATCATCTTTTACGCGGGCTTTGCCGCCGGCATGTTCTGGATGTTTCTGGTGCATGCCCGTTATGCCGTGCATCCCTTCCTGAGCGCAGAGATGTTTAGGGACCGGAATTTCGTTACGGCGCTGGTTTTCATCTTTTTTGTGGGCATTATTCTTCTGGCAACAATCGCGCTGCTGCCGCCCTTCATGCAGACACTGATGGGTTACTCCGTGCTGGATGTGGGCATATTGATGGCTCCACGCGGCCTCGGCGCTCTGCTCGGTATGATGATCGTGGGCATAACATCAGGAAAGGTTGATCCCCGTCCGCTCATATTTCTGGGATTACTTCTGACCGCCGTCTCTCTCTGGGATACGGCGCAATTCAGTTCCTTCGTGCCGCCAAGCTGGATCATCCGCACTGGCGTTGTACAGGGGATTGGGCTGGGATTAATTTTCGTACCTCTCAGCACCATCGCCTTCGCCACGCTGGACACCAGATACCGCACCGAAGCCGCCGGACTGTTCAGTCTTGTGCGCAATATCGGCAGCAGCCTCGGCATTTCCATCGTTACCTCGCTATTGGGTCTGAGCATACAGACCAACCACTCCTATCTGGGGGAGAATATCACGCCGTTCAACACGGGCGTGGCCGCGCAGTTCATGCCGCAGGCGGTTGGCGGCAGCACCGCCGCTTTACATGTGCTCGATGCAGAAATCAACCGTCAGGCGGCGACGATTGGCTACATCAACAATTTTTCCATGATGATGTGGATCGTCATTCTTGTTATGCCGCTGGTATTTTTGCTACGGCATCCTGACCGACCGAAGGATGGAGAGTTACCTTCCATGATGGTGGAGTAGCAATATGACGGCAACGACCGCACCACATCCGCAGGTAGCCCATAAAACCATGATTACGGTATCGGTGATGCTGGCGACTGTCATGCAGGTGCTGGACACGACTATCGCCAACGTTGCGCTGCCCCATATGCAGGGCAGCCTTTCCGCAACGCAAGACCAGATCACATGGGTGCTGACGTCCTATATCGTCGCCTCGGCCATCATGACGTTGCCAACGGGCTGGCTGGCCGGTCGGTACGGCAGAAAAAAAGTCTTCATGGCCGCTATTGCGGGGTTCACAGTGGCTTCCGCTCTATGCGGAATTGCCACCTCCATCGGTGAAATGGTGATGTTCCGACTGCTACAGGGCGCGTTTGGAGCAGCACTGGTTCCTATATCGCAAGCTGTTCTGCTGGACATCAATCCCAAGGAAAAACACGGTTCCGCTATGGCACTATGGGGCGTGGGGATCATGATCGGCCCCATTCTTGGACCGACGCTCGGCGGTTACCTGACTGAATTTTACGACTGGCGCTGGGTGTTCTATATCAACCTGCCCGTGGGCATCCTCTCCCTGATGGGCGTATCCGCTTTCCTGAGCGAAACCGAAAAACACGACCGTCCTTTTGACATGTTCGGCTTTCTTACCCTGAGCATTACTATCAGCATGGTCCAGATGGTGCTCGACCGTGGCAACCAGACGGACTGGTTCGACTCTATGGAGATCATCACCTATTGCGGCGTTGCCGCTGGTATGTTCTGGATGTTTCTGGCGCATGCCCGTTACGCCGTTCACCCGTTTTTAAGCCCCGAGATGTTTCTTGACCGGAATTTCGTCACGGCGCTGATCTTTATCTTCTTTGTCGGGATTATTCTTCTGGCGACGCTGGCGCTATTGCCCCCGTTCATGCAAAACCTGATGGGCTACCCGGTGCTGGATGTCGGGATACTCATGGCTCCACGCGGTGTGGGAACGGCGATTGCCATGATGATCGTCGGCAAGACCTCCGGCAAAGTTGACCCGCGCCCATTGATCATGCTGGGGCTGGTGCTAACAGCATTTTCGTTGTGGGAAATGACGCAGTTCACGACTTTCGTGCCGCCAAGCTGGGTTATCCGCAGTGGTGTCGCACAGGGGTTGGGTCTTGGGTTCATTTTCGTTCCTCTCAGCACAATCGCCTTCGCCACGCTGAACGCCAAGTTTCGTACCGAGGCTGCTGGCCTGTTCAGCCTTGTACGCAATATAGGGAGCAGTATCGGCGTTTCCGTCGTCACTACACTATTGGGCATGAGCATCCAGACCAACCATTCGTATCTGGCGGAAAACATCACGCCCTTTAACGCCGGCCTTGCCACGCAGTTCATGCCGCAGGCGGCTGGCGGCAGTACCGCTGCTTTGCACATGCTTAACGCCGAGATCAATAGACAAGCTGCGACCATCGGCTATATCAACGATTTCTCCCTGATGATGTGGGTGGTCGTTATCACCATGCCGATGGTGCTGCTGCTGCGAAACCCGCTCCACAAAAAAGACGAAGAACTGCCTGCCATGATGGCCGAATAGAAATGAGGATCAAAATGACGAATAATAATTCATCCCTGAACACAACGACGGCGCTTGTCGTGATCAGTCTTTTATTAAGCGGTTGTGCCGCCGCTGGAAAAAACTACAGCAAACCAGCGTTTGATTTCCCCAGTCTATGGCATGCTTCCGATACGAAAACGCTGCCGGCTCAGGTATCGAAGGGAAGCCAGCATCCTGCGGCAAAGTCAGGGCGGTGGTGGGACAGCTTTAATGATGACAACCTTTCGGCGCTGATGGTAAAGGCGCTGGCCAACAACCAGAACCGGAAAATTGCCGAAGCCCGCATACTGGAAACCCGCGCCTCCCGGCAGAGCACCGCCTCGTCGCTATACCCTCAAGTGGGGATCAACGGAACGGCCAGCCGTGGCAATGTCACAACGCAAAACCCACTCTCCCTTTATCAGGCAGGGTTTGACGCCTCGTATGAACTCGACCTTTTCGGCGGCAACAGGCGCGGCGTTGAAGCGGCAGACGCCAGCATTCAGGCAAGCGAGGCCGCTTATCAGAACATCACTCTGGCGCTGACGGCGGAGGTGGCCAGAGAATATGTAGGCTTCCGGCAATTGCAGCATCTGCTGGACCTGACCAGGAAAACCGTCGCCTCCCAGAAGAAACTTTACGATATTACCCGCGCCAAGAAGGCGGGCGGCGTCGTCAGCGACTTCGATGTCACGCAATCGCAAACCCTCTTGAAAACGACCAACGCCCGCCTCCCTGAAATAGAGCGGCAACTGGAAGCGACCGGCTACCGCCTTTCCATCCTTTTGGGTGAAGCGCCCGGCGCGGTCAATGTCAGCCTCAAGGAAATGAAGCCTGTGCCTGTTGCAAGAAATCTGGTTATCCTTGACGCACCCGCCGCAGTGATCGCGCGGCGGCCTGATATACAAGCCGCCGAGCGCAATCTCGCCGCTGCCACCGCCCTCACAGGAGCCGCCATCAGCGAGATGTATCCGAAGATAACGCTTTCGGCGCTGTTCGGCATTCAGAACACCAGCCTTGCAGGCGGCGCGGGCATCTGGTCGCTGGGATCGTCTCTCTTTGCCCCGCTGCTGAATTTCGGGCGCATCGAAGGGCAGATCAAAGTCTCCGAAGCAAGGCAGGCGCAGGCCTTCCACGCCTACAGGCAGACTGTTATCGAAGCCCTGGGCGAAGTGGAAACCTCGCTCTCCAACATCAACCGGGAAAACCAGACACGCCT
>CAYGGT010000046.1:0-1836 GCA_964349475.1 uncultured Rhodospirillaceae bacterium
CAATCGACATTTAAGGAGGGAAGATCAGGCATTCTCCCTTGTTTTTCAGAGAAGGTAAATGTCGATTGATCCTAGCCCGCGCCCCACAACGTGGGAAAAGCACCTATTACGGGTGGACTCCTAAATGGGGGTTTGACTCATCGTCATAATGGTTGCTACACACCCTGATTTCTTTGAAAACCACTTTTGTGTGGTTTTTATGTTGCGTCCGCAGGTATTTTCCATCGCCCGGACGCAAAGGTATTCATGATATTAAGTGATTCCGAAAATGGTGCCCGGTGACGGATTTGAACCGCCGACCTTTGGTTTACAAAACCACTGCACTACCGCTGTGCTAACCGGGCTTTAAGAGCTTCTTTTCTATAAGGGATGCCGGATTTTTTCAAGGTAAATAAACCGGCTTTATTTATGCTACAATAATGGAACGGTTTTCGATCAGGGGCAACGAACGTGTCGCAGCAGCAAAAAAGTCCGCACGAAGATTTCATCATGGCCATGATCGTCGCCGGTCTTTTGTCGGGGATGGCGTGGCTGGTCTGGCATTTTTTTCACACCCAGCTGACTGACATCTTGCGCTGGATCCGGGTGGGCGAGATGTGGGCGGTCACGCTTTTGCGGGGGGAGGGGACGATGTACGTTCCCGGCATCGGCGTGCAGGAGCTGAAAACCTGGCGCGGCTGGCTGCCGGAGGCCCGGGTGAGCGATATCGGCTATCCTGAAATTCGCGTGATGACTTATATGGCCGTGCTGCCGCTGCGCAATGTTTTTATCGGGCTGCTGGGCGTCATGATGCTGTGGATGATTTTCTACGGCCCCGGCACCGGGTACAAGCGCCGCATGGGGCTGGAGCAGTTGATGAAAGAACAGGCGCGTTCCTTTCCGGCGATTGCGCCGTTTTTGAAGTTCAATCCGCGCAACATGCCCTATCGCGTGATCGGGGAGGCGGTGCCGGCCCAGCTGCCGATGTTCGCCGAAGCTTTGTCGCCGGAAGAATGGATCGCGTTTCATGAAATCAAGGTGCAGAACAATCAGGTTGACCTGAACGGCGCCTGGCAGGCGCTGGGGCAGCAACTTGGCCGCCGCTGGCAGGGGCCGTTCAAGCTGGAACCGCACGCGCAGGGGTTATACGCCGCTTTCGCGCTGCGCCACGCGCGCAAGCGCAAGGAATCCGAAGAGCTGCTCAGTCAGATGTCGCTTTCCTGGACACCGGAAAAAGGGCTGAAGCTGCCTTTCAAGATCAAGATGCAGATTTATAAAATTCTCAAAGATCCGAAACTGGGCGGCACATTGCAAAAATACGCCGATCAGCATGCCTATGAAACGACGGCGCTGCTGCGCTGCCTCGCCCGGGCGCGGCAGGAAGGGGGCGTGCTGGCGCCCGCGTCTTTTCTGTGGCTGCGCGGGCTGGACAGGACGCTGTGGTATCCGCTCAACAACCTTGGGCGGCGGTCTTACCATGCCGAGGCGGTGGGCGCGCTGGTGCATTACACCAACGAGCTGATCGCCGGACAAAAAATCCCGACGCCGCGTTTTGAAGATGTGATCCGCGGGATCGAAGGCTTTCTCAAAGGGCCGGGCGCGAAACCCATTCCGCCGCTCGACAAGACAAATAAAAATAAAAAAGGAAAATGACGCCCATGCATGTCATCGTTAAAATACTATTGCTGGAGATGATCGCGCTGATTTATTTCCTGCCGGCGATGGTCGCGATATCCCGGCATCACCTGAACACGCTGTCGATTTTTTTGACCAACCTGACGCTGGGGGTCACTGGCATTGGCTGGATCATCGCGCTGATCTGGGCTTGCACAAATATAAACGGCGCCGGGTCCGCGC
>CAYGGT010000046.1:1936-4319 GCA_964349475.1 uncultured Rhodospirillaceae bacterium
GCGCCGGGTCCGCGCCTATAAATAGCGCCGGGGTGGTGACTGGTGCCGCGCCGTCCGGGTTCATGGTGAAAATGTTTAAGTTTTTGCTGGCGCTGGTGATCGTGACCGCGCTGCTGGTCGTCGGGGCGCGGATGCTGGGTGAAAAGCCTCTTGCGGTTTCCGCGCCGGAAAGCCTGCCGCCTGTTCAGCAAGGCGTGCCGGTGCCGGCGGATGAATTGTTCGGTCAATAAGGGGTTGATGTCCGGGTGACGTTAAAAGCCAAATACGAATATAAGCATGAAGACATTCTCAGGGACGCCCGCCCCTGGATGGTGCGTTTCCGCGACAAAGCGGTGGAGCCTTCTTCGGCGGCGATGGTTTTTTCGATGGCGGCCGGCGCCATGATCATCGAACCGGCGGCGGCGATGGTGGCCGACCTGATTTTCTTTTGCATGCTGATGTATTTCTGGTGGATGGTCACGCGCCAGGTATCTCTGCCGTTCAAACTGCCGAAGTCCGCCAACCGCAAGGACCCCAATTTCAAGCGTCCTGACGGTTCTCTCGGCATGTCCGACGGCATTCTTTATCTTGGCAACAATGCCGACAGCGGGGAGGAAATCTGGTTCAACAACAGCGACGCGCGCACGCACTGCCTTTACCTTGGCACCACCGGGTCGGGCAAGACCGTGGGGCTGAAGGGGTTTTCCAGCAACGCGCTGTGTTGGGGATCGGGCTATATCTTTATCGACGGCAAGGCGGATACGGATTTGTGGAGCACGCTTTCGGCGGTCGCCCGGCGCTTTGGCCGCGACGATGATTTGCTGATCATGAACTACATGACAGGGAACGTCGGCGGGCGCGTGCCGTCCAACACGCTCAACCCTTTTTCGTCAGGGTCGGCGTCTTACCTGACGAACATGCTTGTCAGCCTGATGCCTGATTCCGAAGGCGATAATGCGATGTGGAAAGATCGCGCCGTCGCGCTGGTCAGCGCCATCATGCCCTGTCTGGTATGGAAGCGGGAGAACCAGAATATTCCGCTCAGCATCGGCGTGGTGCGGACGTATCTGACGTTCAAGGCGGTCATCAAGCTGTCCCGCGACAGCGTTGTGCCGGAGCACCTGCGCGGGGGGTTGCGCGGGTACCTCAACGAATTGCCGGGTTTTGTCGATACTGTTTTCGACGACGACGGCAACGAGAAAGTCGGCCCGGACGGGTCGATGCCCGATACCCAGACGCCGCGCCAGCAGCACGGATATTTGTCAATGCAGTTCACGCGCTCCATGTCGTCGCTGGGCGACGATTACGGGTTTATCTTCGACACGCAGGCGGCGGACGTCGATATGCTGGATGTGGTGCTGAACCGCCGCATTCTGGTCGTGCTTATCCCGGCGCTGGAAAAATCCGGCGACGAGACGGCGAACCTCGGAAAAATTATTTCCTCCACCCTCAAGGGGATGATGGGCGCGACGCTTGGCTCCACGATCGAGGGCGATACCGCGACGGCCATCGAAAACAAGCCGACAACATCTTCCACGCCCTTCATGGCGATATTCGACGAGGTCGGGTATTACACCGCCCAGGGCATGGCGGTCATGGCGGCGCAGGCGCGGAGCCTGGGATTTTCGCTGGTCTTCGCGGCACAGGATATGCCGGCGCTTGAAAAACGCGTCAAGGAGGAAGCGCGCTCCATCACCGCCAACTGCAACATCAAATTGTTTGGCAAGCTTGAAGACCCGACCCAGACCAAGGAATTCTTTGAAAAAACGGTCGGTCAGGCGATGGTGACGGAAGTATCCGGGTTTGAGCGCAATCAGGGCGGCGGCGCCGGTTACATGAGCTCGCAAAATGCCAGCGTGCAGGTGCGCGCCCGCGCCAGTTATGACGGTTTGAAGGGCTTTAACGAAGGCCGCGCCATCTGCGCCTTTGGCAAGAGCGTCAACGAGATGCAGTTTTACAACGCCGACATCGGCCACGCCAAGGCCATGCGCGTTCATCGTTTTCTGCCGATCCCGCCGCCGTCGGAAGACGCGCTGATCAGCCTGCAGCAGATTGACCAGGTGCTGAAACGCTTCCGCAATCCGAAATGGAATGCGGAGCAGCCGCCGCTTGCCATGAATGCCGATATCGGGGCGCTGGCGCGCGGTTTCGCCGACGGCAGAAAGGCGGAACAGCCCTTGAACGAATGCGCCGCGCTGGCCGTCGCCGCCGTCGCGGAGGCGCATGGCGCCATCAAGCCGGAGGATGCGCTGGAAGATGCTGCGCCCGCAACCCCGGCGGATCTGATGGCAAAGCCTATGCCGCCGGTATCTTCTGTGGCGGAGAAAACGGCCGCAGCCGCCATCGCAAAAACCGGCGGGCCTTTAAGCTGGATGGAACTGATCGGCGGCGCGGACTCGACGCC
>CAYGGT010000046.1:4419-9787 GCA_964349475.1 uncultured Rhodospirillaceae bacterium
CCGCGAAGTGACTTAATGGCGCCGGGTCCGCGCCGGGATCCCCCCGTCACCGAAAAACCGGCAGACCCTCCGGCCAAAGCCGCCATCGACTGGATGGATATTATCGGCGGCGGCGCCAGCGGTGACGCAGACGGCGAGACTCCGGAATAACAATCTGCTCAATCCCCCTCGCGCCTTCAGCATGGTAACGCTTTATTCATCTTTTTCCTTTACTTTCGGGGCATGGATTATGCGCTTGACGATCTGCTGATAAAAATGGGTGCGCCGGAGGCCAAAGAAAAAGGCTATATCGGGTGGCACTATTTTGACAAAAACGAACTCGCCGGTTCTGCGGAAGTACGCCTGGTGGGCAATCGTCTGCTGGTCGCGGAACTCAAGCACCTGCGGCGCAATTATGAAGACGATGCGGGTCGCGTGCATCCTGTCTATACAGAAAGTTTTTATCTGCGCGCTGAAAAAACCGGCGGCCAGTTTACAGTGACGAAACTGGCCCTTGACGGCGAAGAATATTCCCATCCGCAAATAGCCCTCATCGAACTGGGGCTGAGCATTTTTCATGCCCGCGCCCTTGCCATCAGCATTCTGATGGTGGCGCGGACGTTTAACCAGCAGGACATCTTGCGCCCCGTCGTCGGCGAAAATCCACAGTTCAAGAACATCCCGGTCTTCAAAAAAGAATCTTTCGGGGTTGTGGTGCCGTTTCGGCCCCGGTAGATTTCCCCCTTTTCCCAGGCATGGGAACATGTTACAAATGCTCTCATGCAGCATAAAAAACCGACGCTCCTGTCTTCGCCCCCCGCCGACATCGACGCTCTGTGCATCGACGCCCTGTGCGCGGCGTTCACCAGCCGCCGCGCCAAGATCGGCGTGATCGGGCTTGGCTATGTGGGGCTGCCGCTGGCCGTTGCCATTTGCGGCAAGGGGTTCGAGGCCACCGGCTTTGACATCGACCTCGACAAAATCGAGAAACTCAACAACGGCCTGTCCTACATCGGCAACATTCACAACGATAAAATCAGCGGCTTCGTGCGCGACAAAAAGTTTTTGCCGACCGGCACGTTCGCCCTGTTGTCCGGCATGGATGCCATCATCATGTGCGTGCCGACCCCGCTTGATAAAAACCGCGAGCCGGATATGAGCTATATCGTCAAGACCACGCAGACCATCGCGCAGCATTTAAAGCCCGGCCAGCTGATCGTGCTGGAATCGACAACCTGGCCCGGCACGACCCGGGACGTGGTGCGGCCGATTTTGGAAGAAGCCACCGGCCTGAAATCCGGCGTGGATTTTTTTCTCGCCTTCTCGCCGGAACGCGAAGACCCTGGCAACCCGGATTATCACACGGCCACCATCCCCAAGGTGATCGGCGGCATCGGCGCGAAAGCGCTGAAGCTCGCGCAGACCATGTACGACCAGTTCCTGTCACGGACGGTCGCCGTGTCTTCCGCTGAAACGGCGGAGGCGGTGAAGCTGACGGAAAATATTTTCCGCTCCGTCAACATCGCGCTGGTGAATGAATTGAAAGTCATCTACGACGCGATGGGCATCGACATCTGGGAGGTGATCGAGGCCGCCAAAACCAAGCCCTTCGGCTATATGCCGTTTTATCCGGGGCCGGGGCTGGGGGGGCACTGCATCCCCATCGACCCGTTTTACCTGACCTGGAAAGCGCGGGAATTCAACATCACCACGCGGTTCATCGAGCTGGCCGGTGAAATCAACATCGCCATGCCCGCCTACGTCATCGGCAAATTATCCGAAGCCCTGGACGAGCGTTTCGCCAAGCCGCTCAACGGCGCCAAAATCCTGATCATCGGCATGGCCTACAAAAAAAACGTCGCCGACATCCGCGAAAGCCCAGCCTTTGCCGTCCTGGAACTGCTCAGGCGCCGCAAGGCCAATACCGTGTTTCATGACCCCTATGTTGACGTCATCCCCCCCACGCGGGAGCATGCGGCTTTCACCGGCATGGCGTCCGTGCCCCTGACGCCGGCGCTGATCGCAGCGCAGGACGCCGTGGTCATCGTCACCGATCACGACAGCATCGACTATGCCATGATTGCCAAAAATGCGAAGCTGGTCGTGGATACGCGCGACGCGTTGTCCGGCGTGGCTGACCGGGCCAATATCGTGAAGGCGTAATTTACCGCGCCCGCAGGACATGCAAATAGACATACCCGGTGGTGCTGTCTTCAAAAAAGCAGAACGCCCGCTTCCCAGTAAGTGAGGCGCTGAGCGAAAGCGTACTGCCGGCCGTGTAACTGCCGGTGAAGCGCACGAGCGCCAGCGCGCCGCTGCCGCCGTTGGGAATGCCCGTCCATCCGGGTTGCAATATTTTATTGACCCCCTTGCACACGCTTTTTGGAATATTTCTGACGAACATTGTCAGCTCGCGTTTGTCGAAGTTATTGCCGACATCATTGATTCTATACTGCCCGGTGAACTCATAGGCGCAGGGCACGACAAGACAAGCCTCCGGCGGCGGGGCCTGATAAACGGCGCCACCGCCCGATGGGTGAAATATCTCCGTCGCCGCCTGCGCCCCGACGACGCCGTAATCGGCATGGGCGCCGGTTGCGGCGAAGAAGATGTTGGTATCCGACGCGCCGCCCATCAGCATCATCTTGTCCATGATGATGCGCAGGCCGTTGCCGTACTGGATCATTTCCGCCGCCGCGAGCCGGGATTGCTCCTGGGTCGGTCCGCTGCCGCCCCGGAAGCCGCTGGTCATGGCATAGGCGAGCGCCGCAAACAGGGCCATGGCGATCAAAACCAGAAACACGGCATTGCCGCGGGTGGATTGACGATTCTGCATATTTAAAGATTATCCTTGACTAATTTTCATAAGTTTTATATAGTCTCTGCAAATGTATTATATAATGAGAATCGGTCTTTTGAACACGGAAAATAGATGAAACACATTTTGAAACTGGTTGTCCCGGCCCTCTCCATCGCGTTTATAGCGGGATTTGTTTTCGCGCATCCTGCAACCGCCGGTTATGAGAAAATCGCCTACGAACCCGCCCCGGCAGCTTACGCGGTCGACCGGCAGCGCAAGCTGGCGCTGCGCTACGACGTCTATGCGGGCGGCTTCAAGGCGCTCAACGCCTCTCTGGTGATGGACCTCGACAAAAAAGCCTACGATATGGCGCTGAAGGCGGAAACCCAGGGCTTTATCGGCACGCTCTTCCCCTGGAAAGCCACATTTAATACCGCCGGCCATGCCAACACCAAGGGCGCGCTCATCCCCACCATCCATACTGAACGCAGCAGCTGGCGCGAAAAAGTCTCTTTCAAGGAAATGAGCTACGGCCCCACCGGAAAAATTCTTAAAACCACCACGCAGAGCAACGGCAAGACCACCACCGACCGCGATATAAACGATGTGCTGTCCGGTCGCGCGGTCGATGTGCTGACCGGCGCGCTGACCATGTTGCAAACCGCCAATAAAAATCAAAAATGCACCGGGAAGTTTCCCGTTTTCGACGGAAAGCGCCGGTACAACATCACCCTCAGCGACAACGGCACGGAAATCCTGCCGCCGTCGCGCTATTCAAGCTTTCAGGGCGAAGCCATGCGCTGCACGATCACGGTTGAGCCTGTCGCCGGATTCGTCGCCAAAGACGCCAAGCGCGGCTGGATGGCCGTCCAGAATCACACCGCCGAGCGCAACAAGCCCCCGATCCTCTGGCTCGCCCGCATGAAAGAAACCGGCCAGGTCGTGCCCGTCCGTATGGAAATCGCCAGCACCTACGGCTCCGTCGTTGCGCATCTGTCTGGCGGAACGCACAATTAACTGTCATTCTATGTCATGAATAGTGACTTGAAACGGATTCTGTTTTTTGCGTGAATCAGGCATGACAAAAAAACTTGGCTGCATCATCCTTGCGGCGGGCAAGGGCACCCGCATGAAATCGAACCTGCCGAAGCCGCTGCACAAAATTGCGGGGCGGGCGATGGTGGCCCATGTCATCGCCGCGGCCGAGGCGCTCACCCCCGATAAAATCGTCGTCGTTATCGGCCCGGACATGGAGCAGATGAACAATGCCGTCAGCCCGTACCCGACCGCCATCCAGCAAACGGCCAATGGCACCGGCGGCGCGGCACTGGCCGCGAAAGATCATTTCAAGGGATTTGACGGCGATATTCTGATCCTGTTCGGCGACACGCCGCTGGTCACGCCCGCGATGCTGCAAAAAATGCTCGACATCCGCCGCCAGTTCCCGGCCATCGGGCTGACTTTTTCCGGCATGCGCGTCGCCGCCGCCAATACCTATGGCCGCATGGTGATGGACGAAGACGGCACCCTCAAGAAAATCGTCGAGTATAAAGACGCCGCGGACGAAGAAAAAAAGATCACGCTTTGCAATGGCGGCATCGTTTGCGCCGACGGCGCGCAGCTGTTCAAATGGCTCGGCCAGATCGGAAACAATAACAGCCAGAACGAATATTACCTGACCGACTTGCCCGCGGTCGCGCGGAAAGATAACCGTCAGACCCATGTCGTGGAAGTTTCCGCCGAAGAAATGGAAGGCGCCAATTCGCGCTGCGACCTCGCCCGGCTGGAAAAAACCGCGCAAGGGCGGTTGCGCGAAAAACACATGCTGAACGGCGCGACGCTCACCGATCCGGACACTGTTTACTTCAGTTTTGACACGGAGATCGGGCAGGACGTCACCATCGGCCCCAATGTTTTTTTCGGCCCCGACGTCAAAATCGCCAGCAATGTCGAGATCCTCGCCCACTGCCATATCGAAGGTGCCGAGATTGAAGAGGGCGCCCGTGTCGGCCCCTTTGCCCGCCTGCGCCCCGGCAGCAGGATCGGCAAAGACGCCAAAGTCGGCAATTTCGTCGAAACCAAAAACACCCATCTTGGCGCTGGCGCGAAAGCGAGCCATCTTTCTTACCTCGGCGATGCCGACATCGGCGAAAAAGCCAATATCGGCGCCGGCACAATCACCTGCAATTACGACGGGTTCATGAAATACAAAACCAAAGTCGGCAAGGAAGCCTTCATCGGCTCCAATACGGCGCTGGTGGCGCCCGTCGTCATCGGCAACGGCGCTTATGTCGGCGCCGGCAGCACGATCAGTGAAGACGTGCCCGACAACGCGCTCGGCATTACCCGTGCCCCGCAGATCAACAAAGACGGCTGGGCGCCGGAGTTCCGCAAGAAGAAGATAAAAGAGAAAGCGAAGAAGGGTTCAAAGTAAATGTGCGGCATCGTCGGAATTTTAAGCAACGCAGAAGCGGCCCCTCAACTGATTGAATGCTTGAAGCGCCTTGAATACCGCGGCTACGACAGCGCCGGCATCGCCACGCTGGTGGGCGGCAAAATCGAGCGCCGCCGCGCCGAAGGGAAGCTCAT
>CAYGGT010000046.1:9797-13617 GCA_964349475.1 uncultured Rhodospirillaceae bacterium
CATCAACCTCTCCGAAAAACTGCAAAAAAAAGAACTCGGCGGCACCATCGGCATCGGCCATACCCGCTGGGCGACGCATGGCAACCCGACGGAGCGCAATGCCCACCCGCATGCGACGGATCAGGTCGCCGTCGTGCATAACGGCATCATCGAGAATTATCAGGAATTGAAAGAAGATCTGGAAAAATCGCAGTTCCGCTTTGAAACCGACACGGATACCGAGGTTATCGCCCATCTCGTCACTTCTTATATGCGTCAGGGGCTGAACCCGGGGCAGGCGGTGGACGCCGCGCTTGCCCGCCTGCGCGGCGCCTTTTCGATTGCGATGATTTTCACCGGCAAAGAAAACCTGATGATCGGGGCGCGGTGCGGCACGCCGCTCGCCGTCGGCTACGGCAACGACGAAATGTTTCTCGCCTCCGATTCCTACGCGCTTGCCCCCCTCACCAATAAAATCAGTTTTTTGGAAGACGGCGACTGCGTGCACATGACCCGTTCCGGCGTCACCATCCGCGACAGCAGCGGCAAAGCCGTGGAACGCGAGATACGCACCACCGCGCAATCCGGCGCCCTGATGGGCAAGGGGAAATACCGCCATTTCATGCTGAAAGAAATCCACGAGCAGCCCGCCGTCATTGCCGACACGCTGAACAGCTACATCAACCCCGCAACCGGGCGCATCACCCTGCCCGAAGAAATCCTTGCCCTTGCCGCCGCGCCGCGCATCACCCTTGCCGCCTGCGGCACGGCGTTTTATGCGGGGCTTGTGGCGAAATACTGGCTGGAACAAATCGCCCGCATCCCCGCCGAGGTCGATGTCGCCTCTGAATTCCGCTACCGCGAAGCGCCGATGCCCGACGGGGGCGTCGCGTTGTTCGTGTCGCAATCCGGCGAGACGCTGGATACGCTGGAAGCGCTGCGCTATTGCAAGCGTCAGGGGCAGACAATCGTTTCTCTCCTGAATACGATTGAAAGCACCATCGAGCGTGAATCGCACCATGTGCTGCGGACCCTGGCCGGCCCTGAAATCGGCGTCGCCTCGACCAAAGCCTTTACGACGCAGCTGACGACGCTCGCCTGCCTTGCCGTTGCGCTGGCAAGGAAAAAAGGGAATATCGCCGAAGCGCGGGAGAAGCAGCTCACCACCGCGCTGCGCGAACTTCCCTCCCGCATCGCCGAGCTTTTAAACCATGACGGGGAAATTCAGGCCATGGCGAAAGAAATCGCCGAAGCGCGGGACGTGCTCTATCTGGGGCGCGGCACGGCCTACCCCATTGCGCTGGAAGGCGCGCTGAAGCTGAAAGAAATCTCCTACATCCATGCCGAAGGCTATGCGGCGGGCGAAATGAAACACGGGCCGATTGCGCTGATTGATGAAAACGTGCCTGTGATCGTCATCGCGCCGTTTGACGCGCTATTCGAAAAAACCGCCTCCAACGCGCAGGAAATCGTCGCCCGCGGCGGCAAGGTTTTGCTCATCTCCGACAAAAAAGGCGTTGAGAGACTGAAAAATATCGCGACCTGGACGATTGAAATCCCGGAAGTGGATCCGTTTGTCGCGCCGATCCTTTACACCCTGCCGGTGCAGCTGCTGGCCTATCACACCGCCGTCATCAAAGGCACGGACGTCGACCAGCCGCGCAATCTGGCAAAAAGCGTCACGGTAGAATAAACGCTTGACATTTTTTTATAATATGTTAAATTAATTCATATTTTATATGAAAGGGTCCCCATGAATTTTTTAAAAAAACTGGCCGTCATCCCAGGAAGCAAAGTGGACCTGTCACGAATCGATCCTGACGAAACCTTTGGCTGGGACAAGGAAGAAGCCAGGAAACAAACCGCAAAAAACCTTGACCGCATCGCCGCGCTGCAAGACCTGTTGTATGCGGAACGTCAACACAATCTGCTGATGGTCGTTCAAGCCATGGATACAGGCGGCAAAGACGGCACGATCAAAGCCATCGGCGGCGCCATGAACCCGCAGGGTCTGCGCGTCGCCAATTTTAAAAAACCGACCGCAGAAGAACTCAGCCACGATTTTCTATGGCGCATCGAAAAGAAAATGCCCGGCATGGTCGCAGAAGAGAAAGGCGAAGTTGTTTTCTTTAACCGCTCCCATTACGAAGACGTGCTGATCGTGCGCGTCCATGACAGTGTGCCGAAAACGGTCTGGGAAAAGCGCTATGCGCAGATCAACGATTTTGAAAAAAAACATGCAGACAACGGCACGCACATCCTGAAGTTTTTTCTGCACATCAGCAAAGACGAGCAGTTAAAACGGCTCAAGACGCGCATCGAGACGCCGGAGAAAAACTGGAAAGTCGGCGCAGCGGATTTTGCCGAACGCCAGTTCTGGGATCACTATCAAAAAGCTTACGAAGACGCGCTGTCAAAATGCAGCACGGCAGAAGCCCCCTGGATTGTCGTGCCCGCCAACCACAAATGGTTTCGTAACCTGGTTATTTCAGAAATCACCGTCCGGCATCTGGAGGGACTGCAGATGCAATACCCGGACAACGCCGCGACTGTCGAAAAAGCCCGCGCGGAGTGCCTGGCGGAAGAAAACGCCCGAAGCGGGCAAGCCAAAAGGCATCTCAATCCAAACAAATGCCCGAAAATGTAACGACATCCGGCGCTCAGCTTATTGAGTCCTTCGTCAAGGCGCTTCCCCCGCTGCCCGGCGTTTACCGGATGCTGGGCGCGGGCGGCGATATTCTTTATATCGGCAAGGCAAAAAGCCTTCAAAAACGCGTCCACAGCTATACCCAGCCGGAAAAGCAACCCATCCGCATTCAGCGCATGATCATGCAGACGGCGCATATGGAGTTCACGACCACCCACACGGAAGCCGAGGCGCTGCTGCTGGAAGCCAATCTGATCAAAAAACTGAAGCCGCGCTATAACATCCTGCTGCGCGACGATAAATCCTTTCCCTACATCCTGATCACGACCAGCCATCCTTTTCCGCTGGTCGCCAAGCATCGCGGCGCCAAGGATAAAAAAGGCGAATACTTCGGCCCTTTTGCATCGGGCGGCGCGGTGAACGAGACGCTGGCGGCGCTGCACAAGATTTTCATGCTGCGCAACTGCCCGGACAGCGTTTTCACCACCCGCACCCGCCCGTGCCTGCAATACCAGATCAAGCGCTGCACAGCGCCTTGCGTTGCAAAAGTAACTGAATCAGAATACGCGCAGCAGGTCGATTTGGCGCGGCAGTTTCTTGCCGGTAAAAGCCGCAGGATACAGGACTATTTCGCCGGCGAAATGCAAGCCGCCAGCGACCGCATGGATTTTGAAAGCGCTGCCGCCTTCCGCGACCGCATCCGCGTCCTCACCAGCATTCAGTCGCATCAGGATATTCACATCGACGGCATGAAAGACACCGATATCCACGCCATTCATCAAGAGGGCGGCATCAGCTGCGTGCAGGTGTTCTTTTTCCGTGCCGGCAATCACTTCGGCAACCGGCCTTACTTCCCGCGCCACGAAAAAGACGACACGCCCGAAAATATCCTCTCGGCTTTTATCGCGCAGTTTTATGCCAACAAGCCGGTGCCGCAAGAGATCCTGACCAACATCGACGTCGCCGATAAAGCCGTCATGGCAAATGCCTTGAAAGTCACGCTTTTGCGCCCGGCGCGCGGCCGGAAAAAAGACCTGATCCGCATGGCCGAGAAAAATGCCAAAGAAGCTTTGGATAGAAAGCGCGCCACCGACGCCGGTCAGGGAGAAATCCTCCAAAAACTCGCCAGATACTTCGGGCTGCAGGCGCCGCCGGAGCGCATCGAGGTCTACCACAACAGCCATATTTCCGGCA
>CAYGGT010000047.1:0-8899 GCA_964349475.1 uncultured Rhodospirillaceae bacterium
ATGCGGACGCGCTTGGCTTTGCCCAGCATGTTCAGCGTGACGCTTTCCAGCTTGATCCCCAGTTCTTCGGAGATGACTTCGCCTTTGGTCAGGATCGCCATGTCTTCCATCATCGCTTTGCGACGGTCGCCAAAGCCGGGGGCTTTGACAGCCGCGACTTTAAGCCCGCCGCGCAGTTTGTTGACGACGAGGGTTGCCAGCGCTTCGCCTTCAACGTCTTCGGCGATAATCAGCAAGGGCTTGCTGCTTTGCACGACGGCCTCGAGGATCGGCAGCATGACTTGCAGGTTGGAGAGTTTTTTGTCGAAGAACAGGATATAGGGGCTGTCCATCTCGCAGACCATTTTGTCGGCGTTGGTGATGAAGTAGGGCGAGAGGTAGCCGCGGTCGAACTGCATCCCTTCGACAACTTCAAGTTCCGTCACCAGCGTTTTGGCTTCTTCAACCGTGATCACGCCGGAATTGCCGACTTTGGCCATCGCCTTGGCGAGGATTTCGCCGATCGCCGTTTCGCCGTTGGCGGAGATGGTGCCGACTTGCGCGATTTCATCGTTCTTGGAGACTTTTTTGGCGCGGGACTGGATGTCCGCGACGACGGCCGCGACTGCTTTGTCGATGCCGCGTTTCAGGTCCATCGGGTTCATGCCGGCCGCGACCGATTTGACGCCTTCGCGGAAAATCGCCTGCGCCAGAACGGTCGCCGTCGTCGTGCCGTCACCGGCGAGGTCGTTGGTTTTGGAAGCGACTTCACGCACCATCTGCGCGCCCATGTTTTCGAAATTGTCTTCGAGTTCGATTTCCTTGGCAACCGTCACGCCGTCTTTGGTGATGCGCGGCGCGCCGAAGCTTTTCGAAATGACGACGTTACGGCCTTTGGGGCCGAGGGTGACTTTCACCGCGTTCGCCAGAATATCCACGCCCTTGAGCATTTTCTGACGGGCTTCCGCGCTGAACTTTACTTCTTTAGCTGACATGTCTTTAGTCCTTTCAATATTGTTATTTATTCAGATGTACCTAAGCCGCTTTCGATTTTTTCTTGGCCATATCCATGATGCCCATGATGTCGGATTCTTTCACGACCAGCAGTTCTTCGCCGTCGAGGGTGACTTCGGAACCGGACCATTTGGAGAACAGCACGATGTCGCCGGCCGAAACGGCGAGCGGCACAAGTTTGCCCATGTCGTCGCGGACGCCGGTGCCGACGGCAACGACTTCAGCCTGGGCGGGTTTTTCTTTCGCGGTATCGGGAATGATGATGCCGCCGGCTGTTTTGGTGTCGCTTTCGAGACGACGCAGCAAAACGCGGTCGTGGAGGGGACGGAATTTCATGTTTTATTCTTCCTTCGAAACAAGGTTAACAGAGTCTCACCGTGAGCACTCTCCTGTAGTAAGTGCTAACTTTGTAGCCGTCGCCTCCCGATTCTGCAAGCGAATTCTATATGTATTTTCCGTATAATAATTGTCATAAAATCAAAATCCGCAGCATAACAGAAAAATCATGAGATTTCTAATGCCCCGCCGCCAGGCTTTAACGGGCAGAATTCATGTGCTGAATGTCAACTACATAGCCAAGTTTTCTTAATTGGTTTTGTGCAGAAACTTGCCGCGCTCCAGAAAATATTCCGTCTGCCGTATGACCTCGTCGTTCGAAGGCATAAACGTATGCGTGGCATGAAGAACGACGTGATCTTTCATGCCTTTTATCCTTGTTCTCGTCACGGACACCTTGCCGTCATCGTCGCCGGGAATAATCAGCAGGGATGAAACCGGATCAACAGACCTGTCGCCGGCGATCACGCCGAGATCGTAATCAACCGCGCCAAGGACTTTCTTGAGGCTGTCCCGGCGCGTTGTCAGCTCTTGCCCGGCAGGTCCGTAATAAGCCTTGTATAAAAAATTGTCTTTCAGCAAATCGGCCACTTCGCTGCCCTGATTGGGCGTTCCCAGCATGACGACTCTGCCAAGGTTTTTCGGTTTATACTTGTGGATATAGGCGCGAATGATGAGGCCGCCCATGGAATGTCCGACAAAATCAAGCTTTTTCATGACAGGAACATGGGCTTGTTCTATTGCCTTTCTGACATCCAGGACCAGCTCTTCAAACGGTTTTTGCCGCGAGGCATAGTCGATATTGATGACGGCATAGCCTTGCCGCACCAAAGCATCTTCCATTTTCTCCATTGAGCCGTTTGTACGCCCTATGCCGTGTAAAAGCACGACGTAGTCTCCCTGACCGGCACGGGACGGCAAGGGCAGAAGCAAAAGCGCGATGAACAGCACAATCGCCGCGCTCGTCACCGGCATCGTCCCGCCCATCGACGGCGGCTGTACGGCGCGGTAACGCACTGATTTAACTATTTTTTTTGTTCAATCGCCGACTTGACGCGTCTGGCCGTATCGGCTGCCTTTCTGACAACACAGACTGCCACATCTTTTGCATCGGTGACGGTTTCTGCGATGTCGGAGCCGAGCTGCTTTATTTCATAGACAGCCAGATCGCGCATTACCGTTGTAAAAGCTTCTTTTGGTTTCGGAGTTTTTCTGATGTCCATTTTTTATGCCCTCATTTAAATAATAACATTAATTTTCTCAAGAGGGGGAGTTCTAACAGAACAGGACGGAGTTTTCAAGCGTTTTTAAAAAATAACAGATTATCAAGGTAATCTACCCTGACAAAGTAAAGGCCGGAGGCCGGGGCCATCGGGCCGCCATCATGTTAGGCATCGGCCTGCCGGGGGGCTTTCTTAGATTTTCATGAGCGAGCCTGTGACCGTGATGCGCCCCTCGGGGAAGGCCATGCACTGGCCGCCTTTTTTCAGTTCCACGATCAGCACAGCGCGGCGAAACTCAGCGGCAGGAATTGCTTCGTTTTCAGCAGAGGGAATTGCGATTGCGGCACGGTTAACCTCTTATGGCCCGTTTTTCGTGGAAGTGCTTTTTGTCACGCGGAAAAAGAAGAACAGCATCAAGGCAGCCGCCCCCGCCAGCGCCGCCCAGGCCGTCGCCGTCAGTGTTCTGTTGTGAGGCATTGGGCATATTGGGACAGTTGTCCAGGCTGTTCATGATGCGGTCGGGACGCTGATGACGGGCGGGGCGACCTCGCCCGTCAACCGGGATTTCGGTATCTGCCATTCATCAGGCTCTATAATGGACGTGGCGAAGGCGACAGAGGAGAGGGAGGCGACCAGTGACGGACGGCAACGTTACCTACGCGGGAGAAGCTTTTACGCTGAACGACGCCGCCACGATGACCGGCGCCTGGGCGTCGGGGAAAAAAGCGGGGGCAGATGTACTTTTGGCCCTGACGAGAGATAGCGGCCAGAAGTTTAAGCGCGGTATACCTTCCGGTTACTCTTCACAGTTTTAGCGACACCATAATGCGGCGGAGAACAATTTTTTCTGTTGGGCAATCAATCCTCGTGTCTATAATGAACGGGTATGAACGAGCACACGGGATTTTTGTCATATAAATGCAAAACTTCCTGCAAGAACTGATCGTCGGCAATATCTTCGCCTTCCTGCTGATTTTCATGCGTTTTGGTACGGCGCTGATGATCATGCCGGGGATCGGTGATAGCTTTGTCGCGCCCACGATGCGCCTTTTGTTCGCGCTGGCGATGAGTTTCGTGCTGACCCCCGTGCTCGCGGTGCAGCTGCCGGCCATTCCGGGCAATACCGGTTTACTGCTGGCGCTGCTGGCGTCGGAAGCCTTTATCGGCATTTTTATCGGCACCGTCATGCGCATCCTGCTGTCGGCGCTGGACACGGCGGGGACGATCGTTTCCGTTCAGGCGGGGCTTTCGAACGCCACCATTTTCAACCCCGGCACGGAAACACAGGGGTCGATCATGAGCGCGGTTTACTCGTCGCTCGGCGTCACGCTGATGCTGACTGCGGACGTTCATCACCAGATGCTGGCCGCGGTCGTGGACAGTTACCGGCTTTACCCGGCCAACGGGTTTTTTCCGGATGCCGGCACGCTGTCGGAAATTATCGGCAAGGCCGTGACCGCGGCCTTCAAGATCGGCGTGCAGATTGCCGTGCCGTTTCTGATCGTCGGCACGCTGATCCAGGTCGGCTTCGGGCTGCTGGGGCGGCTGATGCCGCAACTGCAGGTCTTTTTTCTGGCGATGCCGGTGCAGATTTTTCTCTGCCTGCTGATTTTGGTGATGACGCTTTCCGCCGGTATTTTATACTGGCTGGACGGCTATACTTTTCTGCTGGCGCAATCCCTGAACCCCGGATGATGTGTTGTGGCTGAAGACGATTCGACAGACGATACGCAAAAAACAGAAGACCCGACGCCGCGCAAGCTGGAAGAAGCGCGCAAGCGCGGCCAGATCGTCTACAGCCGCGAGGTGAACAACTGGCTCGTTCTTCTGACGGCGACGCTGCTGGTTGTCATGGCGGGTCCCGGCATTGGCGCCGACATCAAGGACACGCTGAAAAATTTTCTGGAGCAGTCCCATGCCATCCCGACCGATCCGGTGGGGCTGACGCATGTCTTGCAAGTGCTGTTCCTGCGCATCGGCGGCGATATTGTTCCGCCGCTGGCGCTGCTGGCCTTCGCCGGGGCGATGTCAGGGTTTATGCAGACGGGGCCGATTTTCACCGCGGACCCTTTAAAACCGGATCTTGCCCGCGTCTCTATTTTTAAAGGCGTCGGGCGGCTTTTTTCAAAGCGCTCGATCATGGAGCTGGTGAAAGGCGTTGTCAAACTGGTCCTCGTCTCGGCGGCGGGGACTTTTGTCCTCTGGCCCTATTTCGACGGGCTGGAGCATTTTGTCGGCCTTGAGTTTTCTCAGTCCCTGTACGAGCTGCAATCGCTGTTCCTGAAAATGATGATCGCGGTTCTGAGCGTGCTGTTTTTCCTGGCGGTCGTGGACTACATGTTCCAGCGTTTCGAATTCATGAAAAACATGCGCATGAGCAAGCAGGAAGTGCGCGAGGAATACCGCCAGACCGAGGGCGACCCGCAGGTCAAGGGGCGGCTGCGCCAGCTGCGCGAGCAAAAAGCCCGTCAGCGCATGATGCAGGCCGTCCCGACGGCCGACGTCGTCATCACCAACCCGACGCATTATGCGGTCGCGCTGAAATACGATTCCAAAGCCATGGACGCCCCCACCCTGGTCGCCAAGGGCGTTGATGCCGTCGCTGAAAAAATCAAGGCCGTTGCCAAGGAAAATAACGTGCCGGTCATCGAAAACCCGGTGCTGGCCCGCGCGCTGCACGCGTCGATGGAAATCGACCAGACCATTCCCCGCGAACACTTCAAGGCGGTGGCGGAAGTTATCTCCTACGTCTTCAAGCTGAAAGGAAGAAAAGCCTGACCACGGCATCGAAAAAGTTCAGAACCAGAGAAACAACGTCGCCGGGGCGGCGGTATTTTAAACTGCTGATTCTCCTGGCGGTGAGCGTCGTCTATGGGCTGTTTGTTTTTCTTATTATCGGCCTTGGCGGGCACAGCGACCAGCGCATCCCGGTGCTGGCCCTTTACGTCTATGGGCTGGTGGGGGGGTTCGGGTTTTTGCTGGTCAACCAGTTTTACACCGGCGTTGACCGCAGCCGAAAAATCCTGACCGAAGTGCTTGAAAAAAGCGCCGAAGCCCGCGCCGTCACCGACCCGGAAGGCCGCACAATCTATACCAACCAGCGGTTCGAGCGGCTGATCGAGGGCCGGGGGGATGTGTCGCTGGCGGGCTTCGCGGGGATCTTCGACAATCCGCGCAAGGTCGAAGAAAGCCTGAACGCATTACGTTTCAAGGCAGCACCGGCCGGGTCCGCCACCGCTGAATTCGAAACCGACAGACAGGGAAAGCACCTCTGGCTGCAAGTCACCTGCCAGCACATCATCGGCTGGCCGGGTTTTGTGCACTGGCGGTTTGACAACATCACGGCCCGCTACCAGATGGAAGCGGCCATCCGCGAAGAGCGTAAAAACCTCCGCGATTTCACCGATAACGCGCCGGTGGGCTTTTTTTCCGTCGATGAAAACGGAAAGTTTCTGTTCGCCAACGATATGATGCTCCGGCTTCTGGGGGTCGATAGCGCGTCGCTTATCGGAAAAATACCGCTTCACGATTTTTTACCGTCCCCGCCTGAAAACGGCAAGCCGTATGATTTTTTCGAGAACGGCGGGCTTCACCAGCATGGCGAGCTGCTGATGAAAGGGGCCGGCAACCGGCTGTTCAAGGCCGCCGTCACGCACTCTGTCTCCTGCTCTGAAGAGGGAAGAGTGATTTCCCGTTCCATCATCTACGACATGACGACGGAACAAAAGATGCAGCAGGCGCTGCTTGAATCCGAGGACCGCTTTCAACGGCTGTTCGAAGAAGCCCCCGTCGGCATCTGCATGCTGAATTCCAGCGGCGTCATCAGCGACGCCAACCAGACCCTGGCGGGGATGCTGCATATGCAGAGCAGCAGCATCAACGGCCAGCCGCTGATCGCCTATATCGCGCCGGACGCCCACAAGCGCGTCCTTGAATGGCTGCGGCAACTGGCGCGGGGGGGGACGGCAGAGCCCTTTATCGAGGTGCCGCTGAAAGGGCCGCCGGCCAAGGTGGCGCAGCTATATGCCCGCAAGTTCAGCGCCAGCGACAGTTTCGTGCTGCACTTCATCGACCTGACCGAGCAGAAAAACCTGGAAAAGCAATTCGCCCAGTCGCAGAAAATGCAGGCGGTGGGGCAGCTCGCCGGCGGCATCGCGCATGACTTCAACAATCTGCTGACCGCGATGATCGGCTTTTGCGATCTTTTGCTGCTGCGCCATAAACCCGGCGATGCTTCCTTCGCCGATATCATGCAGATCAAGCAAAACGCCAACCGCGCCGCCAACCTGGTGCGGCAGCTGCTCGCTTTTTCCCGCCAGCAAACTTTGCAGCCGCGCGTGCTGGACCTGGCGGATGTGCTGACCGAGCTCACGCACCTCTTGCGCCGCCTGATCGGCGTCAACATTGACCTGCGCATGACGCATGGCAGCGAACTGGGCCTCGTCAAAGCCGACCAGGGGCAGATGGAGCAGGTCTTCATCAACCTGGTGGTCAACGCCAGGGATGCCATGCCGCAGGGCGGCAAGCTGCAGATCCGCACCGAGAACTTCAGCAACGCCGCCGCGCTGAAGCTCGGCGCCGAAGAAATGCTTCCGCCCGGAGAATGGGTGACGGTGACCGTCAAGGACAGCGGCAGCGGCATTGCGCCCGAAGTCCTGTCGCGTATTTTCGAGCCGTTCTTTTCCACCAAGGAAATCGGCGCCGGCACCGGTCTGGGCCTTGCCACCGCGCACGGCATCATCCACCAGACCGGCGGCTATATCGCTGTCAACACGGCCGTCGGCAAGGGAACGACCTTTATCATCTATCTGCCGCGCCACGTGGGGGACGTTAAAGTAGAAACAGCGGAAGAAAAGCCGGCGGTGCACGACCTGACCGGCTCTGCGCGGATTTTGCTGGTCGAGGACGAAGACGCTGTCCGCATCTTCAGCGCCCGCGCGCTGACGAACAAGGGCTACCATGTCGTCGATGCGCCCTCCGGGGAGATCGCCCTTCGCCTGTTGTCGGAAATGAAAATCGACCCTGAGGTTCTGATCACCGATGTGATGATGCCTGAGATGGACGGCACGGCGCTCGCATCCATCGTCCGCAAAAAATATCCGCGCGTCAAAATCATCTTTATTTCCGGCTATGCCGAAGACCGCTTTAAAGACCAACTCACCGACAACGCCCATTTCCTCCCCAAGCCGTTCACGCTGAAACAGCTGGCGACGAAGGTGAAGGAAGTGATCGAAGGGTAGGCGGGAAACGAAATCTTTACGGCGGCGGAAGCGGTGCTGCAATATCAATGCCGTTTTCTTCAAACCACCGCTGCATCGGTTCCAGCACGGGGTCGCTGAGTGAAGCGGTAAACAACCGATGCACATGCGGGATGAATTTCAGGTAGCGGTCTTTGCCGTCGCGGACGGAAAGGCGCACGAAAATGCCCAGCACCTTGGCGTGGCGCTGCAGCGCCAGCACGCGGAAGGAGTAGTCAAAGCCGGCGCGGTCGATGCCCATGGCGTTCATATAGCGCGCGTACAAATGCGCCCGCAGGTCCGCCGGCACGTCGCGGCGCGCGTCTTCCAGCAGCGACATCAGGTCGTAGCTGAACGGGCCGATGAGCGCGTCCTGAAAATCGAGCAGGCCGCAAGACCGGACCCCCTTTTCTCCGGCGATCAGCATTAAATTGTCCACGTGGTAGTCGCGCAGCACAAGTGTTTGCTGGTCGGACGGAAACTTGCTGAAGAGATCTTTCCACGCCGCGGCAAAAGATTCTTTCATTTTCTCGGTTGGTTTTTTACCGCTCAGCGCCGGGTAGTACCAGTCGAGCAGCAGCATGGCTTCAGCCACCAGGTGTTCGCCGTCGTACTGCGGCAGGTCGATGTCGCACCGTTTTGGATGCTGGTGCAGGTGCACCAACGCATCCACGGCCAGCTCATACAGCGGTTTGGGATTGGCGCCTTTGTCGAACAGCCGCGTATAGGTATCGTCGCCGAAATCGTCAATCACCAGCAAGCCGTTGGCAATATCGCTGAAATGCACCTGTGGCGCGCGCAACCCGATCGTCCGTAAATGCGCCGCGATCTTGGCAAAGGGCTCGACCATCACAAACGGCGGCACCGGCGGCCGATCCGGCGGGTCTTCCATGAGCAGCATCGGTGCCGGCACCCCCCGCAGCCGGTAATAGCGCCGGAAAGAAGCATCGGCCTGCATCGGTTCCAGGACAGCGCTTTTCCAGCCGAGAGAGCTGAGGAAACGCTCGCGTTTTTCGCGGCGCAGGTCAGCGATTTCCTCTCCCGTCAGCTGTTTTTGAATTTGCATTGTGTTCCGACATTTCTGTTAAAAAACTATGAAAAGATAGCATT
>CAYGGT010000047.1:8909-13595 GCA_964349475.1 uncultured Rhodospirillaceae bacterium
AAATTAAATCATCTTGACGCTGGTTTTTTTTTGCCATAAAATAGTATTATGGACTGTTTTTTGGGGTTTTGAATGGCAAGCAATTTCAATCGCTTAAAATTACCGCTGCAAAAATTCATCGACCTTGGCCTGACCGACCGCTGGCTGAGAGAGATAGCGGATATTATACCGCGGCGCGCTCCGCAAATACCCGAAATACCCGGGGCCGAGACGTCAGACGCCGACAGCTTGCAACCGGGGTACGACTTCAATACGCACATCACGCATTACACCGCCACGATTGCACCGGAAGAAATCCGCGAGATGATCGGGTTTCGCAAGTTGCTGCAAGCGTGCGCCCGGAGCAACGTCAAGATCGGCATTGAAATATCCCCCGCCAAAGTGCTGAAGGTGCGTTTTGATCCGTCTACCCCTTTTTCGCAGAGCATCGTTTTTGGCGTCAGCTATACGAACGTCTTGCCGATGTTGCTGCATTAATGCTACTGATCGCCCTTGCAAAGGGGGCGATCCATGACACGCACAAGCCCTAAGGCCAATCCCGCTGAGCGGCATACCCTTTACGGCATGCCGGAAGGCCACGATTCGATTTTTTTGGGACAACTGGCGAAAGAATCCGGCGCCCCCGTGCTCCACGTCGCTTCGGACGACCTGCGGTTTGAGCAGATGTATGAGTCGCTGCGCTTTTTCGCGCCTTCCGTCGCAGTGCTCCGTTTTCCCGCCTGGGACTGCCTCCCCTACGACCGTGTTTCTCCGACAGCGGATGTCGTGGGGGCGCGTCTTGAAACGCTTTCGCGCCTGCTCAGTGATTCTTCCAGCCCTCTGGTCATTCTCACCACCGTTTCCGCCATCATCCAGCGTGTGCCGGCGCGGGAACAGCTGAAAGGCTCCGCCATCAGCATCAGGGCGGGGGGACGGCTCGATTTGCCGCAGCTGCAAAACTTTTTAGTCGCCAACGGCTACCACCGCGCCGATACCGTGCGCGAGACGGGGGAATATGCGTTGCGCGGCGGGCTGATCGATATTTTTCCGGCGGGCGCGGCCGAACCGCTGCGCATCGACTGTTTCGGCGACGACATCGAGCACATTCGCACTTTCGACGCGCTCAGCCAGCGAACGACTGGCGCGGCGGAAACTGTGTCCGGTGGCAAAACGTCCGGTGATCAACAGAGTTTGACTCTCTACCCCGTCTCCGAAGTGCTGCTCACCCCTGAAGCAATCGAGAGCTTTCGCGGCAAGTACCGCGCGTTGTTCGGCGCCGTCCGCAAGGAAGACGCTCTTTATGAATCTGTCAGCGAAGGCCGGAAATATGCCGGTCTGGAACACTGGCTGCCGCTGTATTATCCGCATCTGGAAACGCTGTTCGATTATATACCGAAGGCGACGATCACGCTCGATCATCAAGCCGAACAATCGCGCGACATGCGCTTGCAGCAAGTTGAAGACCTTTACCAGGCCCGCATGATCATGCTGAAAGCCGAAGAAAAAGGCAAGGCGGCGCAGTACAGGCCCGTACCCGTGGAGCAGCTTTACCTGCCGCAAGCGGAGTGGCTGAAAAGAATCGGTGATTACCCGACGATTGATCTCTCGCCGTTTTCCCCGCCCCCCGGCGAAAAGGACGGCGGCGGAAAAAAAGGCCGCGACTTTGGCGACATCCGCGCGCAGCCGGGCGTCGATTTATATGGCGCGATCCGCGACCACATCGAAGATCTCAACAAAGCGGGTAAAAAAGTTTTGCTTGCGGCGTATAGCGCCGGGGCGCGGGACCGGCTGACGCATCTGTTGCAGGAACAGGGGCTGCATGTTTCCAGGAAATGCGAACTGACCATTCTCGGACTCGCGCACGGTTTCGAAACCGCTGACTTCGCCGTCCTGACCGAGCAGGACTTACTGGGCGACCGCCTGTCGCGCACATCCAAAAAGCGCAAGAAAAGCGACGCTTTTCTGTTTGAAATCAGCCAGCTGCACGAAGGCGACTTTGTGGTGCATGAAGACCACGGCGTCGGGCAGTTCGATAAGCTTGAAACGGTCGTTGTCGATTCCGTGCCGCACGACTGCCTGAAACTGATTTATCACGGCGGCGACAAGCTATTCGTGCCGGTGGAAAACCTGGATGTGCTGTCGCGCTACGGCTCCGCCGAAGCGGGCGCCGTGCTCGACAAGCTTGGCGGTGCTGCCTGGCAGGCGCGCAAAGCAAGAGTCAAGAAAGACTTGCTGGCGCTGGCCGAACAACTCATGAATATCGCGGCGCTGCGCGTCTTGCGCCACACCGACCCCATTGCGCTGGAAGACGTCACGTACGAAAAGTTTTGCGGCGGGTTCCCTTACCCAGAGACGGAAGACCAGCAAAAAGCCATCGAGGACACGCTGCAAGACCTTGGCAAAGAACAGGCCATGGACAGGCTGGTGTGCGGCGATGTCGGGTTCGGCAAGACCGAAGTGGCCCTGCGCGCGGCCTCCGTCGCGGCGCTGACGGGGCATCAGGTCGCGCTGATCGCCCCGACGACGCTGCTGGCGCGGCAGCACCACCAGACCTTCACGCGCCGTTTTCACGGCTTTCCGGTCAGGATCGGCTTGCTGTCGCGCTTCGTTTCCGCAGCGGCGGCCGATGCCGTCCGCGCCGATTTGGAAAAAGGCGAGCTGGACATCGTGATCGGCACGCATGCGCTGCTGAGCGAGAAAATCCGCTTCAGCGATTTGGCGCTGCTGATCGTCGATGAAGAGCAAAAATTCGGCGTCAAGCAGAAAGAACGCCTGAAGCAGCTGAAGGAAAACGTCCATGTTCTCACCCTGACCGCCACGCCCATTCCGCGCACGCTGCAGATGGCGCTGACGGGGGTGCGGGAGCTGAGCCTGATCACGACGGCGCCGCTCGACCGGCTGGCCGTCAAAACATTCGTCCTCCCCTACGACCCGGTCGTCATCCGCGACGCGCTGATGCGCGAGCATTACCGCGGCGGGCAGTCTTTCTACGTCTGTCCGCGCATTGCCGATATGGATGAGCTGGAAAAAGAATTGCGCCGCCTGGTGCCGGAGCTGAAAATCGTCGCCGCCCACGGGCAGATGAGCGCCGACGACATCGAAGACAAAATGTCGGCCTTTTACGAAGGCGTGTTTGATGTTCTTCTTTCAACCAACATCGTTGAATCCGGCCTCGACATCCCGAATGCGAACACGATGGTTATTCACCGCTCGGAAATGTTCGGCCTGGCGCAACTCTACCAGCTGCGCGGGCGCATCGGCCGCGCCAAGCAGCGCGCTTACGCTTACCTGACGCATGAGCCGCAGAAAAAACTCACCAAAGCGGCGACGCAGCGGCTGCATGCCATTGAACAGCTGGACAGCCTCGGCGCCGGGTTCCAGCTCGCCAGTCACGATCTTGACATCCGTGGTGCCGGCAACCTGCTTGGTGAAGAGCAGTCCGGGCATATCCGCGAAATCGGCGTCGAACTTTACCAGGAGATGCTGGAAGAGGCGGTTGCCATTGCCCGTGAGGGCGGCGGCAACAGGCCAGCGCTGGCGGAACATTGGTCGCCGCATATTAATCTTGGCATGCCGGTACTGATTCCCGACGCTTACATCCCCGATCTTAACCTGCGCCTTTCCCTCTATCGCCGCATCGCCGACCTGGCGGACAAGCCGGAGATTGAAAGTTTCGCGGCAGAGATGATCGACCGTTTTGGCCCGTTGCCCGATGACGTCGAAAACCTGCTGAAACTGGTCGAGATCAAGCAGCTCTGCCGCGCGGGCGGCATTGACAAAATCGACGCCGGGCCGAAGGGCGCGGTGCTTTCCTTTCATGCTTCCACTAAGATTAACACGGTCAAGCTGGTGCAATATATCGGCAAGCAGGTCGGCACCGTTAAACTGCGTCCGGCGGACCAAAAACTTGTCTACGTGAAGGCATGGGAGGACTTGAACCAGCGTTTACGCGGCGTGCACAGGATTTTGAAGGAACTGGCCGAGCTCATGCCGCCGCCAGCGGCGTTGCGATGAAACAGGAAAAAATATTCATCATCGGCATCAGCGGCAGCGGAAAGTCTGCATTGGGAAAAGCCCTGTCGGAAAAGACAGGCATTCCCCTGTTCCACGTTGACAGCATCATCTGGAGCAAAAACTGGGTCGAAGCGCCTTTGGAAGAAATTCGCAAAGAACTAAAAAAAATTTCCGCTACCGCAGCATGGATCGTCGAAGGGTGGGTGGATGACAACTCCGGGGAAATCCTGAAAAAATCCACCGTCATTCTCTACCTGGATTACCCCGGATACCTGGCCGCCTGGGGCGGGGTTAAAAGGTGGTGGCGTTACAGAGGTCGAAAAAGACCGGAAATGCCTGAAGGCTGCATAGAACGCCTGAACATTTCATTTCTAAAAACGATTTTGTTCAGGGGGGAACGTCCCCATATTGAACATATCTTGTCAAAGCTCGCCCACCCGAACATCGTCAGGGTGAAGTCCAGAAAACAGGCATGTAAAGCATTGACGGAGTTGTTTTAAAAAGCGGCTGCGCGTCAGTTGCGCCAGCCGCAAGGTTTCTTCAAAGGGTTTGCAGAAAGACACTGCTTATGCCATCCTTAATAAAAGGGAGAAGACCATGAGCCAGGAATACGCATTGTCACGGGTTAAAGACGCGCTGGAAAAATCAGGCGGCAATCACCTGAAAGCGCAGCGGCTCATTTTATCATGGCTG
>CAYGGT010000048.1:0-13328 GCA_964349475.1 uncultured Rhodospirillaceae bacterium
GGTCAGGCTCAGGTATTGTTTCAGTTTTTCCGCCGCCCCGGCATTTTCTTCCCAGAGCTTCATATAATCTTGCGGCGTCCAGCCCTGATTGTCTTTTTTTTCGAGGGAGGCGCCAGCCTCCAGCAGCAGCGCGATAATTTCCTTGCGGCTTTTCAGTCCGCCGGAAACCGCCGCGGAATGCAAGGCCGTCCACCCTTTGCCGCTGTCGATGGTGACTTTGGCGCCGTGTTTCAGCAGCAGCGCCACGATCTCCACCTCTCCCCAGTAAGCGGCCTGGTGCAGCGGCGTCAGGTGGCGAGCGCTGACAATATTCGGGTCGGCGCCGCCGCGGAGCAAACGTCTGACTTCTTTAATGTTACCTCTTTTGACAGCGGCGTAGAGGGGTGTGTCGCGCGGCGGTTTTTTGTTTCCGGCGCTTCCGACCAGCGTGTTGAAAAGACCGTTCAATCCCAGCATATTAAACCCCTCACCACCCTTCTAGGATAGCGCGAATTTCTTTTTTCAGCAAATGCCGGCCGGGAAGCGCTGGGAGGGGCTGTTTTGCTAGTTTATGAAAACAAAAATCTCCTTTGCCAAATAAAATTAGTATGGTACTCATTTTCCCACTTACAGAAAAAATTGAAAACGTAACCGAACGAGGATATGCACATGAGCAACGTTAATGAACGCGTCAAGAAAATCGTCATCGAACATCTGGGCGTCGACGGTTCCAAGGTGACCGACAACGCCAGCTTTATTGATGACCTCGGCGCCGACAGCCTCGACACTGTTGAGCTGGTCATGGCTTTTGAGGAAGAATTCGGCATTGAAATCCCCGATGACGCGGCTGAAAAAATCCAGACCGTGAAGGATGCGATTTCCTTTATCCAAACGAATGCCAAAGCGGCGTAAATTCAGAATCCAGAAGACAGAAACTGGAAATCTTAGATGAGGCGTGTTGTCGTCACGGGCATGGGCGTCATCAGCCCTCTGGGCTGTGGGACGGATCACAACTGGTCTGCCTTGATTTCGGGCGCTTCCGGCCTGCGCACCATCCGTTCTTTTGATGCTTCTGACCTGCCGTCCCAAGTCGCGGGGGAAATACCCCAGTTTCCCGTTGACCGGTACATCGAGCACAAAGAACAAAAGAAAATGGACCGCTTCATCCATTACGGCTACGCGGCCGCGGTGGATGCCGTGGAGGACAGCGGCTGGAGCCCCTCGGACGAAGAAAGTCAGTGTCGCACCGGCGTGCTGATCGGCTCCGGCATCGGCGGGCTTTCGAATATTCAGGATACGTCGATCCTGATGCAGGAAAAGGGGCCGCGCCGCATCTCGCCGTTTTTTATTCCCTCGTCGCTGATCAACCTCATCTCCGGCAATGTTTCCATCAGATACGGCTTTAAAGGCCCCAACCACGCGGTGGTCACCGCCTGCGCCACCGGCAGCCACGCCATCGGCGATGCCGCGCGCCTGATTATGATGGATGATGCGGACGTGATGGTGGCGGGCGGCGCCGAGGCCGCCATTTGCCGCGTCGGCGTTGCCGGATTTGCCGCCTGCCGCGCCTTGTCCACCGGCTATAACGCCACGCCCGAACGCGCGTCACGCCCGTTCGACAAGGGCCGTGACGGTTTCGTCATCGGCGAAGGCGCCGGTGTTGTCGTTCTGGAAGAATACGACCACGCCAAAAAACGCGGCGCGAAGATTTACGCCGAAGTCATCGGCTATGGCCTTTCCGGCGACGCTTACCACGTGACCTCGCCTGCTGAAGACGGCAGCGGCGGGTTCCGCGCCATGCAGGCCGCGGTCAAGCGCGCAAAAGTAAATCTTGAAGACATCGGTTACATCAACGCCCACGGCACCTCGACCCCGCTCGGCGACGATATAGAACTGATGGCCATCCGGCGCCTGTTTGGCGAGGCTGTCAAAAAAACCAGCATCTCTTCCACCAAATCCGCCATCGGCCATTTGCTGGGCGCGGCGGGCGCCGTGGAAGCGATCTTTAGCATCAAGGCATTGCAAACGGGAATCCTGCCGCCGACGCTCAACCTTGATGATCCGTCCGACATGGCGGCTGGCATCGACCTCGTCCCCCATCAGGCGAAAGAACGTAAAACCGATATCGCGCTTTCCAACTCCTTCGGCTTCGGCGGCACGAACGCCTGTCTGATTTTCAGGAAGATATGAAGACGCCGGGGAGCAACGGTTCCGCTTTTCTGACCCTTTTGCTGACCGTTGCGCTGGCAGGTGTTGCCGCTGCCGGATTCTTCATGCAAGCAACCCAAGCCCCCGGTCCGCTGGTCGCCGAAAAACTGGTCTATATCGCGCCGGGAAAATCCGTCCGGGGGATTGCGGCACGGCTGCAGGACGAAAACGTCATCGCCAGCAGCCTTGTGTTTCGGGTTGAGGCAAAGACAAAAGCCCTGAAAGCCGGAGAATACCGGTTTCTGCCGGGTATGAGCACCCGCGCGGTCGTCGCCTTGCTGCAAAGCGGCAAGACATGGCAGCGCAAGATCACCATCCCGGAAGGGCTGACGGTCGTGGAAATCATCGGCTTGCTGACAAACGAACCCGTGCTGACGGGTGACGTCACAACCCCCCCGGAAGGCAGCCTGCTTCCCGAAACCTATCATTTTTCCCACGGCGATCAGCGGCAAGCAATAATCGAACGCATGCAAAAATCCATGCGCGATGCTTTGCAAGCGGAATGGGAAAAGCGCAGCGCTGCGCTTCCCGTCAAAACGCCGGCGGAAGCCGTGATCCTTGCCTCCGTTGTCGAAAAGGAAACCGGCCTTGCGGCCGAACGTCCGCGGATCGCGGGGGTATTCGCGAACCGCCTGCGGCAGGGTATTCCGCTGCAATCCGACCCGACCGTTATTTATGCCATCACCCAGGGCAAGGAAAAGTTCAGCCGTTCTCTCACTTACAAGGACTTAAAAAATCCCTCGCCCTACAACACCTATGTCGTGCCGGGCTTGCCGCCGGGGCCGATCGCCAATCCGGGGAGGGCGTCCCTCGCCGCTGTTTTGAATCCTGAGAAAACAGACTATATATATTTCGTCGCAGACGGCACAGGCGGCCACGCTTTTGCCAAAACGCTTCAGGAACATAACAACAACGTCGCCCGGTGGCGCAAACTGGCGAAATAGGCATCTTCACCTCTCTTTCAGACTTTTTTGGTAGAATAAAACGATGGGCAGCCGGCAAACCAGCATCGAAAACACACTCAATCCGGCGCTGCTGGAAGGGGACAGCCCGTTCCGCGACTGTCTGCTCGTGGCCATGCCGGGGTTGCAGGGAGATGCTTTTTTCAAGAGCGTCGTCTATGTCTGCGCCCACAGCCCTGCCGGCGCAATGGGGATTGTCATCAACCAGCAACTGCCGGAAGTCGCCTTTAAAGACTTACTGGCGCAGCTGTGCCTGCCGTCTCTGGAATCGCGGGTCGAACCGATTGTGCATTTTGGCGGACCGGTTGAAACCGGGCGGGGGTTCGTGCTGCACTCGACGGATTTCTTGCGCAAGGATACCGTGCGCATCAACGATCGCATCGGCATTACAGGCACTGTCGATATTCTCCGCGCCATCACGGGGGGGCTGGGCCCCCGCAACAGCATCTTCGCGCTCGGTTATGCCGGATGGGGGCCGGGGCAGCTCGACGCTGAAATGCGCAGCAACGCCTGGCTCACCCTTCCCGCGGATGACGACCTGATTTTCAACGCCAACCTCGCCGGGAAATGGGAATGCGCTCTGTCGAAAATCGGCATCAGCCCTTTGCACCTTTCCTTTGAGATGGGGAGGGCTTAGCTTGTCAGGGCGCAGCTATTTCCGTCATCTCCTTACCCTTTTTTTTGCCGTGACGATCATGGCGGGTTCCGCCTGCGCCGCGCCGTCGGAAAATCCGGCGGTTCGGCCGTTTGAAGAAACAGAAAAAACAGCGGATACCGACGAAACCCTGCCGCTGCCGCCCTATCCGCCCCAAGCCCGCATTGCCGTCGGCGCCATGCAAGCACACGAAGTGGGGGAGGAAGACACGCTGCTGGATATTGCGCGGCACTACAAACTGGGGTTTGTCGAGATCCGCGCCGCCAATCCAGGCGTTGATCCCTGGACGCCGGTGCCGGGGGAAAGTGTCGTGATCCCGTCTTTCCGGTTGCTGCCCCGCGCGCCGCAAAAAGGCATCGTCGTGAACCTGGCGCAGATGCGCCTGTACCATTTTACCAATCCGAAGAAAGAACCTGCCTCTTACCCCATCGGCATCGGCCGTGAAGGGTTGCAGACGCCGACCGGTGCCACCACCATCGTCCGTAAATCCGCCGCGCCGACCTGGCATCCGACTGAAAGGATGCGCGAAGAAAACCCGCTGCTCCCCGCCGTCATCCCCGCCGGCCCTTCCAATCCGCTGGGCACCCATGCGCTTTATCTTGGCTGGCCGACCTTCCTTATTCACGGCTCCAACAAGCCCTGGGCGATTGGCCGGCGTGTCAGTTCCGGCTGCATGCGCCTCTACCCGGAAGATATTTCCAGGCTCTTCAAAACGGTGCCCGTCGGCACGCCCGTCACCGTCGTTGATCAACCCCTGCTGGCAGGATGGGTGGGCGATGCTTTTTACCTGGAAGCAAATCCTTCGAAAACCCAGGGCAATGAAATCGAGATTGACGGCGCGTACCGGATCGAATGGGGGCTGGATGAATCTTTGAAAAAAGTCATCCTGGAGGCCGCCGGCCCGGATGCCGAAAAAATCAACTGGCATACCGTCAAGGTTGTCCTGGAAGAACGCCTGGGTTATCCGGTGCAGGTCGGGTCTAGAGATTCTTTATCATCTTTAACGTCAACAGATCGTCCACCGCCCGAAGTTCACCTGCCCTGACCGGCGCATCGTCGTGGCAAATCCCGGCGCCATCGGGGATATACCCTTTTCTGACATACAGCCGCTGCGCCGCGCCATAGGCTGAATCAAGCCCGACGCCGATGCCGATTGCCGTCTTGCCGGCCTGCCTTGCCGATTGCTCGCAAGCGTCCACCAGCAAAGCGCCGATCCCGTTGCGCCGCGCCGCCGAAACGACGGCGAGGTCCTGAATTTCCGGGATATCCGTTCTTCGAAAGGGCGCGTAAGCCGGCGACCAGACCAAATGCGCACACCCGACGATCTTCCCGTCTTGCTCTGCGACCAGAACCATTCTCTTCTGGTTCCGCTGTTCGGCCAGGCATCGGTCGAAAAAATCAGGTTCACGCCGGGCCGCGATACGGGCGAGTGCCTGGATATCAGCATCACCCATCTGCCGGACGCGGGGTGGCATGGTTAGTATTTCTCCGGCAAAGGGTCCGGAAGCTTTGTCCTGGAAGGTTTCTTTTTGCCTTTGGTTTTGACCTTGCGCGGATCTTTCAGCAGGCTGGGGTTCAGCTCCTTGGCTTCGTCGAGGATGGGGTAGGCGATCAGCGACACGTAACTGTTGATCCGGCGCAGGTCGCGCAGGATATCGAGGTGCAGGCTGGACGTCGCAATCGTTTCCGCCACGCCGGCGCTGAGGCGCTTGAAGTGGCTTTCCGCCGCGTTCATTTCCTGCGTCCGCAGCTTCGATTTTTCGCCGACGAGTTTGCGGGCCATTTTGACGTCGCCGGTCATGAACACGTTTTGCGCCAGCCGCATGTTGTCGATCACCCGCCCGTGCAGATCCGAAATTTCGGCAAAGCCCTGACGCGAGAAATTATCGTGGTTGCGGATTTTCTTCATCGCCATCTCCATCAGGTTTTTGTCGATGATGTCGCCGATATGCTCAAGGTTGGTGGAAAAAGTGATGACCTGCATATACCGCCTGTTTTCATCCTCGTCGAGCGTCTGGCCCGAAAGCCGCGCCAGGTAGGTTTTGATCGAATCGTAAAGGCTGTCGACAATTTGCTCCCTGTCGCGAATTTCCTGCACCAGCCGCGCGTTGTTGACGCGAAAGACTTCCAGCGTGTCCTTGAGCATCCTTTGCACGATATCGCAGACCCGCAACGTTTCCCGCGCCGCGCAGGCCAGCGCCGCGGGCGGCGTCATGATCGCCGTCGGGTCGAGGTAACGGGGCAGGCTTTCGTCTTCCTCGACCGGCCGGTCGGGCAGGATTTTTTCGCTCAGGCGCGTCAGCACGCCGATCAGCGGCAGAAAAATCACCGCCAGCCCGACGTTGAACGCCGTGTGGAAGTTGACCAGCATCCGCGCCGGATCAGGGTGCACAATTTCGATGAAAGGCACGATCAGTGGGCTCATGACCGGCATGATCAAAAGGACGCCAAGGCAACGGATGACAAGCGTGCCGAGCGGCACCCGCCGCCCCGCCGGAATATCGCGCAGCGTCATCACCACGGGCGCCAGCGCACCGCCGATATTCGCGCCAAGAACCATATAAAGGCCAAGCTCCACCGGTAAAGTCCCGGCGGCAACGAAACTGACAAACAGCAGAACCATGCCAAGACCGGAATGCACCATCCACGTCAGCAGCGCCGCCAGCGCCACCGCCAGGATGGGCTGGTCGGACAGCGGGCCGATCAGCCCCTGCAGGGCCGCTGAGTTTTTGAGCGGCTCCGCCGCCATGGTGATGTGGCGGAGGGCGAGCAGCGCCAATCCGAGGCCGATGACGGCGTGGCCGACATGCTTGTACTGATTGCCTTCCATCGCCTTTGCGACGATGAAGCCGAGCGTCACCACCACCGGCGCCAGCCAGCGCAGGTCCAGCGACATCAGCTGCGCTGCCAGCGTCGCGCCGACATCGGCGCCCAGCATCAGCGCGATGGCGGCGGAAATCGTGATCACTTTGCGCCCGGCGAAGGAGCTGACAATCATGCTCGTGGCCGTGCTGCTTTGCAGGACCGACGCGATGGTCAGCCCGACAAAAAAGGCCTTGAAGCGGTTGCTGGTCGAGTTGGCGATGACGCGGCGCAGCACCGTGCCAAAAGCCCGGTTCAGCCCCACGCCGACCATGCTTACGCCCCAGAGCAGAAGGCAGACACCGCCGATGATTTGAATAAGCACTTCCGTTGCGGTCATCTGTTACACAGACGTTCTTGCGGCGCAACAGGCGTATCGGTGATTTTGAGTTTTGCGATGAATTCTTTCAATGCAACTTCTTCCAAACCTTCCGCTTCACAGCATGCATGACGCCGGCGAAGGCGAGCAGGAAGAGGATGACCTTCCACCCCATTTGCTTGCGGTGCTCCATATGCGGTTCGGAAGCCCAGGCCAGAAACTGCGCGATATCCCGCGCCGCCTGCGCTTCGCTGGCCGCCGTGCCGTCGGAATAGGTGATCTGGCCGTCGGCGAGCGGTTTCGCCATCGCGATCTGGTGGCCGGGGAAATATTTGTTGTAGCTCATGCCCGGCATCAGTGTCACGTCCGCCGGCGGATCTGCATAGCCGGTCAGAAGGGCATAAATATAGTCCTCCCCGCCCGTGCGCGATTTGACCAGCAAGGACATATCGGGCGGCAGCGCGCCGTTATTGGACGCGCGCGCCGCTTTGTCGTTTTTGAACGGCGAGCGGAGACGATCGGACGGCAGCGCCGGACGTTCGAACATATCGCCTTCGTCATTCGGGCCGTCGGTCACGGTATCGGTCGCCGCGATTGCCTTTATTTCGTCCGGCGTGTAGCCGAGATCGCTCAAGTGGCGATAAGAAATAAACTTTGCGGCATGGCAAGCCGAGCAGACTTCCTTATACACCTGAAAGCCGCGTTGCAGGGCCGCTTTGTCGTAGGCGCCAAAGACGCCTTTGTGCGGCCAGTCCTGCTGGGGAATAACGTCCCCCCCCGAGGCAGCGGCAGAAGATGAAATCAGGAGTGTCAGCGCCAGAACAGATAAAGTTTTTTTCATGTCGCGCACTCCTCGTGAATGCTCTTGGGCAGCGGCAGTGTTTTTTCGCGCTTGCCGAGCAGCGGCACGATCACCAGGAAATGCAGGAAGTAATAGAATGTGCCGGCGCGGCCGAACCAGATGGCCGCCCCTTCCGGCGGTTTGGCGCCGGCGTAGCCCAGCGCCACCATGGCCAGGACGAGCAGCGCCAGGCACCATTTGTAGATCGGGCGGTAGCGCGCGCTTCTGACCGGGGAGGTATCAAGCCAGGGCAGGAACATCAGCAAAAGGATGGAGCCGAACATCGCGATGACGCCCTGCAATTTTGCCGAAAGAATCACGATATGCGTGAAGGGAATATAAAGATCCATCGTGAAAGCGCGCAGAATGGCGTAGAACGGCAGGAAATACCATTCCGGCACGATATGCGACGGCGTCTGCATGGGATCGAACTGGCGGAAGTGATCGACTTCCGTCAGGGCCAGCGGCGCAAAAAACACCACAGCAAAGAAAATCGCCATGAAGACGACCGTGCCGAAGGAGTCTTTCGCCGTGTAGTAAGGGCTGAAAGGAATGGTGTCTTTCTCTGATTTCGGCTCGACGCCCGTCGGGTTGTTGGAGCCCGTCACGTGCAGCGACCAGACGTGAACGCCGACCACCGCGATAATGACGAAGGGCAGCAAGAAATGCAGCGCGTAAAAACGGTTCAGCGTCGGGTTATCGACCGCAAAACCTCCCCACAGCCAGGTGACCAGGTCTTCGCCCGCGACAGGCACGGCGGAAAACATGCTGGTGATGACGGTCACGCCCCAGCCGCTCATCTGGCTCCACGGCAGCGCGTAGCCCATGAACGCGGTCGCCATCATCAGCAGCATGATGACCACGCCGAAAATCCAGATCAGCTCCCGCGGTTTCTTGTAAGATCCGTAATACAGGCCGCGGAAAATATGGATGTAGACCGCGATGAAGAAGAACGACGCGCCGTTCATGTGCGCGTAGCGCAAAAGCCAGCCGTAGTTCACGTCCCGCGACATGCGCTCGATGCTTTCGAAAGCCATGGTCGCGTGCGGCGTGTAGTTCATGGCGAGGAAAATGCCCGTCGCGATCATGATGCCGAGAATGGCCATGGAAATCGCGCCGAAGTTCCACAGGTAGTTGAAGTTGCGCGGCGTCGGAAACTTGCCGTACTCGTTTTTCATCATGGAGAAAACCGGCAGGCGGTCGTTGATCCACTGAACCGTTTTGTTCTTGAATTTATCTGTCGTTGCGGGGCCAGTCATTTGATTAACCTATGCGGATAAGGGTGTCGGTGATGAATTCGTATTTCGGCACGGTGAGGTTTGTCGGCGCCGGCCCCTTGCGGATGCGCCCCGACACGTCGTAGTGCGAGCCGTGGCAGGGGCAGAACCAGCCGTTGAAATCGCCGCGCGGCTGGCCCGGCTTGGTGCCGAGCGGAATGCAACCGAGGTGCGTGCAGACGCCCTTGATCACCAGCCATTCGGCTTTGGGGGCCCTGTCTTCGTCGCGTTGCGGGTCGCGCAGTTCCTGCCAGTTGACGGCGCGGGCTTCCGTAATTTCTTCGGGCGTGCGGCGGCGGATAAACACGGGCGCGCCGCGCCAGACCGCCGTGATCGTCTGACCGACGGCGACCTGGCCGATGTCCACTTCCGCCGAGGCCAGCGCCAGCGTGTCGGCGGCCGGATTCATGCTGTCCACCAGCGGCCAGACCGCAGCGCCAAGCCCGACCGCGCCCATGGCGCCGGCCGTCAGGTAAAGGAAGTCACGGCGGGTTCCTTCTTTTGAGTCCATGGTTTCTTGTTCCTTTTTACAGTCGACTCTGTTCAACAAAAGATAGTACTCTGATTTACAGGAAATAAAAGACGCCGCATGAAAATACAATAATATTATGTTCAGCGACAATTCGAAAAAAATCTTTCTGCCTCAACACGATGGCGGCGTCCTTGATTTCATAAAAATATGCGCTGCTGTTTTTATGGTCATCGACCATGTCAACGTCATCTGGCTCGACCGGGCGTTTTTTTCGCTGCTGCTGATCGGGCGCGGCGCTTTCCCGCTCTTTTGCTACGCGGCCGCGATAGCGATTTTAAGGGCTGACCTGCAAAACCCCCGCCGCCTGTGGGAGAGGGAGAAACAGCTTTTTCGCCTGCTCGCCGTCGCCGTCGCGGCGCAGCCTTTTTACTGGTATGCGCTGGGCGAACAGACGGCAAACGTCCTGTTTACGCTGGCGCTGGGCGGCATTTTTGCGAAAGTCAGCTTACAGCTTAAACGGTGGCATCTATACAGCCTTTACGGGGCAGGTCTGGCGTCAACGCTGGCGTGGCCCCTGCCGGTGGATTTTGGCATGGCGGGGGTGATGCTGCCTTCGGCGATTGTTCTGGCGTTGCGCGGCGAGAGAAGCGTCATCCCGTTTCTGCTGCTCATGATTTTCTCCATGAATGCCGCCGGCATGTTGACCAGCACGGACGAAAAGGTCTGGATCATCCTCTGCGCCTTTGCGGTGGCCGGGACCCTGCTGCCGCTGCTTGTGCTTGATATCGCCAAATCTTTGCCGCAGCAGGGCCGTCTGCTGCCGAAGTACGCGTTGCATGTTTTCTATCCGGCGCATCTGGCTTTGCTGAAGGTTTTTTCTTAAATGCGCCTCGCCCTTTTCGAGCCGGACATTCCACAGAACACCGGCGCCCTGATGCGCTTTGTCGCCTGTCTGAACGTGCCGCTGGATATTATCGAACCCTGCGGCTTTCTGCTGACCGACAAAAACCTGCGGCGGGCGGCCATGGATTATATCGCGCATCTTGACCTGACGCGGCACACCAGCTGGAACGCTTTCAAAACGGCGCGCGGCGGGAAAAGGCTGGTCTTGATGTCAACCAGGGCGGACGGCTCTTTCCTTGATTTTAAATTTCAGGACGACGATATTCTGATCGCCGGGCGCGAAAGCGCCGGCGTGCCGGATGCCGTCTATCAGGACTGCACGGCACACGTCCGCATCCCGCTTGTCAAAGAGGCCCGTTCCCTCAACGTTGCTCTTGCCTCGGCGCTGGTTTTGGGGGAGGCTCTGCGGCAGACGAAAGGATATCCCGCATGAAACAACAGGCTGAAGCGTGGTTTGCCGCCCTGCGCGATAAAATCTGCGCCGCGTTTGAAGAAATCGAAGGGGGCGCGCGGTTTGAGAAAAAACCCTGGACCCGCGATGATGGCGGCGGCGGCGTCATGTCGTCCTTGCGCGGGCGCGTGTTTGAAAAAGCCGGGGTCAATATCTCCACCGTGCACGGAAAATTTTCCGAAGCCTTCAGGAAACAAATTCCCGGCGCCGAAGAAACCGGCGATTTTTTCGCCACTGGCATCAGCCTGGTCGTGCACCCCCGTTCGCCGCTGGTGCCTGCCGTCCATATGAACACCCGCTATATCGTGACATCGAAAAGCTGGTTCGGCGGCGGGGCCGATTTAACGCCGATCTTCCCCGTGCAGAAGGACACCGACGATTTTCACGCCGCGTTTAAAACAACCTGTGACGCGGTTGACGGCGCCTATTACCCGAAGTTCAAAAAATGGTGTGACGATTATTTTTTTCTGCCGCACCGGGGCGAACCGCGCGGCGTCGGGGGCATTTTTTACGATTACCTCGACAGCAGTGATCCGCAAAAAGATTTCAGCTTTACGCAGGAAGTCGGCAAAACCTTCCTGGAAATCTATCCCGACATCGTCCGCCGTCATATGAACGAAGCCTGGACGCCTGAACAGCGAGAGCACCAGCTGATCCGGCGCGGGCGGTACGTGGAGTTTAACCTACTCTATGACCGGGGAACGCAATTCGGCCTCAAAACCGGCGGCAATACCGAAGCGATCCTGATGTCGCTCCCGCCGGAGGTGAAATGGGCGTAATCAGACTTCTTCTTCCGCAGCGTCAGGCACAGCGCCGGCAGCCGGTTCTTTTTCTTCTTCGTCCTCGCTGAAATCTTCTTCGTGCAGGCCCGCGCCGGCGGCTTCGGCCGCGACGGCGTCACCGGCGACGGCGGCCCATTCGCTTTCGCCTTCCATGACGTCGATCATGTCTTCTTCGTCTTCCTCGATCTCGATCACTTTCTGGTGGTTTTTGACCAGCGATTCGCTCAGACCTTCGAGGGAAAGGTCCGTGTCGGCGATTTCGCGCAGCGACACGACGGGGTTTTTATCGTTATCGCGCTCTACCATGATGGCGGCGCCGGAGCCGATCTCTCGCGCGCGCTGTGACGCCACCAGCACGAGTTCAAAGCGGTTGGGAACTTTCAGAATGCAATCTTCAACTGTGACGCGTGCCATATTTAACTCACCTTCAAGGGTTCATTGAAAAGCGGTTATAAAATGTTATGTTATGCTTTACAAGATATTTATTCAGTCGTTTGAAAGTTGTTGACAAGCTTGCCGTTGAACATATACAAGTTAACTCCAAAAGATATTTTAATTATGCAAATCATAAACGGGGTTTTCCTTGAAAAACAACAATAATAACGCGGTTCGTGCGACAGGATTTTCTTTGCCGCAAGATAAAATGGCTGTTTTTATCGACGGCGCCAATCTTTACGCTGCGGCCAAAAACCTGGGTTTTGACGTTGACTACCGGCGCTTGTTGCAGTGGATGTCGTCACAAAGCCGCCTGGTGCGGGCTTTTTACTACACCGCGCTGGTCGAAGATCAGGAATATTCCCCGATCCGGCCGCTGATCGACTGGCTGGACTACAATGGCTATACCATGGTCACCAAGCCCGCCAAGGAATTCACGGATGCGACCGGACGGCGCAAAATAAAAGGCAATATGGACATAGAGCTTGCCATCGACATGATGGAACTGGCCGACCACGTCGATCACATCGTGCTGTTTTCGGGCGACGGGGATTTTCGCCGCCTGGTTGAATCGGTCCAGCGCAAGGGCGTGCGCGTCACGGTCGTTTCGACCATGCGCAGCCAGCCGCCGATGGTGGCCGACGAACTGCGCCGGCAGGCCGATAGCTTTGTCGATCTGATGGATCTGGTCGAATGCATTGCCCGCGCGGAGGAATCCCCGGTCAGCGTGCCGCAGATGATCGCTTGAGGTGTCCTGAAAAGAACTGCAGCCTCTGCCCGAGGCTGGCCAGTTTCCGCCAGAAAAACCGGACACTCTACCCCGGCAAGTTCAACGCGCCCGTGCCGTCTTTCGGTTCCGCCGATCCGCTTTTGCTTGTCGTCGGTCTTGCGCCGGGCCTGAAAGGCGCCAATTTTTCCGGCCGCCCTTTCACCGGCGACTATGCGGGCGATTTACTGTATCCGACGCTTAAAAAATTCGGCTTTGCCAAAGGCACTTACGGCGGAAATGCGGGCGACGGGTTCACCCTCGTGAACGCCCGCATCACCAACGCCGTGCGCTGCGTGCCGCCGGAAAACAAGCCGGTGGGCGCCGAGATCAATGCCTGCCGGCCGTTTCTTGAAAGCGAGCTTGCCGGTCTTGCAAAGCTCAAAACCATCGTCGCGCTCGGCACCATCGCGCAC
>CAYGGT010000049.1:0-13070 GCA_964349475.1 uncultured Rhodospirillaceae bacterium
CCGGTATCGGTAACATGGTATTCGCGGGCACAAGCTCCGCCGTTACCACAATCGGTAACACGGGCATCCTGAAAACGCTGACCATCAACGGCACGGGCGAGACGGTGACGACGACGGGCGCTATCCTGGCGGCGGATACGACGGCTGTGGGCGCGAACACGCTGGCGGGCGGCGCTGCCTTCGGACTTGGCGCGGCTCAGACGCTGAGCGCGACGGTTACGGACGCCACGACCTACGGTAAAGTGACCTCGGCCGCTGCGGCGACGATTAACACCAACTCTTTGCTCGGTGTGACGGTTGACTCGTCCGTTTATATCCCGACGGCAACCACCTTTACCTTTGTCGATGGTACGGGCGGCGCCGGCGTCGCGACGCTTGCGGCCGGAAAACTGACGGTGAACGGCGTGAGCAGCGGTGCTGGCGTTACAGTCACCAACGGTATCATGACGTATAGCCAGGTTGTCGATACGGAGAACCTGTCAATTCTGGCGACGCGCGCTGCGATCGCGGCGACCACGACCAACGCCAACGCCGACTCGGCCGGCGCTGCGCTGGACGCGATTGCTGCAACGGGTGATGCCGGCCTTGATGTCATTCAGGGGAACATCCAGAACGCGGCGACTGTGGCGGAACTGAATACCGTCCTCGAGTCGATTGCTCCGACGGTGGATACCGGTGTCGTTGCGGCGGCGCTTGATGTCAGCAGCATGACGGTTGGCTTGACCGAAACACGCATGGCAGCCCTTCGTTCCGGTGACGGGATGAGCGGCATGGCAGCCGGCGTCACGGGCAACGGCGTTAATATGTGGCTCCAGGGCTATGGCCAGGCCGCGACTCAAGACGAGCGTAGCGGCATTGCCGGTTACGACTCAAACACATGGGGCGGCGCTCTCGGTGTCGATACGTCAACGATGATGATGTCGAACGGCGGCGTTCTTGGTCTTGCTTTCAACTACGGGCAGACGGATGTCGACTCGGAGAACGCCAATACCACGGAAACGACCATCGACAGCTACGGTCTGACCGCTTACGGCAGCTTCGACACCCACCAGATGTTCGTGAACGGCCAGATCGGTTATGCTTATAACGATATCGTCGCCGATCGTCACAATGTGGGCGGCGTCGCGGGCGACACGGCTCATTCCGAGACCCATAGCGATCAGTACTCTGCGAAACTGGCCGTGGGTCGCGATTATGCGGCGGATTACGGCCTGACCCTGACACCAAGCGTATCGGCTGCTTATACCTACCTCGACACGAGAGGGTATACGGAGACCGGTTCTGGCGGCGACCTGACCGTTGACAGCGAAGAAATTCACGTCCTGAACCTGGGCGTGGGCGTGAACGCGGCCTGGCACCTGAAGAACGCAGACGGTTCCATGATGAAACCGGCGGTTCACTTCGGCTACGCTTATGATGTCATCGGCGATGCCGTGCAAACCACGGCTTCCTTTGTCGGCGACCCTGCTCCGGTTACTTCCTTCAGCACCAACGGGGCGGATCCTGCGACCAGCGCGTTTAACGTCGGCGCCGGCGTCACCTACATGACGACAGCCAACTGGGATCTGTCAGCCAACTATGACTATGTTTACAAAAACGACTTCGACGCGCACAACGGTGTTCTGCGCGCAACCTCCCACTTCTAATCCGGCGAGGCAAAAGACCTAAAAAAAACACCCTGCGCAAGCGGGGTGTTTTTTTATGCGCGGGGTTCCTTTTGCGGCAGGAAGCATGACCCGCTTGCCTTCCCGGCGTCAATCTGTTATTGAAACGCATCCAATGCGCGGTCGTGGCGGAATTGGTAGACGCACAGCCTTGAGGTGGCTGCGGGGCAACCCGTGAAAGTTCGAGTCTTTTCGACCGCACCATTCGGAAGCCTGAGATCAGAAGACAGAAGTCCGAATTTGGCGTATCCTGACTTCAGGCTTCTGTTTTCTGAATGGGGTGGGTATGAAAAAAGATTCTCTATATCTCGACGCGCTCGAATATCACCGCACCCCCAACGGTCCGGGCAAGATTTCCATCACCCCGACCAAGTCGATGGCGACGCAGCGGGACCTGTCGCTGGCTTATTCCCCCGGCGTGGCGGCGCCGTGCGAGGAAATCGCCGCCAACCCCGCCTGTGCCAGCGAATATACCGCGCGCGGCAATCTGGTGGCCGTCATCACCAACGGCACCGCCGTTTTGGGCCTCGGCGATATCGGGCCGCTGGCCGCCAAGCCGGTGATGGAGGGCAAGGCCGTCTTGTTCAAGAAGTTTTCCGGCATTGACGCGGTCGATCTTGAGATTGACGAAAAAGACATCGACAAGCTGGTGGATATCATCGCTTCGCTGGAGCCGAGTTTCGGCGGCATCAATCTTGAAGATATCAAGTCGCCGGAGTGTTTCGAGATCGAGCGGCGGCTGAAAGAGCGCATGCAGATCCCCGTGTTTCACGACGACCAGCACGGCACCGCCATCATTGTCGGCACGGCTTTCATGAACTGGCTCGCCTATTCCGGGCGCAAGATGAAAGACGTCAAGCTGGTGTCCAGCGGCGCCGGCGCCGCCGCCATTGCCTGCGTCAACCTGCTGGCGGCGCTGGGGCTGCCCCGGAAAAATATCACGCTGACCGACCTCGACGGCGTCGTGTACAAGGGGCGCAACAAGAGCATGGACCCGGCGAAAGCTCTTTTCGCGCAGGATACCGGCGCGCGCACGCTGAAAGAGGTCATTAAAAACGCCGATATTTTCCTCGGCCTGTCGGCCCCGGGGGTGCTTGACCGCGCCATGGTAAAATCCATGGCCGACGCGCCGCTGATCATGGCGCTGGCCAACCCGACGCCGGAAATCATGCCCGAAGAGGCCCGCGCCGCCAAGCCCAACGCCGTGATCTGCACCGGGCGGTCGGATTACCCCAATCAAGTCAATAACGCGCTGTGCTTCCCTTATATTTTCAGGGGCGCGCTGGATGTCGGCGCCACGACCATCAATGAAGAAATGAAGCTCGCCTGCGTGCATGCGCTTTCGGCCCTGACCATGACCGAGGCCAGCGCCGAAGTGGCGGCGCTGTATGGCGAAGAGACGCTCAAGTTCGGCCCCGATTATCTGATCCCGAAGCCTTTCGATACGCGCCTGATTCTGGAGCTGCCGCCGGCGGTTGCCAGGGCAGCGATGCAGAGCGGCGTCGCCACGCGTCCGATCAAGGATTTCACCGCCTATCGCCAGCAGCTGGAGAAATACGTTTTCAAGTCCGGCCAGCTGATGCGGCCGATTTACGCGCGGGCGTCCGCCAATCCGAAGCGCATCGTTTTCGCCGAAGGCGAGGAATCGCGCGTTTTGCACGCGGCGCAGGCGCTGGTTGACGATAAAATCGCGCGGCCTGTTCTGATCGGGCGGGAAGATGTGATCCTTGCGCGGATTAAAAAATCCGGCATGCGCCTTAAAAAAGACCGCGACTTCGAGCTGGTCAATACCGAAAGCGATCCGCGCTTCAATGATTACTGGAAGACCTATCACAAGCTGATGGGGCGCAAGGGTGTCACGCTGGCCAACGCCAAGCAAATCGTGCGCACCCGCACCACCGTCATCGCGGCGCTGATGGTGCATAAGGATGAAGCCGATGCGATGATCTGCGGCACGGTCGGCCGTTACGACAAGCACCTCCAGCATGTGTCCGATATCATCGGGCTGGCCGAAGGCGTCAGCACCCACGCCGCGCTGAACGTCATGATTTTGCCCAAAGGCACTTATTTCATCTGCGACGCTTTCGTCAATGCCAACCCGACGGCGGAACAGGTCTGCGACATGACCCTGCTGGCGGCGGCGGAAGTGAAGAAATTCGGCATGCAGCCGAAAATCGCCCTGCTGTCGAATTCGGATTTCGGCAGCATCGACCGGCCGGACGCGCGTAAAATGCGCGACGCGACGCGGATGATCAAGGAGAGGGCGCCGACGCTGGAAGTGGAAGGCGAAATGACCGCTTCCGCCGCTTTGTCGGAGGAAATCCGCGATATGATGTTCCCGCATTCTGAATTAAGGGGGCAGGCCAACCTGCTGATCATGCCCAACATCGACGCCGCCAACATCGCCTTTCACATGCTGAAAGTTCTGGGTGACGGCATTGTTGTCGGCCCGTTGCTGATGGGGTCGTGCAAATCGGCGCATATTCTCATTCCGTCCGTCACGTCGCGCGGCATTCTGAATGCCGCCGCCTACGCCTGCGCGGATGCCGGGTTCCTGGAAAAGAAGCGGCCGCAAAAAACGAAGAGCAAGACGTCGCGGCTGAAAAAACGGGCTTGATCTCCTATGGAAGAAGACAAAAATTCGATTGCCTTTGACGTTGACAATGAAAACCGGCAAGTCGGGTTGCAGGATGAATTTATCCGCGAAATCGGCGAACTTCTCGACCAGGATTACACCGACCGCGTGCAGGAGCTGTGCCGCGATATGCCGGCGACGGATGCGGCGGAGCTGGTCGTCAAGCTTGGCAGCGCCCGCCGCCACAAGCTGGTGGAGGTGCTGGAAAACGAGCTGCACCCGGAAACGTTCTCTTATTTTGACCGCGAGATTCTGAACGACCTGCTGGAGCATATGTCGCCAAAACATATCGCTTCCATTGTCAACGAGCTGGACAGCGACGACGCCATTCACCTGATCGACCATCTTGACGAGGACCGGCGCGGCAATACCCTGCGCCACCTGAACCGCAAGCTTCGCACCGTGGTCGAGGAAGGGTTGACCTACCCCGATGAAAGTGCGGGCCGCATCATGCAGCGCGAGTTTGTCGCCGTCCCCCAGTTCTGGACGGTGGGCAAGACGGTCGATTATCTGCGCGCGGCGGCGGCCACCCTGCCGGATAAATTCTATAATATTTTTATCGTCGATCCGCTGCACCGCTTCGTCGGCGCCGTGACGCTGAGCCACGTGCTGTGCGCGCAGCGTTCGGCCAAGATCGACACGCTGGTGGCCGAAGAAAACGTCACCATTCCGGTTGAAATGGATCAGGAGCAAGCGGCCTTTCTGTTCCGCCGGAAGGATTTACTGTCGGCGCCGGTGGTTGACGACGACGGGCGGCTGATCGGCGTCATTACCGTTGATGACATCGTCGATGTTATTCATGCGGAGGCGGAGGAAGACTTTCTGAACATCAGCGGGGTCGGCGACACCGATATTCACCGCCCGGTCATGGCCACCGCCAATTCGCGGTTTTTCTGGCTGGCGATCAACCTGCTGACCGCGATCGCCGCGTCGCTGGTCATCAGCATTTTCGAAGACACGATTGCGCAAATTGCCGTGCTGGCGATTTTGATGCCGATCGTGGCTTCGATGGGCGGCAACGCGGGGACGCAGACGCTGGCGGTTACGGTGCGCGCGCTTGCCACCAAGGATTTATCATCCGCCAACAGCATGCGCGTGGTCGGCAAAGAGTGCGCCGTCGGGCTGATCAACGGCGTGCTCTTCGCGCTGATCATGGGGGCTGTGGTTTTCTTGTGGTTTGATAACTTTCGCCTTGGCCTGATCATCGGTGCCGCCATGATCATGAACCTGATCGCCGCCGGTTTTTCCGGCGCGATCATCCCCATCGTCATGCAGCGCCTGGGGCACGACCCTGCGCAATCGGCGGTGGTTTTTTTGACCACGGTCACCGATATCATCGGATTTTTCGCTTTTCTGGGGCTGGCGAGCTGGCTGTTAATTTAACAGAATAAATAAAAAAATTGTTCTTGCAGAAAATCCGCCGGGGTTTATGCTCGGAAAATCTTAACCCAGCCAAGAGGCAAAATACCATGACTTCTCCCCACGTCACTGTTGTCACCGAAGCCAATTTTGAAGACGAAGTTCTGAAATCGGATAAAATGGTTCTCATCGATTTTTACGCCGACTGGTGCGGCCCTTGCAAGGCGATGACCCCGACGCTCGAAAAATTCGCCGAGGAGAACGCCGCCACCGTGAAAGTCGTCAAGATCAACGTTGACGATAATCCGCAGCTGGCGGCAGGGTTCAATGTGAAAAGCATTCCGTTGCTGGTCACGATCAAGGACGGCCAGGCGATTTTCGGTTCGGCCGGCTCCCTGCCGAAAAGCGGCATTGAAGCGTTTGTGAAAGCGTCTTTTGACGAGGTGCAGCTGCCTTCGAGCAAGCCGAACAAAGGGCCGACGCCATAATGGGCGCGCAGCAGGTCACGGACGGCGATTTTGAAACCGAAGTGCTGAAGGCGACGGGCCCGGTGCTGGTGGACTTCTGGGCGGAATGGTGCGGCCCCTGCCGCGCCCTGACGCCCAGCATCGACGCGCTGGCCGCGGAAAAGAGCACACTGATCAAAGTCGTCAAAATGAACGTCGATGAAAGCCCGAACGCCCCGTCCAAATACGGCGTGCGTTCCATTCCCGCCTTGATGATTTTTAAAAACGGCGAGGTCGTGGCGCAAACGGTCGGCGCGCTGCCGAAATCGGAATTGTTCAAATGGGTTGAAGGCGCGATTTAGCGCCATTTTATAATGGTCGTGGACATTTTATCCCCTCGTCATCCCGGCGCAAGCCGGGATCTCGCACGCGCTGAAACTGCGTTTTATAAATGGCGGCAGTAAACCCCCGCGCCGGACCCCGTTTTTCAACGAGGTGACAAAAATGGGCACGATCAACCTGGAAACGTTCTAGGACCAATCGACATTTGCCTTCTCTGAAAAACAAGGGAAAAAACCGCAGATGAACACCGATACACGCAGATTTTCATGTCATCCCGAGGCCGCTTTGGCGGCAGAGGGATCTTCTCGGGTTGTAGCAGAGCAAGACATTCGCAGGAGATCCGCGTGTATCGGTGTTCATCTGCGGTTTTTCCCTTAGGGAGAATGCCTGATCTTCCCTCCTTAAATGTCGATTGCTCCTAGCGCCGTCTTCTTCCTTTGTCTTTTCCCGCGTCTTTTCGCTTGTCTTTCTTTTTCCCCCGGTCGCGGTCTTTTCGGCCGGCCGGTTTGCGGCCGGACGTGTCCGATCCGCCGAAGACATCGGCCATTTCAAACACCGTGCTGCCGCGCATCGGGTCTGCCTCCAGCAGGCGGACGACGACGGGTTGGGCCAGGCGGTAGCTGCGCCCGGAATTCTTGCCCACCAGCGCGTGGCGTTTTTCATCGTGAACGTAATAATCGCGCGGCAGGCTGCGCATCGGCACAAGGCCGTCGGCGCCGGACTCTTCCAGAGACACGAACAGGCCGAAGTGTGTGACGCCGCTGATTTTCCCCTTGAACTCCTTGCCCACGTTGGTGCTGAGGTACTGCGCGGTGAATCTGTCCATGACGTCGCGCTCGGCCAGCATGGATCTGCGCTCGGTCTGGGAAATATGCTCGGAAATTTCGTGCAGCGTTTCACGTTCCGAATCCTCCAGCCCGCCCGCGCCAAGCCCATGCGCGCGCACCAGCGAACGGTGCACGACCAGGTCGGCATAGCGGCGGATGGGCGAGGTGAAATGCGCGTATTTTTCCAGCGCCAGGCCGAAGTGGCCGAGGTTGTCGGGGCTGTAGATCGCCTGGCTCTGCGTGCGCAGCAGCAGGGTGTGGATCAGTTCCTTGTCCGGCCGCTCGGCGGAGAGCTTGAGGATATGGTTGATATTTTTGGGCTGCAGATGCTCCGCCTTGGGAAGGCTATAGCCCAGTTCTTTTAAGAATGCGCGGGTGCTTTCCAGCCGGTCGAAAGACGGGCTGTCGTGGATGCGGTAGACGCAGGGCGCGTTCTTTTTCTCCAGCGCCTCGGCCGTCGCCACGTTGGCGAGGATCATGAATTCCTCGATCAGCTGGTGGCTTTCCAGGCGGTGACGCGGCACGATCGCGGTGATCATGCCTTTGTCGTCGATAACGGCCTTGCGTTCGGGCAGGTCAATCTCCAGAGCGCCGCGCAATTCGCGGGCGCGTTTAAGAACGGCATAGGCTTTGTACAGCGGCTTGATGACCGGTTCGATCAGCGGGCCGGTTGTGTCGTCGGGGTAGCCCAGATGCGCGTTTTCAACTTCTTCGTATGTCAGCCGCGCCGCCGACCGCATCAGGCCGCGGATGAACTTATGCGCCAGCAGCTTGCCGTTTTTATCAATCCACATGTGGCAGGCAAGGCAGGCGCGGTTGACTTTGGGGCGCAGCGAACACAGGTCGTTGGACAGTTTTTCCGGCAGCATCGGCACGACGCGGTCGGCGAAGTAAGTGGAATTGCCGCGTTCAAACGCCGTCTTGTCGAGCGCCGAATTGGGCCGCACGTAGTAAGACACGTCGGCGATGGCGACCAGCAGGTGCCAGCCATCTTCGTTGCCCGGACGAATGTCCGGCTCGGCAAACACGGCGTCGTCGAAGTCGCGCGCGTCGATGCCGTCGATGGTGACCAGCGGAATGGCGCGCAGATCTTCGCGCCCGCCCGAAAGGTCGGGTTCCTTCATGTCCTCGGCCTCCGTCAGGGCCGCTTTGGAAAATTCCGTCGGGATGCCCTGGGTATGGATGGCGATCAGGCTGATCAGGCGCGGATCGTCTTTTTTGCCGAGGCGCTGGACGATGCGAACCGGGTTTCTGGAACGCGGATATTTGGAGCTTGGCGGAATTTTTTCCACCATCACCAGCTCGCCTTCGGCAAGCCCGTCGCAGAACTCGCCCGGCACGAAGTAGTCTTCCTTGATCTTTTTGTCGGTGGGGTAGACGTAGCCGCCGTCTTTATAAGGTTTGAATACGCCGATGATTTTCCCTGACGCGGTATCAAGCGATTTCAGGATGCGGGCTTCGTATTCGCCGTCGGAAACGCGTTTCATCCGCACGAGAATCTGGTCGCCGGGCAAAAGAGTGCTGTCAGCGCGTTTATTGTCGGTCACGTAAATAAGGGGCGGCGGGCCTTTGCCGCGCCAGTCCAGCGGCTTGGCGCAGAGCTCGCCGTCAACATCAAGCCCGGTGATTTCCACCAGCCCGGTTGTCGGCAGGGCATCCGCCGCCTTGTGGGATCTTTCGTTGTCTTTCTTTTTGGTCAATTTTTTCTTTCTGTGAAAAGCGATACTTCTGATTTCATCTGTTCAAGATAGTCCTGCATGAACGCCAGACGTTTTTTTGCTTCGTGTTGTGCGGTTTTTGTTTTCATGGTTTCGGCGATTTTAAAAAGCTTTACCGGGAAATGATCGATCGTAAAGGTTTTATCGTCGGGCGCCCGGTTTTGCGACCAGGGGTCTTCCGGGCAGTAGTAGGGCCGTTGCATCAATGCCGACGTTGAAAAGCAGCGGGCGATGCCGATGGCGCCCAGCGCGTCCAGGCGGTCGGCGTCCTGCACCACGTCAGCTTCCAGCGTTTCCGTTTTTATTCCGGCGCTGAAACTATGCGCGGCGATGGCGTGTCTGATGCCGTCAAAGTACTGCGCCGGATAGGCAACGGAGTCGAGGTATTCGACCGCGGCTTCCGCTGACAGCGTTGATACCTGATTGCGGCGCCGATCGTTTTTTGGAACGTTCACAAAGTCATGGAACCACGCCGCCGGCAGCACGACGTTGAGGTCGGCTTTTTCCTTTTCAGCGAGGTAAACCGCGTTTTTGACGACGCGGCAGACATGCAGGAAATCGTGGGAGGGATCGGTCGGCGGGTACAGTATTTTCGCTTTCGCGCAAAAAATACCGTCCCATTCATTTAAGTCTTTAATACTCATTCTTGCATAAGGGATAACACGAATTTTCGCGCCGTTCAACCTTCTTTTTCCTTTTTGCGCGGCTTGCGGGCTGGTTTGGAAGAAGGTTTTTTCGCAGCGATCCATTCCAGCGCCATCGGCAGCGTGACGTCCTCGACCTCCGTCCCCTTGGGAATGGTGACGTTGACGGCGCCGCATTTGATATAAGGGCCGAAGCGGCCTTTGTTGATGGTAACGGCCTTGCCGTCTGCCGGATGAGCGCCCAGTTCCTTGAGCATGCCAAAGCCGCCGCCGCGACCTTTACTCTGTTGCGCCAGCAGATCGACGGCGCGATTCAAGCCGATGGTCAGCACGCCGTCAGGATCGTCGGCCGGGATCGACTTGAATTTCCCCTGGTGAACAAGGAACGGACCGAAGCGGCCGATACCGGCCTTGATCATTTCCTTGGTTTCGGGATGCAGGCCAATTTCCCGCGGCAGCCCCAGCAGCGCGATTGCTTTTTGCAGATCGACAGTCGAGACATCCATCGTGCGCGGCACGGGGGCGCGCTTGGGTTTTTCGACGACGGGCTTTTTCTTTTTCTTCGGTTTTTTGCCGGCAACGACGGGTTCTTCTTCAACAGGCGCCACGACCGGCGCCGCCGCGTCGGCGGCAGGCCCCAGTTGCACATAGGGGCCGTAAGGCCCGCGCCGCAGCGTGATGATCATGCCGGTTTTGGGGTCAAGCCCCAGTTCTTTCGGCCCCATATCCTCGCCGCCCTGCGCGTCGCCGTCGGCGGCGGAAGATAAAACCGGGCGGGTATAGCGGCAATCCGGATAGCGGGAGCAGCCGACGAAAGCGCCGAACTTGCCGAGCTTGAGGCTGAGCTTCCCAGACTCAGACGCCTGTGCGCCGCCGCATTTCGGGCAGACGCGGGCGTTGGCTTCGCCGGCGTTGGGATAAAGGTATTTTTCAAGGTCGTGATCGAGCGTGTCGATGACTTCGGTGATGGTCAGGTCTTTGGTCTTGCCGATGGCTTCCGAAAAAGCCGACCAGAAGCCGGAGAGGACTTCCTTGTACTGAATGTCGCCCGCCGAAATTTCATCGAGCTGTTCTTCGAGGTTGGCCGTGAAGTCGTATTCGACGTATTTTTTGAAAAAGTTGACAAGAAAAGCGGTGACGATGCGGCCGCGGCTTTCCGGGATGAAGCGGCGCTGGTCGAGCTTCACGTATTCGCGGTCCTGCAGCACCTGCATGATGCTGGCGTAGGTCGAGGGGCGGCCGATGCCGAGCTCTTCGAGCTTTTTGACCAGGCTTGCTTCGGTAAACCTTGGTGCTGGCTGGGTGAAGTGCTGGTTGGGCATGATTTCTGACAGTTGAAGAACGTCGCCTTCTTTCAGCGCGGGCAGGCGGCGCTCTTCTTCGGCGGCTTCTTTATCATCGTCTTCTTGCTCTTCGCGGTAAAGCTTCAAAAACCCGTCGAAAGAAATGATCGAGCCGGTGGCGTGCAGCACGACCTTGCCGTCATTATTGATGATATCGACCGAGACCTGGTCGAGCACGGCGGATTCCATCTGGCAGGCGACGGTGCGCTTCCAGATCAGCTCGTACAGCTTTGCTTCGTCATCGTTCAAATACTGCGCGACATTTTCGGGCGTGCGGAAGATGTCGGTCGGGCGGATGGCTTCGTGGGCTTCCTGCGCGTTTTTGACCTTGGATTTATAGGCCCGGGGGCTGCCGGGCAGGTATTTGTCGCCGAATTTATTTTGAATAAGCGTGCGGGCCGAAGCAATGGCCTCCCCGCCGAGCGTGATGCCGTCGGTTCTCATGTAGGTGATCAGGCCGACGGTTTCGCCGCCGATATCGACGCCTTCGTACAGGCGCTGCGCGGTCCGCATGGTCTTGGTCGCGCCGAAACGCAGTTTACGCGACGCTTCCTGTTGCAAGGTAGACGTAATGAATGGCGCATACGGATGCCGCCGAACCTGTTTTTTTTCAATCGTGGCGACTTTATAAATTTGCGCTTTGCCAACCGGGTGGCCTTCGCCACGGATACGGCCCACGGCGGTATCCGCCATGGCTTGCGAATTGATCGTCATCTTGTCGATTTTTTTGCCGTCGAGGGAAGACAGGCGCGAGGTGAAGCTCTTGCCTTCCCTGGTCGCAAGCAACGCTTCAATCGACCAGTATTCTTCGGGCTTGAAAACCTCGATTTCAGATTCGCGCTCGCAAATCAGGCGCAGGGCGACGGACTGCACGCGCCCGGCGGACCGCGATCCCGGCAGTTTCCGCCACAATACCGGCGACAAAGTAAACCCCACCAGGTAATCCAGCGCGCGCCTTGCCAGGTAAGCGTCAACGAGATGGCTGTCGACGTTGCGGGCGTTTTTAAAAGCTTCCTGCACGGCGGTCTTGGTGATTTCATGAAACGCGACGCGCTTGATGACGACTTTGTCGGCGAGTTTTTTTTCTTTCAGGTATTCAGTGATGTGCCAGGAAATCGCTTCGCCTTCCCTGTCCGGGTCAGTCGCGAGGTAAATGGTATCGACCTTTTTGGCATTGGAGAGGATTTCGCCGAGCGGCTTGGCCGCCCGCTCCCCCAGCTCCCACTGCATGGCGAAGCCGTTTTCCGGATCGACCGAGCCGTTCTTCGCCGGCAGGTCACGGATATGCCCGAAGCTGGCCACCACCGTATAGTCGGGGCCGAGGTATTTATGAATGGTTTTCGCCTTGGCAGGCGATTCAACGATGACAAGGTTATGCGCGGCCATGGGTTCCCTTACTTTGGTCTCCTACACCGTGCATTATTATATAGTCATCTTGCAAGAGGTTGATAACGACAATATTGACATATATATACCCCCCCTTCGGGAGAGGGAGGTTATGCAAGAAGTCTCTTATTTCCGCGTTTCCATCCATTTGATCAGGGCCGCGCGGTCTTCGGGTTTTTTCAGGCCGGCGAAGCTCATCTTGGTACCGGGAACGGATTTTTTCGGATTCCAGAGGAACTGGTTCAGGCTCTCCGTGTCCCAGGAACCGCCCTTGGCTTTCATCGCGTCGGAATAAACAAACCCGGCCATCTGCGCGCGGGATTTTCCGACAATGCCCGCCAGGTTAGGGCCAACACGGTTCGGCTCGCCTTTGCCGAAGGTGTGGCAGGAGCCGCAGACTTTGGAAATTTTTTCGCCATGCGCGGCGTCGGCTTGCGCCAGCAGATCATTGATCGGTTCCGCGACGGCAGGGGCGGCGCCAGCGCCAGCCGGTGCCGTCGTGTCCGCGACTTCGATTTTATAGGCGTTTTCCACCAACGGTTTCGATTTCACCAGTTGATGGGAGATAAATCCCGCCAGCATCGCAATGATGCCCGCGACCAGAAGTGCCGCCAGAATTTTGTTCGCTTCCATGTCCATCGCTAAAACCTTTTTTATTTTTCGTTGGCAACAGCTTAACCCCGTTTGCGGACGGAGGCAATCGGCT
>CAYGGT010000050.1:0-12771 GCA_964349475.1 uncultured Rhodospirillaceae bacterium
TGTAATCGTATTTATCCTTCATTTCCTTGTATTTCATGAAGGCTGAATATTCCGTTTCCGGCATGCCGAGCGTATCGAGCAAATGCGAATAGGCGGCGATATGGATCGTCTCCATGTTCGAAAAAGCCGCCAGCATCATCTGCACTTCGGTCGGCTTGAAGACACGGGAATAGTGTTTCATGTAGCAGTTGTTCACTTCCACGTCCGCCTGGGTGAAAAAGCGGAAGATCTGCGTCAGCAGGTTTCGCTCGGCGGGGGTGAGTTTCTTTTTCCAGTCGCGCACGTCTTCGGCCAGCGGCACTTCCTCCGGCAGCCAGTGGATCCGCTGCTGCGTCAGCCACGCCTCATAAGCCCAGGGATAGTGAAAAGGTTTGTAAACGTGATTTTCGGTGAGCAGGCGGGACATGGGTTTCTTCCTTTTTTACCGCCCCGGCGACGGGCGTTACTGACAAGCCAGGCATTCATCGTATTTGCCGGCGGCGGCGCCGTCATATTTCCCATTCGACGCTTCCGTCTTTCTGAGCGTGCCATTCCCCGTCGCGCTTTCGGCGCGCTGGATGGACTTTGAGCGGCAGTAATAGAGCGATTTCACGCCGCGCTTCCAGGCCATCCAGTGGATCTGGTGCAGGTCGCGCTTGTGGATGTCGGCGGGGATGAAAATATTCAGCGACTGCGCCTGGCAGATATAGGGCGTGCGGTCGGCGGCATGTTCGATCAGCCATCTCTGATCAAGCTCGAAGGCGGTCTTGAACACGTCTTTTTCATCGCGGGACAAAAAGTCAAGATGCTGGACGGAGCCTTCGTTGATGGTGATGCTCGACCACACGTCTTCGTTATTCCTGCCCTTGGCGCGCAGGATTTTCTCAAGATACGGGTTGCGCACCGCGTAAGATCCCGACAGCGTCTTGTGCGTGAAAGCATTGGCGGTATTGGGCTCGATCCCCGGCGAGGCGCCGCCGGTGATGATGGAGATCGACGCCGTCGGCGCAATCGCGATCTTGTTCGAAAAACGCTCCATGATGCCGTATTCTTTGGCGTCGGGGCAGGGACCGCGTTCGTGGGCGAGCTTGACGGAAGAAGCGTCCGCCTGCAGCTTGATATGCTTGAACATGCGCTTGTTCCAGACTTTCGCCATGACGCTTTCGAGCGGCACCATCTTGCCCTGCAGGAAAGAGTGGAACCCCATGACGCCGAGGCCGACGGAGCGTTCACGCATCGCGGCATATTTCGCCCGCATCATGTTGTCCGGCGCGCGGCGGATAAAATCTTCGAGCACGTTGTCGAGAAAGCGCATGATGTCCTCGACGAAAGTCGGATGCCCCTCCCACTCCTCGAATTTTTCGAGGTTGAGGGAAGACAGGCAGCAGACAGCGGTCCTTTCCTGTCCGTGCTGATCCTTGCCGGTCGGCAAAGTGATTTCGCTGCAGAGGTTCGACATCTTTACGTTCAGCCCCGCCAGCTTGTGATGCTCCGGTATGGCGCGGTTGATGTGGTCGATATAAAGCAGGTACGGCTCGCCCGTTTCAATGCGCGCGGTGAGAATGCGAATCCACAGGCTGCGCGCGGAAATGCGCTCGATGACCGTGCCGTCTTTCGGGCTGGTGAGCGCCCACTCCTCGTCCTTTTCCACGGCGCGCATGAAAGCGTCGGGGATCAGAATGCCGTGGTGCAGGTTAAGCGCCTTGCGGTTGGGATCGCCGCCGGTGGGGCGGCGCAGCTCGATAAACTCTTCGATCTCCGGGTGGCTGACGGGCAAATAGACGGCGGCGGAGCCGCGGCGGAGAGAACCCTGGCTGATGGCCAGCGTCAGAGAATCCTGCACGCGGATAAAAGGCATAATGCCGGAAGTCTTGCCGTTACGGCCGACTTTTTCACCGATGGAGCGCAGATTGCCCCAGTAACTGCCGATACCGCCGCCGCGCGAGGCGAGCCAGACATTTTCATTCCATAAATCAACGATGCCCGACAAGCTGTCATCGCACTCGTTCAAGAAACAGGAAATCGGCAGGCCGCGATCCGTGCCGCCGTTGCTGAGCACCGGCGTGGCCGGCATGAACCAGAGCTTCGAGATATAGTCATAGAGACGTTGCGCATGCACAGAATCATCCGCGTAAAACATGGCCACCCGCGCAAAAAGATCCTGAAAAGATTCCCCGGGCAGCAGATAGCGGTCGGTCAGCGTGCCTTTGCCAAATTCCGTTAAATTAGAATCCCGCGCGCGGTCGATCTGAACCGTGGCGCCTTTCGCCATTTGAGCAACATCAAACATGAATTGTGCCTCCCCCAAAACCGTGCTTCGCATTCTTTTTGTCGTTTTTTTTTATAGACTTCGTGACTTTTGTTGAAGCCGAATGACTACCAGAGGTAGTTGTTCAACCACATTCAGGATACCACATGTTGGGTTCCTGTCTAGGAAACGGCTCGGAAAATATTTGCAGGGCAGGACAAATTTTGCCTTGACGCGGACGGAACCTACAGCAGCAGCGGCTTGCAGACGCGGCCTGTGTATTTCCTCGCGAATAACGCGGATTTTCTTCTATCGCTGGATTATTTATTCTCCCTTCACTAAACTGGAACCAGCTCGAACAAAAGGAACACCTTCATGAAATTCTTCGTCGATACTGCGGATCTGGCTGAAATCAAAGACCTGGCCGCAACCGGCTTGCTGGATGGCGTCACGACCAACCCGTCGCTGGTGGCGCAATCAGGGGCGAAAAATTTCGTTGCCCTGATCGGAGACATTTGCAAACTGGTCAAAGGCCCGGTCAGCGCCGAGGTTGCCGCAACCGACTATCCGACCATGCTGAAAGAAGGCCAGTACCTGGCCAAAATCGCCAAAAACGTCGCGGTCAAGGTGCCGCTGACGCCGGACGGGCTGAAAGTATGCAAAGTCTTGAGCGACGGCGGCACGATGGTCAACGTCACCCTGTGCTTTTCGTCGGCGCAGGCGATTTTAGCCGCCAAAGCGGGTGCCGCCTTCGTGTCTCCCTTCGTCGGTCGTCTGGACGATATTTCAACCGACGGCATGCAGCTGATCCGCGATATTGTGCAGATTTATAAACAGTACCCGGCCTTCAAAACCGAAGTCCTGGTCGCCTCCGTCCGTCACCCGCTGCACCTGGTTGACGCCGCCAAGGTCGGCGCCCATGTGGCGACCATCCCGCCAAAAGTCATCCGGCAGCTTTACAACCACCCGCTGACCGACAAGGGGCTCGCGGCGTTTGTCTCCGACTGGCAAAAGACCGGGCAATCCATTCTGGACGCGGCGTAAGAAAGAGAGAACTTGATATGTATGCAATTACCTTCGATATGGACACCAACCTTCTGGAGAAAACGTATCCGGCTGTCAGCTACAACAACGCCTATGCGGATATCGGAAAATCCCTGCGGGACTTTGGGTTTGAACGGCAGCAGGGGAGCGTCTATTTCGGGAACGACAAAGTTGACGCCGTGACTTGCATCATGGCTGTGCAGACGCTCACGAAAGAATACACCTGGTTCGGACCCTCTGTCCGCGACATCCGCATGTTGCGCATTGAAGACCTGAACGACCTGCGTCCGGCGATTGACCTGGCGCTGGCCATGACCAGAGGCAACAGGCCGTGAGCGGGAAAACAGCCGTGGAAAAAAAGATCACCGACGAAGATGTCATCGCCTACCTGAAAGCGCATCCCGAATTCCTGGATTCTTATCCCGACGTTCTCGAACACATGAAAGCGCCGGGGCTGAAGCAAGGCAAGGGCGTGGTCGATTTTCAGCAGGTGTTGCTGGAAAGGCTCAAGACCAGCCAATCCGCCGCGCGGCGCGTGCAGAAGGAATTGATCGAAAACGTCCGCGCGAACATGAACAACCAGAACCGCGTCCAGACGGCGGTGCTGGTGGTGCTGGAAGCGGAAAGCTTCGACGAGTTCGTCGAAACCGTCACGCAGGATTTTCCGGTGCTGCTTGATGTCGATACGATCAACCTCATCATCGAGTCTGCGTCCAGGGAAATCCCTTTCGTCAACCAGCCGGGCATCCGCTTTGCGAAACAGGGCACAGTGCAGAAATGGCTTTCGACCGGCGATGTCTTGCTGCAAGACAACATCAGCGGCCATGAAGAAATGTTCGGCCCCGGCGCCGGCCTGGTCAGAAGCCATGCGCTGGTGCGCCTCGAAATCAGCGACAGCACGCCCGCCGGCATCATCGCCTTCGGCTCCCGCGACCCGGACATGTTCCAGCCCAACCAGGCCGTCGACCAGATCGGCTTTTTGGCGCAAGTTGTCGAACGCTGCTTTCGCCTGTGGCTGACGTAAGCGCTGCCGCAGACCTGGCGGAGCGATATCACGCCTGGGTGAGTTTTCTGCGCGACGAGAAGCATTTTTCCCGCCACACGCTGCGCGCCTATGCCAAAGACGTTTTATATTTCTTTGAATTTCTGACGCAGCACTTCGGGCGGACGCCGGACATGCAGGACATGGGCGATACATCGCTGCAGGATTTTCGCAGCTGGCTGGTGAAGCGCCTGACCGAAGGCGCCAAACCCGCCACCCGCGCGCGGCAGCTGTCGAGCGTGCGCAGTTTCCTGACCTGGATGGACAAAAACGGTTTTTTGCACAACCCGGCGATCGACCGGGTGAGAATTCCGAAGCAGCCGAAAAAACTGCCGCGCGTCTTGCCCGTCGAGCAGGCGAAAACCCTGACGCGGAATTTAGAGAAAATCGGCAAGCAGGAAGAATGGATCCCCTACCGCGACCGGGCGCTGTTTACGCTGCTCTATGGCTGCGGCCTGCGGATCGACGAAGCCCTGCAGCTCAACCACGGCAACCGGCCCCGTCACGGTGAGCTCCGCGTGATGGGCAAGGGCAGCAAAGAACGCCTTGTGCCCGTGCTCTCCGTCGTCGAAAAAATGGTCGAGGAATATCTGGCGGTGTGTCCTCTTGAGTTTGACAAGAACACGCCGCTTTTCCGCGGCAGCCGCGGCGGACGACTGAACCAGGGCGTGGCGCAGCGGCAGGTGCGGATTTTGAGAAAAAGCCTGGGTCTGCCGGACAGCCTGACGCCGCACGGGTTGCGGCATAGCTGCGCCACGCATCTTTTGGTCAATGGCGGCGACCTGCGCTCGATCCAGGAACTGCTCGGCCATGCTTCTCTCCGCAGCACCCAGCGCTATACTGATTTCGACAACGCGCAGCTGCTGGCGATATACAAGGATGCCCACCCCCGGTCCACCGATAAAAAAGCCGCGGAAAATGGCACGGAGCTTGCGTTGTCCTTCCCTTAGGGGAACGCATAATGATTGATCCAAACACTTACGGGGCGAATTTTTATAATCCGGCCAACGCGCGCGCAACCAACCAGAGCCTTGTTTTTAAAGAGAAAAATGATGTTGCCGGGGATCAGGCGGCCGCGGCCGACTTTGCCCGCATTCTCAACAGCATCCCGGCAGTTTCTGCCGCTCCGCCCGCCGCTGCCGTCGAAGATCCGGGCAGTAACTCTTTCCTTGGTTTCCTGAAAGACGTTCTTGATGTCTTCAACCCGCTGCAACATATTCCGGTGGTCAGCGCCATTTACCGCCATCTGACCGGCGATGAAATCGGGCCGATGGCGCGGCTTGCCGGGGATACGCTTTTCGGCGGGCCGATTGGCGCCGCTTTGGCGCTCGCGGATATCGCCGCGCAGCAAACGACCGGCAAGGATATCGGCCAAACCGTCATCGCCGCCCTGACAGACGACGCGGCGGGCGGCGGGGAAAGAACGCCCGGTGCAACGGATACAATCCGCGTCGCAGAAAATCTGCCGCAACAATTAAACGACCAGATAGCGCCCGCAGCCGGAGGCCCGGCGCCAGGTGCAAGTGTCATCTGGTCAACCCCTTATGGCCAGAAATGGCATGAACCCACCGATGCCGGAGGCGGGCTTGCTGTTCCGCAGGTAACGCCTGATAAAAAAGCGCCAGCTGCCGATGAGATCACCTGGTCCGGGCCTGCGGGCTGAACAGAGCAATAGAAGGCCCCCTTAGGGCGTGTCGTCCTTAACACCAGGGACGGCGTTTTTCGCCGTGATAGGGGCGGGCAAAGCCTTTGCTGATCATATGGCCGCCGATATCGATGCCATCCGTGGTTTGCGCCTTGGCGAGGACACGTCCGGCGTATTTTTCCAGGCGGACATTATAAATTTTAATCATGTGGTCGCTCAGCAGAGATTCCAGCTCCCCCCGCGCCGCGGCGGCCAGCCGGCGTTCTTTTTCGCATTTCCCTTTTATCTCCGGCGTGTCGATGCCGTCGATGCGCAGGCTGGTTTCAACTTCCTGCCCGATCCAGACGCGGAGCTTCAGGTTAACGGTATCGCCGTCGAGCACGCTTAAGACCGTGCCGGTGATGGGGCCCGCGATGACCTCCTGCCGGGGAGAGGCGCCGGCCGGGACAGCAACCATCAGTAAAAAGGCAGCGAAACCGGCCAGCGGAAAGAATCTTTTCATCCCGAATCTCCTTCTTGCCCCAAAGTATGACATGCACAATTAATAGTTGCAATTATATTTATAATACCTCTTTAGATTGATAAACCGGCGATGAAAATGGACTTGGCCGGTCTTTTCGTGTACCAATAAGACCATGTCCCTCATCACCACCACCAAAGAACTAAAAGCCCTGTGTGCGCGCCTGAAAACCGCAGCGTTTATCACCGTGGACACGGAATTCATCCGCGAGCGCACCTACTGGTCGCGGCTGTGCCTGATACAGGTGGCGGGACCGGACGACGCTTTCGCCATTGACCCGCTGGGGGAAGGGATGGATCTGTCGCCGCTGTACGATCTTTTTTTGAATAAGAAAGTTCTCAAGGTTTTCCACGCCTGTCGTCAGGACCTGGAAATATTCTACAAAGAAATGGGCGGCAAGCTGCCGACGCCGGTTTACGACACGCAGATCGCGGCCATGGTCTGCGGTTTCGGGGAACAGGCGAGTTACGAAGTGCTGGTGAACGTGCTCGCCAAAAAACAAATCGACAAGTCCAGCCGCTTCACCGACTGGGCGCAGCGGCCCCTGACCGCCAAGCAGCTGAAATACGCGCTTGGCGACGTGACGCATTTACGCGTCGTCTACGAAAAGCTGAATGCGAAAATCGAAAAACAAAAACGCGGCGCCTGGATCAAGGACGAATTCAGGAATTTGCTCGACAAAGAAAACTATATCTCCCGTCCCGAAGAAGCCTGGGAACGCATCAAGATCCCGACCCACAAGCCGCGCGTGCTGGGCGTGCTGAAAGAAATCGCGGCGTGGCGGGAACAGGCGGCGCAAAAAGCCGACGTGCCGCGCGGGCGCATCCTGAAGGATGAAATACTGGCCGATATCGCCCTGCACATGCCGCCCACCAAAGAAGTGCTGGCAAAAATGCGCAGCATGCAGCACGGCTTTGCCGAAAGCGAAAAAGGCGCGCGGCTGATGGAAGCCGTGCAGCGCGGGCTTGACCTGCCTGAAAAAGACCTGCCAAAACGCAGCCCCCGGGCGCAGTTTCCGCCGGGCCTCGCCCCCACCATCGACCTGCTGCGCGTGCTGCTGAAACTAAAATGCGAAGAAAACCAGGTGGCGAGCAAGCTGCTGGCCCGCGCTGAAGACCTGGAACTGATCGCAGCCCTCGGCAGCAAGGCTGATGTCCCCGCCCTCTCCGGCTGGCGCCTGAAAGTGTTTGGGAAAGAAGCCCTCCAGCTGCGCGATGGCAAGCTCGCACTGGCCGTGGAAAAAAATTGTTTAAAACTGGTTCCGGCGCCATAGTTATTGTTGGCATGACAATAGAATCACGGCAATCTTGGTAATCTGCAATGAACGAGAAGGAGGAACTAGAATGAGCCTGCAACTTTCTGCTGCGTGCCGCGCAAAGAACTTTCTCCGTAAGCGTTTATTGTCATGAGCATCGCGCGCAGCAATCTTTTGACCGCGGTCGTGACCGGCTCGACGGGCGGGATCGGGCTTGGCATTGCGCGGAGCCTGGCACGGACGGGGATCGATATTGTGCTCAACGGTTTCGGCGGAGCGGGGGAGATTGAATCTCTCCGTCAGTCGCTGGAAAAAGAATACGCCGTCCGCGTTCGGTACCACGGCGCGGATATGCGCCGGCCTGAAGAAATCCGGGCGCTGGGGGATTTTGCAGGAAAAGTGGATATTCTGATCAACAACGCCGGCATTCAGCATGTCGCGCGTCTGGAAAATTTCCCCGACGACCAATGGGCCGATATCATCGCCATTAACCTGTCGGCGGCCTTTCACGCCAGCAAGGCCGTCCTGCCCGGCATGCAGCAAAGGAAATTCGGGCGCATCGTCAATATCGCGTCGGTGCACGGGCTGGTCGCCTCTGTCGAAAAATCCGCTTACGTCGCGGCGAAACACGGGCTGGTCGGGCTGACCAAAGTGATCGCGCTGGAAAATGCCACGCAGGGCATTACCTGCAACGCCATCTGCCCGGGATATGTACTCACGCCGCTGGTGCAAAAACAGATCGACGCCCGCGCGGAAAAACACGGGCTCAGCAGGGTTGAGGCGTCGAAATCCCTGCTGGCGGAAAAACAGCCCGCGCTCGACTTCGCCACGCCCGACCAGATCGGGGAGATGGTGGTTTACCTCTGCAGCCCGGCGGCAGCGCGCATCACCGGCACCGCTTTGCCCATCGACGGCGGCTGGACGGCGCAGTAATAATCTGGCAATGTAGCGCTATGTCTCACACATCAAAAAACGCGCCGCCGCCCCTGCGGGAGGTCTTTTTGTTCCTCAAAACTCACTTTCTGCGCCAGCCGGGGATGGTGATCGGCACGTATTCCCTGCTTTTTGCGGCGGCGGCGACCAGCGTCTTGATGCCGCTGACGTACGGCTGGCTGGTGGATACAGCGGCAAAAAGCCTTGACGGCGCGCGGGACTTCAAGCAAATACTGTCGCCGATTGTGGCGATGACGCTGCTCAGCATCGGTTACCACGTCACGCTGCGCGTCGCGCATTTTTTCAACTGCAATACCGTGTCGCGGGTGGAAGCGCGAATAGCCGCAGATGCCATCCGCCACGTGCACGGATTCGAAACCGAATGGCACACGAATACCTTTGCCGGTTCCATCATCACGGCGATCAAGCGGGGCCGGTCGGCCGCGCACCGGATTTACGATATCGTCTGCTACGACCTCTGGATGACGGCCATCGTCATGGTCGGCAGCATTTCCTTCACCTGGCAAAAATCTCCCGCCATCGCGCTCTCTCTGGTGGTGTATGCCGTCAGCTTCACGCTTTTCAGCATCGTCCTGAGCCTGAAATATGTCGCGCCCAAAAACCGGATTTATTCCGAAGAAGACAGCCGCCTGGGCGGGGCGATTGCCGACAGCGTGACAGGCTATGCGGCGGTCAAAGCCTCCGGCGCCGAAGCGCACGAGCATGCGCGGATAAAAAAAACCGCCGACCGTTTCGCGCTGGCGGCGCGCACGGCCTGGATCCGCTCCAATATTCTCGCCCTCAGCCAAAACATCGTCATCAACATCGGGCGTTTTGCGGCGCTTTACATGGCGGCCCGGCACTGGAGCCTCGGGCATTTTTCCGCCGGCGACGTCATGTTCGTGCTGATGACCCAGCGCACCCTGGCGGATTACCTTGACGGCATCGGCAACCGCCTGCGGGATATCATCGAATCCGTCAACGACCTCGAAGAAGTCGTCACCTGGCAGTTCAGGAAACCGCTGATTGCCAGCAACGCCAACAGCAGCAGCGCCGATCCGTCCGGCACGGGGCGTTTTTCGCTGAAGATCGAAAACCTGACGTTCCAGTACGCGGGCCAGGAAAAACCGGCCGTGACGGATTTTAACCTCGATATTCGACCCGGCGAAAAAGTCGCGGTGGTGGGCAAGACCGGCAGCGGCAAGAGCACGCTTTTCAAGCTGCTGCACCGGTACTACGCGCCGCAGCAGGGCACCATCAGCGTCAACGGCCTCGACATCCGCGATCTGGACTTGCCGGCGCTGCGCCGCCAGATGGCGCTGGTGTCGCAGGAACCGGTGCTGTTTCACCGCAGCCTCGCCGAAAATATCGCTTATTCCAACCCCGCCGCTTCCCTCGATCAAATCAAACACGCCGCCGGCATGGCGCAGATCGGCGCCCTGATCGAAAGCCTGCCCCGCGGCTACGAAACGCTGGTGGGCGAGCGGGGCGTCAAGCTTTCCGGCGGCGAGCGCCAGCGTGTCGCCATTGCGCGGGCGCTGCTGGCCGATGCGCGGATCGTGCTGCTGGACGAAGCGACCAGCTCGCTCGATAACGAGACAGAGCGCCTGGTGCAGGAAGCGCTTGCCAACCTGACGGCGGGGCGCTCCGTGCTGGCCATCGCGCACCGGATCTCCACCGTGCAGGACTTCGACCGCATCATCGTGATGGACCAGGGTCGCATCGTCGAGCAGGGCACCCACGCCGAACTTCTGGCCGCGAACGGCCACTATGCCAGGCTTTACAACCACCGGACGGCTGATGCCCTGGCTGAGACAGCGGTTAAAACGGCGGGGAAGTAGACTGCCAAGCCTGCGCGTCCGGCCAGCGGCGGTGAATCCAGAGCCATTGTTCCGGACGCGCGCGAATCCAGCTTTCGAACAGGCGATTGATCTCCACCAGCAGATTGCGCGTATCAAGCTCTTTGTCGCCGGAACGAACAAGGTCGAGCGGCGGCAAAATCGTCATTTTAAAACGGCCGCCCGGCAAACGCTCGATCCGCACCGGGTAAACGGGGCAGTCGAACTTCAGCGCGAAAGACGCGATGGCGGGGGCCGTCATGGCGTCGCGGCCGAAAAAGGGGATGGCCATGCCCTCGTTCAGTTTCTGGTCCATCATGATGCCGAGCAGGCCGTTTTTCCTGAGCACCGCGATCATCGCCCGCGCGCCCTCCGCGCCCTTCTTGATTTGACCCGAAGCGCCTGAGTTGCGCGCATGGCGCAGCAGGCTGTCGACGCCGGGGTTGTTGGGCTTGCGGTAGACAAGGTTAAAATCCAGCCCCGCCTTTTTCGCGGCGATGGGCGGAATTTCCCAGTTCGCCAGATGCCCCGCGAAAAAAATCGACGGCTTGCCGCTGCGGCGAACCGCATCGACGTGTTCCGCGCCGGCCATCTCCACCCGGTCCCAGATGCGGTGAAGATGCGGGTATTCCGCCGCCACGCGCCCCAGATTGTCCCACATGCCAAGAAGGATTTTTTCGTGTTCCTCCGTGCTTTTTTCGGGGAAAACAGCGGCGAGATTGCGGCGGGCAATGGCAGATGAATTTAAATGCGGCCCCACCCACCGCCCGATCCGCCCGCCAAGGCCGGAAGCGGCGTCAAGCGACAGCAGGCGGAAGAATGAATAAACGACGTAAACGATGACCGTTTCAAACGCATACCGCATGCGCCGGCGGAAGGGGAGTTTCATGTCATCCTTTTCCGCAGCGCCCGTTCGATCAGCGGCAGGACGGCGTCCTGGTCTCGCCAGACGAGATGAACGGAAAATTTTTGAATTTTATCGCGAAAATTTTTTGGCAAGCGCACATGGTCCTTGGATGTCGTCACCAGCGCCGCCCCCTGCATTTCCGCCGCCGCGACGATCTCTTTCAAATCTTCCTCGTCGTAGGGGTAATGGTCGGGGAATTCTTTCCATCCTTCCATCACTGCGCCTTCCGCTTCCAGTGTTTCGCGGAATTTTCGGGGGCGGCCGATGCCGGCGAAGGCGAATATTTTTTTATCCCTGACGACGGGGTTGTCCGCATCCGCTTTCAGCGCGGCGGCAAGAATGGGCATATCGGGATGCAAACGCCGGATATGGTCGCCGACATCCGTCTTGTCTTCGCCGATCACGACAATCGCATCGGCACGGTGAAGGGCCGATACCAAGCCCTCGCGCAAGGGGCCCGCCGGCATGACCTGTTTGTTGCCAAGGCCGACGATGCCGTCGATCACCAGCAGGGAAAAATCCTTATAGATGACGGGGTTTTGAAAGCCGTCATCCATCACGACGATGGTGGCGCCGCTGTTCATCGCTTCCTGCGCGCCCAGCGGGCGGTTGGCGGAAACCCAGGTGGGCGCTTTTTCGACCAGCAGCAAGGCTTCATCGCCCACGTCGTAAGATGTGTCGCGGCCGGGGCTGACCTGCAGCGGGCCAGGTTCCACGCCGCCGTAGCCGCGCGTCAGAAGATGCGGATTAAAACCTTTGTCCTGCAGCAATCCGGCAAGCGACAGAACCACCGGCGTTTTGCCCGCCCCCCCGGCCACCAGGTTGCCGACGCAGATCACCGGTTTTTCCATCGGCACCGGAAAATAAAGATCAAATCTTTTGCGCACCAGCCAGCCGTAAACCCAGCTGAAAGGGGTAAGCACGATCCTGACCAGCGTGTCAGAAAGCGTTTTTGGCGTGTACCAGAAGGCGGGGGATGCGATCATGTCAGCCTGCCGAGAAAAGGCGCTAAATCACGGGCGATATCGTCCACGACATGCGACTGCTGGCCTGTCCAGTCCTTCGCCGCTTGCGCCATCGCCTGGAACTGCATCGGGTTTTGCAGCGCCTGCGCCAGTTTTTCCCGAAGCAGGACGGTGTCTGCCACGCGGAGCGCCGCTTTGCGGCTTTCGAAATCATTGCAGATGGAAACGAAGTTGAACATATGAGGTCCGTAAAAAATCTGGCAGCCGGTTTGCGCCGGTTCGATCGGGTTGTGTCCCCCCACCGGCACGAAAGACCCCCCCAGTATACACACCGGCGACAGGCGATAGAAGAGCCCCGTCTCCCCCAGCGTGTCGGCAACGTAAATATCATCATC
>CAYGGT010000051.1:0-2539 GCA_964349475.1 uncultured Rhodospirillaceae bacterium
TCGGCGCACACTTTGTCATTCAACCGTATACCCGCCATGGCGCCGGCGCATTCGAGTCCGGTGCCGCCGATGATGCGGGGTTCAAAAAAGTTTGCGCCGCCGGTATTGGCGAATTTGCCGGCATGCACATTCGCCGACGTTTGGATGTTTCCGACGACATCCAGTTTCTCTGTCGGGATTTTGGTGCCGATACCTGTGTTGCCGAGGGCGCTGTTGGCGGCGGCGGACGTTGATGCGTTGCTGCGGGTGAGAGACCATCTGTCTGATTCCATGGCAATTTTGAAAACGGGCAAGATAACGCTTTCAAAGCGGTCGAGGCCGAGGACCAAAGACCGGGGGGCATTCGTAAAGATGTTGTCGCCATTGCAGTTCTCGAAATCGAGCCCGGTGGCGGCTGTGCCGCAGGGCGCGTAAATTTTACCCTCCGGCGTATAAGCGCCCGCGCCGGTTTTACCCTGGGACAGGACCAAGACATGCGCGGTCGGGTCGCCGGGCGTGCCATTCACAATAATACCGCCGCTCATCGGGTTATACGTACCGACATCTGTCAGCACTCCTGTCACCGCGTATTGCAGTTTCCGGCCCCAGCCGTCATAGCTTGTCTTGATTTCGATGCCCAGCGCCGCATAGGGCACCTCGCCTATGTGGATAGCGCCTACTTGGGTAGAAGCGCATTGTTCAGTCCCTGCGTTCGGCGCATCCGGGGGCAGATTTTGCTGCGCCGGGCACGGCAGTTTCTTCTGCGTCGCCAGAAATCTTTCCAGCGCCACCCGCACAGCGGCCTGGTTCGCGATTGTTTCTTTCAGGGGCCGGGACTTCGTAAAGGATTCGTAAGCCTGTATGGTGGCCGCCGTCACCAACCCGGCAACCGTCAGCCCTATCGCCAGCTCGATCATGGAAAATCCGGCGGATTGTGTTTTTTTATGTGCAGGCATGAAAACCATTCCTTTCATATCATATAAATATCAGAATGTTATCGACGTACAACCCATTGCATCCGTTCCGAGAGGCGCTACACCGAGGCAATTCCAGGTATGATCAGTGTGTGAGTAGCATGAGCTACAACTCAGCGGGCAGCCGCATGACACATAGACTGGCGTAGATACGGGATTGTTCACGATACCACCCGTACACGAAGGAGGCGCGCTCGTGCTCCCGCACTGGCCATGAACCCCCGCGAAGCAGCTCTCCGAAAGGCCGGGAGGAGCAATAGGCATGGCCCCGGGAGCGCCTGTGCATGTCCAGGTAAATTGACTGGCGCCACCGCCACCCACGCCGGAGGGTCTGCCTTGCGCACACCGATTAAGATATGAGCCCAACGACGGAGGCGAGGCCATCCAGAAAGCCAGGCCGTGGAACGGTCCGCAAACGGCGTCGCAAATCATGCCCCCCCCCGAACAAATCGCGCAGCCGCGCGTATTGACTCCGGACAAAGCTTCTCCGGGTGGGCAGGCGGCCACCATGGTTGCAGTGGGCGTGTTGACGGGTTCGCAACCGGTGGTAGAGACATGCGTAAGGGGATCAGTCTTAATGACATCTCTGTTCGCAATGCCCGACATGACATTCACGGTGCCAGGACCGCTGGTCGGGCATACCATGCCGACGGGGCCTCCCAGCTTTGTCGGATCGAAGCAATCACCCCCAGTTTCATCACACAGTTCATCCGCATGCGTTTCCGTTGCCTCGATATTCCCCACCACATCCAGTTTTTCTGCGGGGGTGGATGTGTTAATTCCCACGCTGCCGGGATTGCGGGCGGTGATGTTGGCGGCGCCATTCTGCGCCCTCGTCCATAGCCCCTTGATTTTGTTGGTGCTGACATACACAAAATCATCGAAATAGTCCGGCCCCGGCACCAGCGACATGATCCCGTTGACAAAGGATATGTCGATGGCGGGGACATCGCAGTTATCGACATCTTTGGAAATTCCGGCACAGGGAATCACCATTTTTCCTTCATTATTATAAGCGCCGATGCCATTTGCGCCGCGCGACAGGATAACCCAGAACGCGCTGCCCTGAGGGTCGTCGACAAGATGCGTGCCTGTTTCCGTCACAACCGCGATGGCGCCGGGAACGGGATCGAAAGACTGGTTGGGCAAGGTCATCTGTTTCGTCACCGCATAGACCATCTGGCGGTGCCAGGCATCCAGAGTCGTGGCGCGGCCGGTGTTATCCAGCAGCGCATTGTCTTGCGCTACTCTGCTCACATACCACGCGGTCGGCGTGCCGCTGCCTTCAACATTCAGGACGTTGACGGTGAGCGCCCCCGTTATGGCGTCATAGCTTGTCACCTTGCCGTACATGCGGTTCGCAGCGGTCGTCTGGTCCGTCAGGCGCAGGGTTTCGTCTGTTAAAAATTTCTGTCCCGGAGTGACCGTGATTGTTTTTGGGCCGGTGCCGATGGGTACTGACGTGAGAGAGGTATCGACATAGTCGATTCTCTCGCCGATCGTTTTGTAAGGGATGGCGCCGATATACACCGGAGCCGCACTGCGCCCCCCTGCCTGGCAAAGGGATGTTCCCGGGGCGCAAGCGC
>CAYGGT010000051.1:2639-12761 GCA_964349475.1 uncultured Rhodospirillaceae bacterium
ACGGGGCAATTTTCCACCCCGGCATTGGGATGTTCCGGCGGCAGCATCGAGTCGGCAGGGCAGGGGTAGCGGCCCTGCGATGCAAAAAATTCCTCCAGATTCATATTGATGGTCTTGATGTTGTTATACGTTATGCGGGCGGCTTCGCCTTTCCGGTATACACTATAAACACCAAGCGCGGCCGCCAGCGCCAGACCAAAAATAAACACGACAATGGAAAATTCAATCAGCGTAAATCCCCTACGGCCTCTACATCCGGTCATGTTATTTAAACCCCGATATGATGCGTTATACGCACCCCAGTATAACATAAAAATACTGAACAAATGGTTAACAAGTGTTTAGGTTGTGTTGACATTCAGGATTCCCAACGGACTTGAGATGTAATTCACTATTCAAAGCCTTGGGAGGGGTTTTGAATGGCAAGACGCGAGCTACGGGACGATCAATGGAATCAAATCAAAGGGTTACTTGCCTCAAGAGACGGAAGCCCTTGGCCGTTCAAAAGGCGGCCTGACGACAAAAATACATACGGCGGTTGACGCTTTGGGTAATCCTGCGCAAAACGTTCTTGCCGACAAAGGCTATGACAGCCAGAAAATCGTTGACGCCGTTGAAAAATCCGGCGCACAGGCCGTCATTCCGCCGCGCTCCCACATCAAAAACCCGCGCTCCTGCGACTTTGCCATGTACGCCAAGCGCCACCGCATTGAATGTTTCTTCAACAAACTCATTGTCCATCAGCCGGCATGCCATTTCATCGATGGAGCAAACCTCCGGGATCAGGTAACAAAATCCAGCAGACTGCCGCTGCCGCTGCTGCCGGTATAAAAATCGAAGAGGGTGCCGGTGGTGGTGCCTCCTGACAATATTGCGTTCTGAATCCGTGTATCCTCCACCGACTCTTGTATAGAGTCAAAGACCAATGGCATGGCCTCCATCAGATATGAGTTTTGTATGAAATCTTTGGGGGAAAGGCTGGATTGAGTCTCTAGCTCCAGCTGCTCCCACAGGTGAGTCGCGGAAGAATATGATCCGCCCTGCGTAACAACGGCGCGTTCCAAAATAGTTCTTGTCAGTTCAGTGGTGCCGTCCACCGCATTCAGCAGCCCCCACAACGTCGACATAACCTGGACACTCGTAGGGGGTAAGTACACAGATGAATGGGCAACCAGAGAATCCACGTAATCTGGCGTGTTGATCAGAAAACTCAGCGCGGTATTTGCCCCGGACACAGACTTAGCCTCGACCGGATCAGCTATACCCGAAACGAGATACGAAAGTGAAGCATATGCGCTCGTCACGCTGCTCGTCATGCGCCATGTCCCTTTCTAGGATGACAAATTCATCCTTCTGCTTCCTCTCTCCCATTATCCCCGTTATTCCTTAATAAAATGGTAAGAATTCAATTTATTGATAAGGCACTGAAAAAAATTAATCTTTCAGCCATTCATGCAGCGGAACCCCCTTCCCTATTCCGCGTTGGTTCTGTGAGGGAGAATCTGGAATGATAACCCAGCCGCTGTCATTAGCAGGATTTCTGGATGCGACGCCGCACACCATCGCGGCATCCCTTCTTTTACCAAACGAGAGGGTTATTCACGTCGCGGCCATTAGCCCGCTCGTCTATTGGAAATCGGGAGTGGTTGCAGTATCAGCGCTGGTTACACTCTTGTTTTCTATACATTTGGCCGCCTATTTTTTGCTGATTGGCTTGGGGTTATTTTTGCTGGCATTGAGCGCCAGGAAATATCTTTTATTCATGGCCACAGACCAGCGTCTGCTGATCCGCGGCGGTATCATGAATGTGGAAGTTATTCAATTCAGCTACGACGCTATAGAAAGCATTGAAATCTCCAGCATGCTGCTGGGGCAAATTTTTGGCTATGGCAGCATCATTATTTCAGGCACCGGCAAAAGAAAAATCATTATTCCTTACATCGAAAATGCGGGTATTTTCGAAAACATTGTCATCCAGAAGAAAACAGAGGGTCGCTGAGGGAACCTTTGGGTCTATTCGAACATTTACGATAGTGTAGGCATAGATGTCGACAATAAAGCAGAGAGTGCGCTTTAATAAATAGAGCCCCCAACACGCAAAGGAAAAGCCATGTCCATACAAGACAAAGCCAGAGAAGCAGAACTAAAGCTGAGCCGCGATATCAGAGACAGCCTGGAATCGCTGCAGTCGAATGTGATCGGCCTCGCGCATAACATCAAGGCCGTGGGCACTGACAAGCTGCATGACGCCACCGGCTACGTACAGGACCGCGTCGAGGACGTAAAAACATTCGGCAGCGATACCCTTTACAAAACCGAACGCCGCATAAAAGCAAAGCCTGGCCAAAGCGTCGCTATGGCATTTGCAGCGGGATTGTTGGTCAGCTTTCTGCTGGGTCGCAAGTCATAAATGCCTTCCATCACCTTCCTCATTCAAGAGCTGGCCATGGCGTTCATCAACGGGCAGATGGTGCCACGCATCAACAAGACAGCATGGGCCCTGCGGGGCGTTTCTGTTTTGCTTGCGGGCGCAGGCATTATCTTCCTCGTCATGGCTCTGAACCAGTATCTTGAAACAATCTATGCGCCCGGCATGGCGGCGCTGGCTTCGGCCGTGCTTGTCTTGGCGGGAGCACTGATGGTAGAAATGCTGCGATCCCTGCTGCAACACAAAACAGACACACCCAGCTTCGCGGAGCAGGATAACCTAAAAAATAATCTCCACGATTTAATACAAACGATATCCAACGAGCTGGAAGACCCTGTCAAGGAGAACCCAAAAACAGCCGTCATCCTCGCGGCGCTGGCTGGATTCTTCATGGCCAACCGGGGGCTGAGGTTATAAAGAAATGCGGAACCGCCGGTAGATGATGGTGGTTAGCAAAGGCTTGCTTTGAAACATGCCAGGGGCAAGCGATCATCCGTAATATGGCATGATAAAAGGAGAAAAATCATGAATGAAGATATTTTGAAAGGTAAATGGAACGAGATGAAAGGCTCGGTGCAGAAAAAATGGGGCAAGCTCACCGACGATGATCTCGCTCAGATCAATGGCGATCGTACCATGCTGACAGGCAAGATTCAGAAAGTCTACGGCCTCAAACGTGAAGAAGCCGAGAAACAACTGAAAGACTGGGAAGACAGAATGGCGGCCTAAAAGCCTGCTGTATTCAGGATCGGGGCCTGCTCACAACACGTTAGCAGGCCCTGATTTATTTAAATCCTCTATTTTTGCATGCTATTCGCAAGCTCGCCACAGGAACTGGCGCAGGCGCGGCAGATAGACGCACAGTTTTCAATTGCTTCTCCCGTAAGATCGTCGCAAGAGTCAGCGCAAGCTTCGCAAGTGCTCGCGCAAACTCTACAAAAATCCGGATAGAGCGGAGATTGACGCACCATGGTATCAGCCGTCGCCTGACAAATCTGTATGCAGTCTTCCATGATCTTGACATGTTCAGACGCAAGATGGTCCCCGCCCACTTTAAGGGAATGATTAAATAATGTTTTCTGGCATTCATGCCGGCATTGCCAGCAAAGCTCGATATATTTTTGTAGTTCTTTCATCTTGTACTCCGCTTCCTACGACACCAACAGACGCTTTACAAAAGGGTTCCGAGGGAACAATTTAAGGCGCCTGCAGTTGGTAGGCAGTGTCACCTGAAGGAGAAATCATGATGAATCCACTTAAAACAACGCTCATCGTTTCGGCTTTACTCTGTCTGACTGCCCTTCCCGCAAGTGCTGAGGAAATTATCTGGAAGCAACCCTCATCAATGCAGGGCTATTATCAGAATCTGCACTTCGAGGGCAACGCAACTCTCAGTAAAGCAGATGTGCGCAAGCTGCAAAAATCTCTCGCCAGAAAAGGCTTTTACAAAGGCAGGATCGACGGTATCTGGGGCGGGCGTACCACCCAGGCGGTACTGGATTACCAGGCTGTGCACCAGCAAGCGCAAACCGGCACGGTCACAATCAGGACGCTGCGAGATCTGGGAGTGCATCTGGACACAGAGCGTCATAGAGAGGGAAGACGTTACAGAGATGAAAGCGGCTATGGAGACCAAGACCGCTATGACCGACACGACCGGCACAACGAATACAGAAGGTAAACAACAATGAAACACAAAATGATAGCGATGACGCTGATCGCCACGGTTTCCCTGGCTGCTTGCGCAGCGCCCGGCGAACGCAATCAGTGGGGCATGGGTAACAAGCAGACCGTGGGCGGCCTTGGCGGCGCGGTTTTGGGCGGCCTTGCAGGCTCGTCGATCGGCGGCGGCAGCGGTCGCCTATGGGCGGCAGGCGCCGGCACTCTCATTGGCGCACTTGCCGGTTCAGAAGTTGGCAGATCGCTTGATAGATCGGATTACACGTATAATCAGCAAGCATGGAATCGCGCCTATTCTGCGCCTCTCTATGAAAGAGTGTCCTGGAACAACCCTGAAACCGGCCACGAGGGATATATCACGCCAGTCCGGGACGGCATAAGCAGATCCGGCATGCCCTGCCGCGAATACAAGCAAACCATTGTGATCGACGGGCGTGCCGAAACCGCTTTTGGCAAAGCCTGCAGGCATTCGGATGGCACTTGGACGATTGCCAGCTGATAAAGCAAAGCACGTCACGCCGAAGGGGGTCTTGTTTGCACAAGACCCCCTCTCACGCCTTGGAAGGCAATGATTTATTCTACGATCTGCGGCTTAATAAAAAACTCGCCAATGCGCCGACCGCAAAAGCGATCGTTATACTCTGTCTGGGCTTGGCCTGGACGCGCCGTTCGATCTTGCTCAGGGTCTTCTCGCCAGAAACTTTTACCTCATCCATGCGTTTATTGAGATAGTCGACAGCATCGTTTGCCTTGACAGCACCCGCACTCCTGATTTCCTGAGCCAGGCCAAGAACATGGTCCTGCAATAAGTCAATATCATCTTTAATATTTTCAAGCGAAGGCAGGGCCTGCCTTGCATGGCTCACGCCATTTTTCTGCCGATGCCGTTCCGTGTGTCCTTGATCATGTCGTGTCATTATATTCTCCCTTCGGTTATACAATTAAGCAGCGATGTTATAAGCTTCGCTTATTTCAAGAGCGCGCTTAATGCGTCTTTTTTCCTCGTCATCGCGTGATCGCACGGCGAGAAGAACGCCGCCGCTCTTGATTTCTTCTTCGTATAGTTTCGCCTCATGCTCTGGAATCCCGGCTCCGATAAGACCGCCGACAAGTCCTCCCGTGACAGCACCGGCGCCAAGACCTGCCAAAGCCGCCACCAGCGATCCCGCAACGACAAGATTTACGCCGGGAATAACCATGACCCCGGCTGCTGTCAGCAGTGACAAGGCTGTGCCAAGCAGGCCCCCCACAGCGGCGCCAGCGGCGGTGCCTTCATCAACCTTGCTTGCGTCTTCAATTTTGAAGTGGTTATGACGCGTTTCATCTGTCACCACCATGCTGATCTGATCATGTTTGACGCCGATGTCTTCCAGCCTGCGTATGGCATCTTCGTAAGACTGACGATTTTTAAAAGTTGCGGTGACGATATGTGACATGTTTTTTTCCTTTTTCTGTTTATAATTCGAGCTGTTTTATTGTAAGATTAAGCAGACATTCGTGGCAGTAATCCCGGACCTGACTATCGTAGATACAGTACATTGGCTCAAAACAAAGTCGGCAATGGGCCAGTGTGCTGGGGTTAATGACGGGTATTCTATCGTTCATGGTCAGTATCCACTTTTAAAGCTTGGGTAAATTTGGGGGAACCTTTCCTTGGATCAAATAGATAACGCCAACAAGAAAGAACAGAAAAATAAAGATGCCGAACAACAAGCGGGCGATTTCGATGGAAACGACCGCAATCCCTCCGAATCCCAGAAGTCCTGCAATTAACGCCAGTATCAAAAACGAAAATGCCCAATATAACATGCGATCCTTTCCGCTGACACAGTACCCTTAGTGAACAAACTGTTAATTCAAGAAAAAGTTCCTGTATGATCCCTGAGAACATTGTGGAATATCCAATGACCCCGACTCAAGATACCGCCCTGCGCATTCTTCAAAAGATCTACGGCTATGATAGCTTTCGCGGACAACAGGCCGAAGTGATCGAGCATGTCATTTCAGGGCAAAACGCCTTTGTGCTGATGCCGACAGCGGCCGGAAAGTCTCTCTGCTATCAAATTCCGGCGCTCTGCCGGGACGGCGTGGGCATTATCGTTTCGCCGCTGATCGCCCTGATGCAGGATCAGGTGGAGGCCCTATTGCAACTGGGTATCAAGGCCGCGGCCATCAATTCCAGCATGTCGCCGGCCCATATCCGCGAGACCGCTCATAAAATCCGCAACAACGAAATTGATATCGTCTATGCAGCGCCCGAACGGCTGCTGATGGAAGATTTTCTGGACTTGCTGGACCAGTCACCCATTGCTCTCTTTGCCATCGACGAGGCGCATTGCGTGTCCCAGTGGGGACATGATTTCAGGCCGCATTACGCGCAGTTGTCTTTGCTGGCGACGCGCTTTCCCGCCGTGCCGCGCATCGCCCTGACGGCGACGGCTGACGCGCCGACGCGCAAGGATATCATCGAATGTCTGCGGCTGACCAACGGGCGGAGTTTCATCGCGGGTTTCGACCGCCCCAATATCCATTACAGCATCGTCATCAAGGACAGTCCCAAACAGCAAATTTTGCGTTTTATCAAAGAAAACCATGCGGAAGACAGTGGCATTATTTATTGCCTCTCGCGCGACAACACCGAAGAAACCGCCGACTGGTTGTGCGAACAGGGTTTCAAGGCGCTGCCCTATCATGCCGGTCTTCCAGCCGAGGTCCGCGCGCGGAATCAGGAAAGGTTTTTGCGCGAAGATAAAACAATTATGGTGGCGACCATCGCTTTCGGCATGGGCATCGACAAGCCGGATGTGCGTTTTGTCGCCCACATGACCATCCCGAAAAATATCGAGGCATATTATCAGGAAACAGGCCGCGCCGGTCGTGACGGTCTGCCCGCCAACGCGCTGATGGTCTACGGCCTGAGCGATGCGGCGATGCAGCGGGGCTTTATTGAGTCTTCAAACGCGTCTGACTCCCAAAAGCGCATTGAGCACCAGAAATTAAACGCCCTGCTGGGGCTGTGCGAAGCCGCCGGATGCCGCCGGCAGATCATGCTGGAATACTTCGGCGACAGCCGAAAGCCCTGCGGCAATTGCGACACCTGCCAGGCACCACCGGAAACCTTCGATGGCACGATTGCGGCGCAAAAGGCGCTATCCTGCGTTTACCGCACCGACCAGCAATTCGGCGTCAATTATTTGATCGACGTTCTGATGGGAAAAACAGATGAGCGGATCACGCGTTTTCACCACGATCAAATCAGCACCTTCGGTATCGGCAAGGACCGGAGCAAGCCCGAATGGCAAAGCATTTTCCGCCAGCTTGTCGCGCAAAACCTGCTCACCGTTGACATCACCGGACATGGCAGCCTTAAAATAACACCGCAGGGGCAGGCGTTTCTGAAGGAGAAAAAAACCCTCTCCTTGCGACACTACGTCGGTAAAATCAAGATAAGGCGCTCTTCCGCGCGCGGCGCCGCGATGCCGCCGCTTGAAGGCGATCAGGCCTTGCTCAAGGTCCTGAAATCCACGCGCCTGATGCTGGCCAAAGCACAAAACGTGCCGCCCTATGTAATATTCCACGACAAGACTTTGCACGAAATGGCAATGATCAAGCCTTTATCCCTCGCCGATCTGGCGCAGGTTCACGGGATGGGAGAAAAGAAAATGCAGCGCTATGGGCGCGCTTTCCTGGACGTCATCCAGCAATTCGGCCGGGAGGAAGGTTAGCCGCAGATCTCGTCGGCGGGTCAGCAAATGTGATTTGCGGCAGTCGAGTGATCGTCGCTGCGGGAATGCCAAGCTCCTTTTCGTACACGAGGTCTATGCTGCCAAACAACGCTCGCTCAAATTCGAACCCTAATTCATGAGCCGCTTTCCTCACCACGCTTTCGTTCATTCCCTCAATTTCAACAAACGGGTTCAGCCCTGGCCAAGTATCAATAGTTACCTCGACAGCATCGTTCACCCATATCTCTCGCATATTTTCCTGAAAAGACTTTTCGGGAATATTGCATGCTTCAAAAAAGGCTGTAGCGTTATCAAAACTATCCACGACGAGTTCGACTTCATACACATCATTGATGCCAGCCCCACGAATTTCTTTGATGGTCATTGTCACGCTATCCGACTCTTGCCGGACGCGTCCCCACTTGTTGCAGCCTGGCGCAACAAGTGAAAAATCAAACGTTTTTCTACGCATCAAATATTCAGGCGTTTCTAGGACGAAGCCAGCGCTTCTGAGCCTGGATCGAGTAGCGGCTTTGTTCACGGAGAGGAATGTTGCTTCAACTTCATTTTCCATTGGTCTCGTTTACCACAAGCCGGAATATTTTTAAATCAGCCCGCTATAGTTCAGTTAATTTATTATGTAAATAATATCCACCTATTCAAGTTGCCATACCTGCCCCCGGAGCCTATCTTACTGACATTGTGGCAAAAGGATTCAGGCATGCTCCGTGAAGTAACGCTGGACGATAAATACACCGAAAAATCAGGTCGTATCTACCTGAACGGCCTGCAGGCGCTTGTGCGAATCCCTATGATGCAGCGGCAGCTGGATGCCGCCTCCAATCTCAAGACCGCCACCTTCATTTCCGGCTATCGCGGCTCACCGCTCGGCGGCTTCGATATGGCGCTGAGCGCTGCCAAAAAATATCTGGATGCGCATGACATCAAATTTGTACCCGGCGTGAATGAAGACCTTGGCGCCACCGCCGTCTGGGGCAGCCAGCAGCTGAACCTTGGCCCCGGCGCGCAGTATGACGGCATTGTCGGCATGTGGTACGGCAAAGGGCCTGGCGTGGATCGCTCGGCTGACGTCCTCAAACATGCCAATGCGGCGGGAACGTCGAAGCATGGCGGCGTGCTGGCCCTGGCCGGCGACGACCATGCCTGCAAATCATCAACTTTTCCACACCAATCCGAACAGGCCTTTGTTCATTGCATGATTCCCATGCTGCATCCGGCCGGGATCGAGGACGCGCTGGAACTGGGGCTGCACGGCATCGCCATGTCGCGCTATTCCGGCTGCTGGACGGGATTTAAAATCATCAGCGACTTTGCGGATAGCTCAGCTTCCGTTTTTACCGATCCGTCATCCCTGCAATTCAAGCTGCCGACCGATTTCAATATGCCGAAAGATGGCCTGAATATTCGCTGGTACGATCCGCCTGTCGCGCAGGAAGACCGTCTCATCAATTTCAAGCTGCCGGCCGCCCAAGCCTATGCCCGCGCCAACGGCCTGGATAAATACATCATCAACCCGGCGCGGAAACGGCTTGCCATCGTCGCCACGGGCAAGGGTTTCATGGACACGATGCAGGCGCTGGAAGATCTGGGCATCACGCGCCAGCGCGCTGAAGAGCTGGGCATTGTTGTTTATAAAGTCGCGCTTGTCTGGCCGCTTGAAAACCACGGCATCCGCATGCTTGCCGGGCAGGTTGAAGAAATTCTCGTCGTCGAGGAAAAACGCGGACTGATTGAAGATCAGATCAAACGGATCCTGTTCAACTTTGACGCCGCCAGACGTCCCCGCGTTATCGGCAAAACCGACGAACAAGGGGCGCCGCTGTTGCCGGAAACCTATGAACTCTCCCCCGCGCAGATCGCCGATGTCCTGATCAAAAGATTAAAACCCCTGACGGATACGCAATCTTTCGAAGAACGCATGGCCGTCATTCACAAAAATTTCGACCTGAAAGGCAAGCCCTCCCCCGTCGTGCGCATGCCTTACTATTGCTCCGGCTGCCCGCACAACACCTCCACCGTCGTGCCGGAAGGAAGCCGCGCGCTTGCAGGCATCGGTTGCCACTACATGGCGATGTGGATGGACAGAAAAACCGTCATGTTCACGCAAATGGGTGGCGAAGGCGTGCCGTGGATCGGACAAGCCCCCTTCACCTCCGAAAAACACGTGTTCGCCAACCTCGGCGACGGCACCTATTTCCATTCCGGGCTGCTGGCGATACGCGCCGCGATTGCCGCCAATATCAACATCACTTACAAAATCCTCTATAA
>CAYGGT010000052.1:0-12103 GCA_964349475.1 uncultured Rhodospirillaceae bacterium
CGCCTACACCGTCGCGCAGGGACAGTAGAAATCCCCGCCCCTATCCCTTCTCCCGATTGAGGGAGGAGGAGATAATACCAACGGTCATAATTTCTGACCTGTATAAAGCCAGTCTCTGTCGGCGATGAATTTGATTCCTCCCGCCGGGGAAAGGAGGGCAGACGCAGAAGCGAGACGTTGTCCGGCACGACAGGGTCGCCGGAGATATGCCAGCCCGCACCATCGATCAGGAGAACGGCATGGGCATCTTTCGCGACATGACGGCTGAACCGCCGTTCTGGTAATCGCAACGCCTGCCTTGGCCATATGCACCCTCCTGTGCCTGTGCACAAGAGCATCATATCTACGCCATCTTGGGAATCCACGTTGAGTCAGATTTTACGACCGTTGGCATAAGACTACGGCACGGAAGGGGGGCGAGATTAACATAGATCAAGCGCGCCGCATTTGTTGCCTTGATTAAGGTCAAGTCGTTTTGGGGCCGTTGTTATAGGTTTTAACTCATGAAACAGCGGTTTATCAAAAATATGGGCAATATATCAGGAGCTTTTGCCGACGGCGCTATTTTGTTCCCGCTGCTGGCGGGGCTTGCGCTCCATACAGGAATGAACGGGGCGGTACTCATGGCAAGCGCTGGCCTTGCTTATATTTTTGCCGGATTCTTTTTTAAAGTTCCCATGCCAGTCCAGCCACTGAAATCGATCGTTGTGGGGGCGCTGGCGCTGAGCGCGTCGGCGACAGACGTCCGTGTCGCTGGAATAGGGATCGGGCTGTTTTGTCTGGCGCTGGCAGCGTTGCCCGTGGACAGGTTTGAAAAATATATTCCGCGGCACATTGTCCACGGCATTCAATTTTCCCTTGGCGTGCTATTGCTGTTAAAAGGCGTTGAATGGACCTGGGGCGAAGGTTCCGTGACTTCTCTGGTTGCCATGGGACTATTCGTGCCTGCCGCTATTTTTATACAGTCACGCATGACAATACCGGTTTTGGGGATTGTCGCCATGCTTGGCATCGTCGCCGGAGTCTGGAGCAGTGGACACATCACCGTGGAGACTCTGCCGAAAACCGGCCTGCATGCCGACATCATCCTGGCTCTGCTTCTGCCGCAGCTTGCGCTGACACTTACCAATTCCGTTGTCGGCACCTACGATACAGCTCATCGTTATTTCGGAGCGGCGGCTTCGCGTGTAACGCTAAAAAACCTGCTGCTGTCGATAGGTTTGGGGAATGTCCTGACAGCCTTTATCGGCGGGTTGCCATTTTGCCACGGCAGCGGCGGCCTGACAGCGCATGTCAAGGCGGGCGCCAAAGATTACTCCATGAACCTTTATATCGGGTTTTTTCTGGTTGTTCTGGCCGCCGCATCTGCCGCTTTTGGAATTGATCTGATCCCGCATTACCCCGTCTTGCTGATGGCAGCGCTGGTCAGCATCACCGGCTGGCATCACATGCGGCTGGCCGATAAAAGCTGGGCCGTGCCGGAGTTGCGCCTGATCATTCTGGCGATGGGCGCTATGGTGCTGCTCACGCAGAACATGTTATACGGCTTGTTGATCGGCGTCGCATTTGAAATTATGCGACGCACCAGATGGATGGGGATAAGACAATGATTGGTTACGCAGAGGCTTTGGGCATTATCCGTCGCGAAGCATCTGGCATTCGGCCGGTAACAGAGATCGTAGATCTGCCCTCTCTCAAAGGGCGCGTTTGCGCGGACGATATTACATCCCCGCTGAGCGTTCCGCCTTTTGATAACGCGGCGATGGACGGGTTTGCCTTACAAGCGGTCGACGCCGCAAAAGAATTGAAAATAAAAGCCCATGTTGTCGCCGGTGACGTGGTCGGTGGCGTAAAAATCCTTTCTGGCGAGTGTTGTGAAATCATGACGGGGGCTTCTGTCCCGCATGGGGTGGACAGCATCATTCCCGTTGAACAGGCAAAGCGGGACGGAAACGTAGTTTCTTTTTTGTCCGCAGCCCGTGCGGGCGACCATATTCGAAAGGCGGGCTCTGATTTCACCATGGGGGAGACGGTTATTAAAGCAGGAGACCTGCTGGGGACGCAGCATGTTTTGCCGCTGGCATCTTTGGGCATAGGTAAAGTGAAGGTATATTCAAAACCCAAAGTAGCGTTTATTCCCACCGGGCGTGAAATCGTCGGCTTTGGACGGAAGCTCGAAGAGGGTCAGATTTACAACAGCAACCTGCCTTATGCGCAGGCTTTTCTGGCTGAAGCTGGCGCCGAAGATTTTCCGCAAGAAATAATCGCCGATGACCCGGCGCAGTTTCAGTCCACGATCAGAAAACTGATGAATGAAGATATTTGCTTGATCCTCTCCAGTGGCGCCGTCTCCGCCGGAAGCCACGATTTCATCCGCAGCAGCCTCGAAGAAATGGGCGCCACTATCTTGTTTCACAAAGTTGCGATCAAGCCCGGCAAGCCAATTTTATTTGCGAGGCTGCCGAACGGTGCGCTTTATTTTGGGTTGCCGGGAAACCCCGTATCGACCGCGGTAGGGTTGAGATTTTTTGTCCAGCCGTTTCTTTCGGCACTCATGCATCAGCCACTGGAACAATCCGTTTCCGCGCGGGCCAAAACGCCCTTGTCCCGTAAACCCGGCCTCAGGCTGTTTTTGAAAGCAAATATCAGTGTCTCGCCAGAGGGGGTTTTGGAAGTAACGCTGCTGGATGGGCAGGAATCCTATAAAACCGCCCCTTTTCTGGCCATGAACGGCTGGGCGGTTATTCCGGAAGACAGGCAAGTTGTTGATATTAATGACATTATTGAGGTCTTCCCGCTGGCGATGTTTTCAGGCGGGGCTTGATCTGGATCAACCCCCCCTGACGACGATACTTCATAATGGGCGCTGGATACTCCGAGCGGCGATGACCTAAGTCCCAAAGGATATGGTTGCGCAGCCGGGGTTGCGGTGGAAACGCCGCAGCCTCCCGAGTTTGGAAAGGAGCGACGATGAAAAATCTGGAAGACCGGTTCGGCCGGCGGTTCCCTTATTTGCGACTCTCCGTGACGGACGTCTGCAATTTCAGATGCTCCTATTGCCTGCCCGACGGATATAAAAAATCCGGCGCGGAAATCTTCATGAACGTCGATGAGATCCGGCGGCTGGTGACGGCTTTTGCCGGCATGGGCACATGGAAGATCCGCCTGACGGGCGGAGAGCCGACGGTGCGTCCTGATTTTATCGAGATTGCCCACACGGTTGCGGCGGTGCCAGGCATTCGACACCTCGCCATGACCACGAACGGATACAAGCTGCCCGAGCGCGCCATGGATTATTATCAGGCCGGCGTGCGCGCCATCAACATCAGCATCGACTCCCTGCGCCCCGCCATGTTCAAGGAAATAACGGGACATGATCGCCTCGGCGAAATTCTGGAGGGGATACGGACATGCACCGAAGCAGGATTTGAAAGCCTCAAAATGAACACCGTCTTGCTCAGGGGCATGAATGACAACGAGCTGGATGATTTCATCTCCTTCGCCGAAATAAATCCGGTCAGCCTGCGGTTTATCGAGCTGATGCGGACAGGCAATAACGCCGACTATTTCAAGGCGCACCATCTGGCGGGGAATGTCGTCAGGGAAAAACTGCTGGAGCGCGGCTGGAATTTAAAGTCCCGTGACGAAGGCGCGGGACCTGCGGATGTGTACGAAAAACCCGGCTATCGCGGCACCATCGGCCTGATCGCGCCTTATTCAAAAGACTTTTGCAAAACCTGCAACCGACTGCGGATTTCCGCGCGCGGGCAGTTGCAGCTTTGCCTGTTCGGCGAGGGTGGATATAATCTGCGTCCTTTGTTGCAGCACGACAGCCAAACGGAAAAGTTGCAAGAAACAGTGATGAATTTGCTGAAGATCAAGAAAGAAACACATTTTTTGCATGACGGATTAACCGGCGCCACACCGCACCTTGCATCAATAGGAGGATAAACATGACAAAACCGCTTAAGGTGGTGAGCTTTTCCGAAGACCAGTCATCATCATTCAAAATGGCTGATGTGAGCGGCAAACGTATCACACACCGCCGTGCGGTTGCTTCGGGCGCTATTTTTATGAATGCCGAGGCTTTTCAGGCCATCAAACACAAAACCCTGCCCAAGGGCGATGCTCTAGCGATGGCTGAGGTCGCGGGCATCATGGGCGCGAAAAGAACGGCTGAAATTCTGCCAATGTGCCACCCTTTGCCGCTGGACCATGTGGGCATCCATTTCTCGCTTGATAAAAAAAACAATAGCGTCACGGCCTATTGCTACGTCGTCGCCGACGCTCGCACAGGCGTAGAGATGGAGGCGCTGACAGGGGTGCAATCCGCGTTGTTGTCCTTGTGGGACCTGACCAAACCGGTTGATCCGGCGCTGAGTTTTGGCGACACACGGCTATTGGTCAAGGAAGGGGGCAAAAGCGGATTGTGGGTTCATCCGGCCGGGGTTCCCAAATGGCTGGAAGAACAGTTCGTAACGCCCAATGCGTGGAAGGATGTCTCCTGCGCCGTGCTGGTAATGAGCGACCGCGCCTCTGCCGGTGTTTACGAGGACAAATCGGGCCGTGTGCTGAAGGACAAACTTGCCGCATTAGGCGCGAACGTTATCGCTTATCAGATTGTTCCGGATGAGGCAGCGGGGATTGAGAAGGCCCTGCGCCATATTGTTGATACGCAGAAACCGCATCTGGTGCTGACGTCCGGCGGTACGGGACCGGGGCCGCGTGATGTGACGCCCGCTGTTCTTGAGAGGCTGCTGGATTGCCCGCTGGAGGGGCTTGGCGAGCTGCTGCGTCGGGAGAGCGCCGTCTTCACGAACACCGCATGGCTGTCACGCATGGGCGGAGGCCTCATGAACGGGAGCCTCGTGATCACCTTGCCGGGAAGCCCAAAGGCTGTTGAAGAGTGCTGGCAGGTACTGGAACCATGTTTACCAAAAGCGTTGATGATGATCGAAAAACAAGGGCACAAAAGATGACACGGTCTATCGTAAAAATAAAATTCTACGGCGCTTTCAGGAAGTATGGCGATCATGAAACACTGCCCCTGCCTGTAGGCAGCAGCGTTGAAGAGCTGAAAAACATGCTGGCGGAATATTTGTCCGGTAAAATAGACGGTCAGCTTATCCGCGACTCCGCCATCGCCTGCAACGACACGATTGTCGCGGCGGATTATAAGGTGCAGCCGGATGACGTTGTTTCCATCCTCCCCCCTGTTTGCGGAGGTTAAAATGAAATCATTGCCATTTCGTGTCGTTATCGCAGATAATCCGATGGATCTGATGGAGGCGCAGATGTTCGTTGCTGACCCGGCCTTTGGCGCCATCACCAGTTTTGTCGGCGTTGTGCGCAATAACAATGAAGGCCGGGCGGCCGAAGCCGTCACCTATGACGTGCATGAGACGCTGGCACACAAGGCGCTGAAAGAGTTGTGCGAAGAAGCGATAAAAATGGCGGAAGGCAAGGCGCGTGTATATGTCGCACATGCGCAAGGGCGTCTGGAAGTTGGCGAGGCCAGCGTGATGATTGCCGTCGGCACGCCGCACCGGAAAAAATCTTTCGAAGTGTGCGAGTTTATGATTGACCGCTTGAAAGAGCGCGCGCCCATCTGGAAGAACGAGCATTACCTGGAAGGAAACGACGCATGGCTGGCGGGAACCCCTCTGCAAAACAGAAAATAGCCGGCGTCGTTCTCGCTGGCAGGAAGTCTTCCCGCATGGGGCAGGACAAGGCGGCATTGCTTTTTCATGGACGGCCGCTGATTGATCATATGACAGGCTTGCTCTGTGAAGCGGGCTGCGATGATGTTTTTATCAGCGGGCAACGCAGCGGCTATAAGTGCAGACCCGACAGCACACCCTATCAAGGCCCCGCAGCTGCCCTGCGCCATGTGCTGCAAGAAATGCGTGCATATCAAGGCGTCCTGTTCGTGCCGGTTGACATGCCGTTATTGACGGCAGGATTTTTACAACAGCTTCTCCTGCATAAGAAGGGAGCTGTGGGAGAATGAACATTCGTTTCGGAGAGGGCGATATCCGCTTCAGAATTTCCTGTGAAGAGCTTGCGCAATTGCTCGCAGGGAAAAAGATAGAAGAGGCGCTGACTTTAGCAGGCAAGCCAGTTTTATTAACGGTTGACCCTTCCGGAGAGGGGCTGGATTTTATCTATGAAGAAGGCCGTATCGGCTTGAGGGTCTCCATGGGGTCTCTGGAGGAACTGGATCGGCTGGGTCGAAAGAAGAACGGGATTGTCAGTGAAATCGGAGGCGCTTCTCTTTCCCTGCAGGTGGATTTAAAAACCTACGCCAAAACAAGTCACGACTGATCATGGATAAAATGGCGCGCTATAAAAGACAGGAGATTTTGCCGGAAATCAGAGCCGCCGGTCAGAAAAGGATATCTGCGGCCCGCGTGCTGGTTGTCGGCGCCGGGGGGCTTGGCTGTCCTGTATTGCTGTATTTAGCGGGAGCTGGCATCGGAACACTCGGTATCATTGATCATGATAGAGTGGATATATCCAACCTGCAGCGCCAAGTGTTATACACGACCGAAGATCAAGGTAAACTCAAAGCGGCTGCAGCTCAAACGCGGCTTCTGCGCCTCAATCCCGATATAGTGATTAATGCTTACCTTGAAGAATTGACTGAAATAAACGCACTTGGCTTGTTTTCAGCCTATGACGTCATTGTGGATGGTACGGACAACTTTTCTGCAAAATTTCTTATCAATGACGCGGCTGTTAAAACAGGAAAACCGGTTGTTTATGGCGCAATTCAGGGCTTTGAAGGACAGGCGTCCGTCTTTGATGCATTGCGCGGCTCCTGTTATCGCTGTCTCCATCCGCAGCCGCCGCAGGGCACAATCTTCAACTGTGCTGAGGCCGGCGTCATGGGAGCCCTGGCTGGAATCGTCGGCACCGTTCAGGCGATGGAAGTCATCAAGCTTGTTGTGGGGCATGATTCTTTGCGCCCCCTTATCGGCAAGCTTTGGATGATAGATGCGCGTACAATGGAAACGCATACCTTGAATATCCTCAAACAAAAAAATTGCCCCGCTTGCTCGAAAGCCGTGTCGGAAATCACGTTGCAAAACTATTCTCCTGTCTGTTCCGCGGCAATGGCGGAAGAAGTCGATTGCAACGATACGGACGTCTTGACTGGAGCCCTCCTGATCGATGTGCGCGAGCTGCCCGAATGGGAAACCGGCCATATTAAAGGCGCCAGACATCTGCCCCTCAGTGTGCTGCAAATAAATCCGAAGGCCTTTACCCCCCCGGAAGGCGGAAAAACCTGCATTCTTTATTGTCAAAAAGGAATGCGGAGCAAAAAGGCGGCCGAAATTCTCCTGAACGCAGGGTTTGGTAATGTTCGTAGCTTAAGCGGGGGGTATGAAGCGTGGCGGACTTGTATTCTCCAAACCGCTAGGGCTCAGACTCATTAAATCCACCATGCCAACGCGGCGACCAAACAGATGGAAGCAAGGAAGTTCCGCGCCAGTCTGTCATATCGCATGAAGATTCTGCGGAAGTCCTTGAGCCTGTTGAAGGCACGTTCGATTTTGTTTCTGGATTTAGCGATGCCAACGACGATCAATGATATCAGCATCGTTCGCCGCTGCCTTCATCTGGTGGCGCCTTTCTTCAAATTCTGAGTTGATTTTGGCTCGTTCGATATGGATGCGCTTGCGGGCGGCATCGTAGTCGCGGGTGCCCAGGCTGCGAATAATTTCGCCTTTTTGATAGATTGTAACCAAGTCTTCCGGCATGCGGATGCGAACGAACCATGTCTGCCGTCTGCGTTGCAGGCCGGGGATTTTTGGCATCTCTTTCATGCTCCGTTGTGTACCACGTTTGTGTACACAGTTGAAGCAAAAGAGCTTTTGAAATCAGGAAGTTCTTGGTTATCAACCTCTTATGAGAGAGGTGGTGCGCCCGGCGGGAGTCGAACCCACAACCTCTGGCTTCGGAGGCCAACACTCTATCCAGTTGAGCTACGGGCGCACATGGTAGTATTTATCGGCCAACAGCCTGCTTCTGTCAATTCATAAAACGCGGTTATCCGGCCCTTTTTGCCGTTTGTCCGCCACGCGTATCACCGTTTCAGTTTCAGCACGGTGGCAAGATGCGCCTGTTCTTCATTGACCACAGCATCCGCGCCAAGATCGCGGAATTTTTTCACTTCTTCGCTCCTGCCAATGCGTTCTGCATGGTGGCATTTCTTGTTGAGGATATCTTTCAGCTTTGCGGCTTCGGGCTGGGCACCAAAGGAGAGCAGAGCGGTCTTGACGGAGTCCCCGGCCAGCAGGTCAACGCCCCGCGCTGTGAACAAATGCAGGACTCCCAAGAAGCAGTCGCCGGTATATTTTGTCTTCGTTTTGCCTTCGTGATGATTTTGGCCAGAGCGGCCTTATCCAGCTTTCCCGCTGCGAATGTTTTTGAGCCGAGAAGCTCTTCCACATCCCAGACATAGCCCCCTGTGGCGACTTGCAGCAGTTTCTGGTTCTTTGTGAAGGCAAACATCGCCATGGATTTTCCTCCCTAAGCTCAAAAAAATAAATATTATGTATAATATAACAAGCGGGCGCGGGCACCAATGTCTTTAAAATATGTCCAATAAAATATCGTTAAATATCAATAATTTAAATAAGAATGATTGCATAAGCATTGCCCGCGTGGTAAGCGAGGGGATGAAATTCCTTGATGAAGCAAAAATCTATCTCGAAAGCGGCAAGGGCGGCGCAGGCTGCGTCAGCTTTAGGCGCGAGAAGTTTATCGACATGGGCGGCCCCGATGGCGGCAACGGCGGGCGTGGCGGCCATGTCTGGCTGGAGTGCGTCGACAACCTCAATACCCTCATCGACTTCCGCTACACCCAGCACTTCCGCGCCCAAGTGGGCGACCACGGGCGGGGTGAAGACCGCTCGGGCAAAGACGGCAAAGATTTGATTGTAAAAGTGCCCGTGGGCACGGTCATCCTCGACGAAGATAAAGAAACCGTACTGGCCGACATGGTGACGCCGGGGCAGAGAATACTTTTCCTCAAAGGCGGCGACGGCGGCTTTGGCAACGCGCATTACAAATCCTCCACCAACCGCGCACCGCGCAACGCCTCGCCCGGCTGGCCGGGGGAAGAGCGCGCGGTCTGGCTGCGCCTGAAACTCATCGCCGACGCCGGCATCATCGGCCTGCCCAACGCGGGAAAATCGACGTTCCTATCGGTCGTCACCGCCGCCAAGCCGAAAATCGCCGATTATCCCTTTACCACCCTCGCCCCCAATCTCGGCGTGGTGAAAACCCGCGACCATGAATTCGTGCTGGCCGATATTCCGGGGCTGATCGAGGGCGCGCACGAAGGCCACGGGCTTGGCACAAGGTTCCTCGGCCACGTGGAACGGACGATGGTGCTGCTCCACCTCATCGACGCCACGCAGGAAGACATCGTCAAGGATTACAAAACCATTCGCGGCGAGCTAAAAGCCTACGGTCAGGGGCTTGCCAGAAAACCAGAGATTATCGCCCTCAACAAAACCGACGCGCTGGACAAGGAAACGGCCGAAGAGCTGCAAAAAAAGCTCTCGAAAGCCATCCGCAAGAAGGTGCATCTTATCTCCGCCGTCAGCCGTGCCGGCGTCGACGGCATCCTGCTGGAGCTCTGGAAGAACATCGAAAAAGGGCGGGAAAATCAGGAAAAAGAGCCCGCCGAGGATGCCATATAGCAACAGCCGTCTTCCGGTCAGGCTGTTTTTTGTGCTAGGATGACCGCCATGGGCGATCTGGACAAATGCCGTATCTGCAACAAGATTTTTTCCCCCTACACGCTGGGGGAAAAGAACGGCTATAAACTCGTCGCCTGTAAATCCTGCGGCTCGGTCATGACGGACCCGCTGCCCACGGCGCAGGACCTTGAAAAATACTTCGGAGAAATCCAGCCGCAGATCGTCCACCTGCCCAATCCTGCGGGAGAGATCGCCGCTTTGAAAAAACGCCTGATGCGGGCGACGCACGGCTTTTCCGGCAAGAGATTCCTTGATGCCTGCTGCCGCAACGGCTACGCCGTGATGGCGGCAAAAGAACTTCTGCTGAAAGCCAAGGGCATCGACTCCCGCGATTTCTTCATCAGATTCGCCAAAGAAAAATACGATCCCTCCCTGTTCGAACATACCAGCGCACAGAGCTATGCCGCAGGCGGCGGACAGGCCGATATCGTCGTATCACTGGCCGGTTTTTGCGAAAACCCCGACCCCGACGCCTATATGGCGGCGCTGGCCAAGATCATAGCGCCGGGCGGGATGATGTATATCGAGGAGCCCGACGGCAACCACTTCCTGCTGCCGTGGAAGTTCGAGCGCTGGCGCTTTTGCGACCCGCCGGTCAATTTCCTCTATATCTCGAAAACAGGCATGGAAGCCCTGCTGAAACGCCACGGCCTGAAGATCAAGCGCTCCTTCTTCACCTGGGCCCCCGTCATGCGCTTCGTTGCCGTTAAAGCCTAAGGTCATCTATAGGCCATCTCTAAAAAGCCCCTCCATTGTCATTCTGAGCAACATGCTTTGCATACGGAGCCTGCCGAAAGTGTAGAAATAAGCCCGCTGCTCCCACGCCGCCGGATTGGCGCAGGGCACAAGAACGACTTCGCCCGCCTTCAAGTGCTCTTTGAGGAATTTGAACAGCCGATGCTGCAGCCAGTAAGTAATCTCCCCGCCGTGGATGCCGCTCTGGATATGCACCTTCTTCCCCTTCGCAGGAGAAGCGAGCGTGTAGGTCACGATATCGATCGGGTTCCCCGCGATGGTCTGGCCGACGTTGATGCGGCCTTTGACGGCGTGCACAACCACTTAAGGCTTCCGTTTCAGGTGGACTTTGGCCTTAGGAGAGGCCTTGGGTGCAGGCTGTTTTGCCTCCACCTCGTAAGCGTCGCTGATCAGCTGGTTGAGCAAAAGCACGCCCCAGCCCTTCTTGTCCTGACCGGGGGGAATGCCGGGGCCCGCCATATCGATATGGGCCCACTTGCACTTGTCGTTGCCGTCAGCGTCCTTTTCCACGAACTCGCGCAGGAAAGCGGCGGCGGTGCAGGAGCCCGCCCGCCCGCCGATGTTGGTGAGATCGGCGAACGGCGTGCTGCGCATCGTTCTCGCGAAAGCTTCCGTTTCCAAAAGCGGCATCCGCCAGACTTTCTCGCCCGAGGACTTACTCGCCTTGTTGAATTTTTTGCTTAAGGATTCATCGTTGGTGTAAAGCGCGGAGAATTCCGTGCCCAGCGCCACGACGGCGGCTCCGGTCAGCGTGGCGGCGTCGATCATCGTGTGCGGATTGTAGGTGCGCTGGATAAAGGTCATAGCATCGCACAACACAAGCCTGCCTTCGGCGTCCGTATTGCCGATGTGGATAGTCTTGCCGGAAAGCGACGTCACGATATCGCCCGGGCGATACGCCGTGCCTGACGGCATGTTTTCGGCCAGAGCCACAATCGCCACGACGTTTGCTTTTGCGCCACGGCTGGCGAGAGCCCGCATCGTGCCCACCATGGCGGCGGAACCGCCCATATCCATGGTCATATCGTCCATGCCCGCCCCCGGCTTGATCGAGATGCCGCCGGAATCAAAGGTGATCCCCTTGCCCACCAGCGCCAGCGGGCGTTTTTGCTCGCCTGCGCTGCCGTCATATTCCATGACCACCATGCAAGGCGGCGTGGCGCTGCCCTGCCCCACCGCGGCGGCGGCGCCCATGCCCAGCTTTTTCATCTCTTCAAACTCGATCACGCGCACTTTGATGCCCAGCGGGGCCAGTTCGTCGCGGATTTTTTCCGCATAAGTTGCGGGGTTCAGAACATTGCCCGGTTCGTTGACAAGATCGCTCGCCCACGAAACGCTGTCCGTCACCGTGCGCAGAGACGAAAACGCGTCCCGCGCCTGCGTTGCCGGTGCCGCTGTTAAAATCTCCACGGCTGCCGGATTCTTGCTTTTGCCGGCTTTGCCGGTTTTATATTTTTTGAACTCATAGGAATTCGAAAGAATGGCCTCGGCCACATGAGCCGCATACAAGGCGTTGCTGCTCTTGTCGCCCAGCAGGGAAGCGTCGATCCCGACTTTCTTGCCTGCGGCAGCAC
>CAYGGT010000053.1:0-11677 GCA_964349475.1 uncultured Rhodospirillaceae bacterium
TAACTGATTGCAAAGTAGCTGCGAAACGCCCAGCCTGTGCTACCGCTGCACTAGTTTCTCCTGTTTCTGTGAGTGGGCGAGTTGTCTGGTGTCCCGTTGTTACTAAGCTCAAGCCGGAATCAAAGTCTGGGTCTGAACCTACTGTACCCGCCATATTACCACCTTCAAAAACAATCTCAGGCTTAATAGGCCATGAGTGTATCCACGCGTTTGAAGTTGTCGAAGAGGGGCATAATGCTCCTGTTTGAGCGATTGGCTGCCAACCAACAAATGCTGGATTTGTGATCGTCTGCTTCTCAGTATAAGCCCCAACAGTAAGCGCATTCCATGCCTGGCCAGGGTCATGAATACTTTCAGTAAGATTGTCGTTGATGTAATTTCGTCCCGGCTGTTGTTTGTTACCAGCCGGAATGAAAAACAGTTGCCGTTTCCCTGTGTGCTTGCCGTAACAAATTTCATCCACCGCAGCAGACCACGATGAAGGCTTGCCACGGTCAATGGTGAGGTGGTCTGTCACGGGCATACAGAATAGACGCCGCCTAGTGTTCTCATGGTTGTGGGCAATCATAGCCGCTTGAATTGTTACCGCGCCATACAGGTCTGGCGGTGTAGGAGTTTGCCCTTGCGGAGGCAGGATTTTAACAGACTCCACGGCGTGTCGAATAGTCACAGGTTGTGGAGATGAGAGTAAGGACGTTAGGTCGCCATACAAGGAAACACCAGCCATTTCCGTGCCGTGACCGTGATGGTCGTTGGTGTTCCAGACTGGATTGCACGTAAGAAGGTCTGCGGTTCCAATGAATGGCGAAAGCAGCGCATGACCGCGATTGACCCCAGTATCCAAAATAGTAACAAACACATTATTCTGGTTGGCGAGTGTAAGATTTGCGGCAAGCTGTTGAGTCTGTCCGAGAATGACGTTTGATTGCAAACTGAAGAAAGGTGCAATCTCTATAGCTCTTCTAACTTCCGCGACTTCGTGGCATCGCTCAAGAACTCTTTCCAGCTCTGTCGCGGAGGCTTCGACGAGGACAATCACTCGCTCTCTACGAACCGCAGCTCCTTGTCACTTGTCGTCAGATTCAGGAACTGGGAAACGCCCCGCAATTTAATAACTGCATTGCCTTCATCTAATAGCCATACTTCCCACCATATTTTCTGATTTGCGTCCTGTGGAAAAATATCATCCTTATCCGTCCAGAAGGCACGAAGATGGGCAAGTCCTATATTTGAAATGCTTTCTACAAGAGGTCTATTCTTGGGATTACCCTGCGGGTTATTTTCAGTTGGCGTAGTATTCTGTGTGCTATAGGCATCAATCTTTCTTTCCAGTTTTGCCAGTGCTGCTTCATCTTCGACACGCACAGTGGCATATGCCCCATCTTGATTTCAAGAGATTCGCCCACAGCATACAGCTTGCCCCTGTAGCTACCTCCTCTGGTCATCCTGATCTTGATATAGGCAGTCATCCCCTTTGCACCGTTATAGATACCGATGCCTCTGATATACTTCGGGCGACTGAATTTAGGACGCTTCTTGCCATGTGGCATGTCAGCAATAAGCTGATCGTACTCAGCGTATTTCTTCGGACGGCCAGATTTATTGGTGGTCATTGCTTTCTCCTTTTGGACTAAAGGAAGAAATGCGAAGGTAAACAGGTGCAGAATATCCCACCGTATTTACACTGGTAACGAGATAAAATCCCCGTAACGTCCGAGCAGCCCTAACGCTGCATCGGCTATCCATCTTGAAATATCTAATGAATACTGAGAGAAATTGGAGCGGGCGAAGAGATTCGAACTCTCGACATCAACCTTGGCAAGGTTGCACTCTACCACTGAGCTACGCCCGCATTCCGGGGAATTTTTAAAACACTTCGCCGGCCGAGTCAAGCCTTTAGAGTTTCGGCCAATTGACCCTGGGCTTGTTGTCCTTGGTTAACCCCTTGTTATCGTTGGCGGAGGCGCTGCAAAATGCCTTGCCGACCGATTTTTTAAACCGGTACAGCATGCCCGGACGATCGGCTTCGGCGCGCAGAACGGCCGGTTTTAGGCCCGCAACCGGTTTTTCGCGCAGCGGCTTCTTGTTGTTGAAGAAATACATGATGCGGTCGAGCGTGCGGCTGTCGCGCATCAGGGCCATAAAGTGTTCCCGCTCCAGCTGACGGAGGTAGTCCTGGCTGACCTTGACACCGGGGCCGGCGGCTTCCCCGCCGCTCAAGACCCGGGCGACACGGTCGGAAACAACGACATCGTAAGACGTCGCCGCCCCTTTAAGGTAGAAACCATCCACCGCCAAATTCAGCGCCGCAAGCCCGGCGGGGCCGGGCAGTTCAAGGTCAAACGGTTTTTCAGGCGTGTAGTCTTTCGCCATGTCGAGCGCCTTGGTCTTGGCGTCGGCCAGCAGGCGCGATTTGTTCATCGTCACGCCGTCCGTCTCGCGCAGATACAAAAGATCTCTGGCTTCAAAGGCGGAGGTGGCGATTTTGGCCGTTGAAATGGTTTCAAAGACGGCCGCCACGGCGGGCATCGGTCCGCCCGGCATTTTCTTGCTCTGCCTGGCACGGGTCAGAAGTTCGGTCGAGCCGCCCCAGGCGGGGAGCAACCCGACGCCGACTTCAACCAGCCCCGGATAGGTTTCGGCATGGGCCTGAACGTGTCCGCTGTGCAGCAACACTTCGCACCCGCCGCCCAGCGCCACGCCCGCGGGCGCGGAAACGACAGGGAAAGGGGCGTATTTCAGGCGCTTGAAAGTGTCCTGGCCAGCTTTCACCAGGCGCTCAACAACCCAGTATTGCTTGAGCTTCACGGCAATCACCGCTTCCTTCAGGTTGGCGCCGCCGGAGAAAATCTCGTTTTCATTGTGGATGACAAGCGCCTTGTATCTTCCTTTGCCGTCGCCGATCACATCACAGGCGTGGTTGATCATTTTCATGATCTTTTTATCCAGCGCGTTGCCGTCGGTATGGAATTCGAGGCACAGCACGCCGTCGCCGATATCCCAGAGGCTGGCCGATTTGTTATGCGCGACAGGCTTCGACGCCAGCTTGACGTCGGAGAGCAGCAGCACGCCATCGGGGCGTTTCACGTCTTCATAAGCCCCGTCCTTGTTGAGAAATTGTCTTTTGCCGTGCTCGACGCGGTAAAACGTTTTGCCGGCGGCTTTTTGCAGGAAGCCCGGCACGCTGTCGCCGTCGGCCTTCAGGCGCTTGATGAGATAATCAACGCCCAGCTTGTCGATCAGCTCAAACGGCCCGTGCTTCCAGCCATAACCGAGCTTCATGGCGTCGTCCACGCCGGTGATGTCGCCGGTGATGTCATGCACATGTTCGGCTGCATAGCTTAAAGTCTGTTTCAAAACCGACCAGGCGTAGTCGCCGCCCTTGTCCTTGGTTTCAACCAGCCCGCGCATGCCCTTCTTTTTTGAATTTTCAACGGCCTGCATTTTCACTTTTTTCTTGGGCCGCGTTGCGCCGGTCTTCAGATCGACAGCGAAATCCTCTTTTTTATCATTGCGGCGGTAAAAACCGCCTTTGCCCTTGCGGCCCGTATAACCGTCGGCGATCATTTTTTCGATCACGGGATAAGATTTGTTCGTTTTGCAATAAGCATCCGTCGCCGGCAATTTCGACAGCAGGCTTTTGCTGATATGCGGAATCAGATCGACGCCAACGACATCGACCAGCCCGAAAATGCCGGTCTTCGGCACGCCGATCGGGCGGCTCATGACGGCGTCGGCTTCCTCGACGGTCAGGTCTTTGTTATAGGCTTCGTTGATCGCGCATTGCAGCCAGAACGTGCCGATGCGGTTGCCGATGAAGCCGGGCGTGTCCTTGCAGACGATGACGCCCTTACCCATTTTTTCATCCATGAATTTTGTGACGTCGGCGATCATTTCCTTGCTGTTGTGTTCGGAAACGATCAGCTCCAGCAGCGGCATGTAGCGCGGCGGATTGAAAAAGTGGGTGATGACGAAATCTTTTTTGAAGGCATCCGACTGACCTTTAATCAGGTCGTGAAGGGGGATTGTGGAGGTGTTCGACGCGACAATAGCGCCAGGTTTGCGGTGCGCGTCGATTTTTTGGAAGATGTCGAACTTGACTTTCGGATCTTCAAAAACAGCCTCGATAATAATATCGCATTCTTTGAGGCGGTCGAGGCTGTCTTCCATGTTGCCGGCGCGGATTTTGCGCGCGTTCTTTTTGTGCATCAACGGCGCGGGGCTTGTTTTCAAAAGCTTTTCGACGGCGCCTTCGGAAATAGCGTTGCGGTTCGCTGCCCCCGGCAGCACGCGATCCAGCAATTCAACTTCATATCCGGCATTCGCCAGCTGGGCGGCAATCCCCGCCCCCATGACGCCGGCGCCGATGACTGCTGCTTTTTGAATGGCCATGTTTTCAGACTCCTCTACAAGGGTTCAGTGTCGGTTAAAGTTTTGGCGCGGCATATTTCTTCAAAATCGTCGCAATCCCCTGCCCGCCGCCGATGCACATGGCGGCCAGCGCATATTCGCCGTTTTCTTCCTTGAGCAGGCTGGCGGCTTTGCCGGTGATGCGGGCGCCGCTGGCGCCCAAGGGATGGCCGAGCGAGACAGCCCCGCCGTGCTTGTTGACTTTCTCAGGATCCATCCCCAGCTCTTTCATGCAGGCGATGGATTGGGATGCGAAGGCTTCGTTGAGTTCGATCACATCCATATCTTCGATTTTCAGCCCGGCTTTTGCCAGCGCTTTTTTCGTCGCGCTGACGGGTCCCATGCCCATGATTTCCGGATCGAGGCCCGAAACGGCGAAGGCCGCGATCTCCGCCAGAATAGGCAATCCGTGCTTCCGGGCGAATTCTTCGGAACACACCAGCACCGCCGAAGCGCCATCCGTGACCGGCGACGATGTGCCCGCCGTGACGGAGCCTGTTCCTTTAAAAGCGGGCTTCAGCTTGGCAAGACCTTCAAGCGTCGTATCGCTGCGCGGGCAGCCGTCTTCGGTGACGATTTTTCCCTTGCCCTTGGAAATCGGAATGATTTCTTTCAGGAATTTTTTATCTTTTTTGGCGGCGGCGGTTTTAAATTGCGACGAAAGGGCGAATTTTTCCTGTTCTTCGCGGCTGACCTTGAAACGGTCGGCGACGTTTTCCGCCGTTTCCCCCATCGCCATGTAGGAGGCCGGGTATTCTTTATACAGACCGGGGTTCGGCGACGGGTTAAAGCCGCCCATCGGCACGCGGCTCATGGATTCGACCCCGGCTGCAATGATGGCGTCGGCCATGCCCATGGCGATTGCCCCTGCCGCATCGTGAATAGCCTGCATGGAAGAACCGCAGAAACGGTTGATGGTGATCGCCGGAATGGTTTCCGGCAGGTGAGCCAGAAAAACGACATGGCGCGCCATGTTCAGCCCCTGTTCCGCTTCCGGAAAGGCGCAGCCGAGTTTCAGGTCTTCAATCAGTCTTGGATCAAGGCCCGTGTTGCAAACAAGCCCCAGCACCGTCTGCGCGACAAGATCATCGGCGCGCACATCTTTCAATTCGCCTTTGCCGGCGGGCGTGAAGGGGGAGCGCGCATATCCGGCGATAACGACTTTCCGTGATTCGGTCATGGGAATCTCTCCTGTTTTTGGTTTTTCAATTGTTAGCGCCAAGAGTAAAGAACGACGCCGCGCCGGTAAAGGCTTAAAAACATAACGCGCTCATTAAAAAATGCGAAGGAAAGCAGCCTTTTTTCCACGCACAATTCCATATTCTTGAAAATTAATGTCTCGTGTGGTGGCGCGTTTTGTAAAGAGAATAAAAGATTCCGCTGGCAAGAATCCCCAGCGTGATTCCCAGCGACAGCGATGGCAGAAATTTCTCAAGATCTAATATATCGACGATGAAAATCTTGCTGCCGATAAAAATCAGCACGACGGAGAGAGCGTATTTCAAATACGCAAACCTGTGCAGCAGCGCATCCAGCGCGAAGTAAAGCGCCCGCAGGCCGAGGATCGCGAAAATATTGCTGGTGTATACGATATAAGGGTCTGTCGTCAGCGCCAGGATGGCCGGCACGCTGTCCACCGCAAAGACGATATCGACGAAATTAACCACGACCAGCGCCAGCATCAGCGGCGTAAAATACGTGTGGCCGCCTTCTTTGATGTAGAATTTATTGCCATGCAGCGTGTCGGTCGCGCGCATGTGTTTCTTGAAAAAACGCAGCATCGGGTTTTGCGCGATGTCCATTTTTTCGTCCGATGCAAACAGCATTTTGATGCCGGTGAAGACAAGAAATGCCGCAAAGATATACAGCACCCAGTGGAACCGGGCAACGATCTCAGCCCCGAGGCCGATCATCACACCGCGCAGGATGATCGCGCCAAAAATCCCCCAGAAAAGCACGCGGTGCTGGTATTTGCTGGGCACGGCAAAGTAAGAAAGCACCAGCGAAATCACAAAAATATTGTCAAGCGACAGGGTTTTTTCGACGATAAAGCCCGTCCAGTAAAGCTGGGCGCTCGCCTGGTCCAGCGAAAACCACACCCAGCCGCCAAACAGCAGGCCGATGCAGATATAAATGGCGCTGTAAATCAAGCTCTCGCGGACGCCGATGGCATGATCTTTTTTCTGGAAGACGCCAAGATCGAGCACCATCAGGGTGCCGATCACCCCGAAAAAAACCGCCCACATCCATAACGGCTTATCCATTGGCGGGCAGCATGTCTTCGATAACTTTCAGCAGCGCCATGATAACGTCCTGCCCGAACAGGAAAAAAACCAGCGCCATCAAGACAGTCGCCCCCCAGAAAGCGGAAACGGGGGAGAGCTTGGACTTGCCGATCACGTGCATGCCCACCAATGCCACCAGAGGCAAAATGCCCGTCACCAGGAACAAAACGATGCCGCGAATAAAAACCGTCAACAGCAGGTCCATCTCCGTGCTGCCGGTGACCGTGCCGGTAATGTTGGCAAGCGTGCGCCCGGTCAGCCAGCTGTCAATCCGGTAAAGCCCGGTCGGGGACCATCCGGAAGCATTGATCAGAGAACCCTCCGTCACCAGGAACGCGAAAATGACGCAGAAGGCGAAAATAACGGCCATCGGCACGAACTGGCTTTCCACCCCGCTTGGCGTCATCACGACGCCGCGCATGGATTTTTGCCTGACGGCTTCCGCCATCTCCCGCTTGCCAGCGGCGCCGATGGCTCTGTAGCCGACGTTTTTGTCGTTCATGAATGTCACCTTCTTTTAGGGGCAGTTTAACCAAATTTTTGCGAGAATGAAAGGCCCTAACTCACCGACGCCACGCGCAGAATATTCGTCGACCCCGGCGTTCCGAAAGGCACGCCGGCCGTGATGACTAATTTTTGCCCTTGGGCGGCGATACCGTGTTCCAAGGCCAGACGGCAGGCTTTGGCGACCATGTCGCTGAAGTTATCGACATCCTTGGTGTGCACGGGGTAAACGCCGTAGGAGAGCTGCAGGCGCCGCGCCACCGCTTCATTCTCGGTCAGGCACAGAATCGGCACCGACGGCCTTTCGCGCGCGGTGCGCAGCGTGGTCGAGCCGGACGTCGTGTAATTGACAATCGCCGCCGCCGACACCGTCACCGCCACCCAGGACGCGGCCGAGGTAATGGCGTCGGAGGATGTTTTTTCGGGATCGGGGTGTTCAGCATCGACGATTTTGCGGTAAAGCGCGTCTTTTTCCACATCCGCCGCGATCTTGTCCATGATCGACACGGCTTCAAGAGGATACTCGCCCGATGCCGTTTCCGCCGACAGCATCACGGCGTCCGCGCCGTCATAAATCGCTGTTGCCACGTCGGAGGCTTCGGCCCGGGTCGGCCGCGGGCTGGAGATCATGGATTCCAGCATCTGCGTGGCGATGATCACCGGCTTGCCCGCCTGGCGGCAGACCCGCACGACATGCTTTTGAATGCTGGGCACGCGCTCCGCCGGGATTTCAACGCCCAGGTCGCCGCGCGCCAGCATCACGGCATCCGCCAGGGCGACAATCGCCTCCAGACTCTCAATGGCGGAGGGTTTTTCAATCTTGACGATAATTTTTGCGCGGTCTCCAATAAGGGCGCGCGCTTCCGCGACGTCTTCCGGCCGCTGCACGAACGACAGCGCAATCCAGTCCGCGCCCATTTTGAGCGCGGCGTCGAGGTCGATGCGGTCTTTTTCCGTCAGGGAGGATACTTTCAGCAGCACGTTGGGCAGGTTAACGCCCTTGCGGTCCATCAGTTTTTTTCCGGCAATCACTTCAGTCGCGACGAAATCCTGGCCCTTTTTCGTGACGCGCAGATGCACCTTGCCGTCGTCAAGCAGCACGTCAGAGCCGACGCAGAGGGCTTCAAGAATTTCAGGATGCGGCAAGTGCACCCGCTGCGCGTTGCCAGGGGCCGGGTTTGAATCAAGAATGACCGTCGCGCCTTTTTCAATATCAGCTTCGCCGTTTGCAAAAGTGCCAAGCCTTAATTTAGGCCCCTGTAAATCGGCAAAGACGCCGATCGGCCGGCCCAGTTTTTTTTCCAGCGCGCGGACCGTCTGCAGCCGCTTTTCATGCTCGGCGTGGGTGCCATGGCTGAAGTTGAAGCGGAAAACATCCACGCCGCTATCGAACAGGCGGCTGATCATCTCCGCCGATGATGATGCCGGCCCCAGCGTCGCGACGATTTTGGTTTTACGGCTGCGTTTCAGTGACGGCATGGCGACGTAACCTTTGCTTGTTCTTGTGTATACTGACACATCCCTTGCCAAATGTCATGGCACAGCTCTTGCCGCCTGGATATTGGCAAGAATGTTGGCTTGCGTGATGCTGCCAAAGACGAGGCTGGTGACACCCGGTGTTTCGAGGATAAAGCGGATATTTTCCGCCAGCCCGCCCACGGCGCTGATATGGCCGGAGGCCAGCCCTTTTTTGACCAGCACCGCAGCCCCCCGCTGGCGCGCATAATCAATCACTTCTTTTTCGGAAAGATAATTTTTATTATATGAAACCATCACGGCGTCACACAGGTCAACAGCGCGTTTTCCGCCTGCAACCGAATGGGTCGAGACGCCAAAGCTTAAAATTTTCCCCTGCTCTTTCAGCTGCGCCAGCGTTTCAAGCACCGGCGTATCGTTGATGACGCAGAGGTCATCCTTGCTGGCATGCACCAGCACGCAGTCGAGCCAGCCGGTTTTCAGCCGCTGCAGGCTGCGATCGACGCTCAGGCGGGTATGCGCGGCGGAAAAATCATATGCCGATGCGCCGTCCTTAAAAGCTTCGCCGGTCTTCGTGACGATAAAAAAGTCTTTGCGGCGCGGGCCCAGCAAGGCGCCAAGACGTTCTTCCGATGTGCCGTAAGCGGGCGCCGTGTCGAGCAGGCTGATGCCGCTGTCCCGGCACAGATCGAGCAAAGATGAAATTTCCTGATCCGTCGGCAGCGCAAACCCCGCCCCGCCCGGATATTTGACGCCCTGGTTGCGGCCGAACTTGACGGTGCCAAGGCCCAGCACACTGACGCTTTTTCCGGTCGAAGCGAAGCGGCGCTGCGTCAGAGCCGTTGCCATGCGGCTTCCTCCCACGGGTATGATCCGATGCCGGCGCCCTGCAACGGCGGCGCGTCCGTCCGGGAAGACGGGTCAATCCCCTGTTGCCGCAGCCAGGAAAAAATCTTGTCGGAAAGATCCGGCACGAAAGTCATTTTTACCGGCCAGGCGATCAGGATTTTGCCCTGCTGGCGAATGCAGGGTTCCGGCGGCAAACGGCCGGCCGCGTCGAAAGGTTCGGCGCGGTCCCCCAGCCAGCCCGCCCATTCCTTGTTTTCCCAATCGAGATGCGGGAAAATTTCGGTCATTTCTTTTTTGGCGAAGCGCAGCGCTTCCGCTTCGGGCATTTTTGCCGCCGCCTCCGCCACGCTGCCGCCGAGATACCAGACATATTCACTTTTGCCGAGCGGGTGGCTGGTGACCGTGACGCGCGGCTTTGCCCCGCCGGAAATGCCGTGGCCGTAAAGCGCTTCGAACATGGGTTTCACCATGATCTGCCGCAGGGGGCGGCGCTGCGCGGCGTTTGCGGGAACGTTCAGCAATTGCAATGCCGTCTCGTTCCCCGCCCCCGCCGTGAAAATCACCGCCCGCGCCTCAAGAGAGGCGCCGGAGACGGTGACGCGCCCGTCCGGCAGAAGTTCGGTGATATCGCCTTTTAAAATGCGCCCTTTTAACGGCAGCGCCAGGACCGTCACCAGCGATTTCGTATTGAGGACTTTTTCCTGCATCTCGTAAACGGGCCCGCGCTTTACTTTCCGCATTTTCCCCTTGACCGCGTGCGCCGCGATAAAGGTGGCCAGTTTCGAAAAGAAACCGCCCGCCGGGAAAAGGCTTTGCGACACGCTCAGCACGCGGATGCTGGAAAGGTCGATGTCGCCGTTGCCTGCAAAACAGGCTTCCCAGCGATCCGCCATCGCGGCAGAAAATTTTGCCTGCCGCGTCGCCTTGCCGCGCAGCGCGTACTTCTGCCCGCCGTGGATCATGCCCTGCGAGGCCAGCGTCTGCCCGCCGCCCAGCTTGTCTTTTTCGATCACGATCAGATTATATCCGGCGCGATGCAGACGGTTGGCGACAAACAACCCCGCCACCCCGCCGCCGAAAACGATGATGTCGTAGCGGTGCGTCATTGCGTTTGACGCACCTTTGCCATGGTGTACAAAGAAACGCGCTTGTCGTCGATCAGCCCGTTGACCTCGATCGTTTTTTCTGCTGTCCAGCCGGGCATGAGGTAATTGTTGCTGATGATGCAGGCGTCGGCCGGAAGCTCCGCCAAGAATTTTCCCCGCAGCCTTTCCAGCATCGGGACGAGCAGGTAACAGACGACGATGGACGCGTTCTTCAGGGAATAGTTAAAAAAATCAGCGCGCACGAATTCCAGGTTTTTGAGCGCGGGATTCAGCTTTTTCCTGAAAATTGAAATCAGGAAAGGAAAGATGGAATATTCGATGCCGACAACGCGGCTGTGCGGGCGGGCGCGGGCAATGGCCATGGCGACGCCGCCCCATCCCGACCCCATCTCGACAATGTGAAGGGGCGCCGCGGTTGACGGCGCTTCCGAAGGGATGAAATCCAGTATCGCGCGCCGTGCCCTGGCGGACGTGTGGCAGGTCGGCACGCCCAGCTTTTTGTCGAAATAGATATGCGCGCCCATATAAACCAGAATGGCGACCGTCAGGAAAGCCTGCATGCTGTAAATGAATACTTCCAAAAATTTTCTCTACTTCAGTTTGGCCTTGAGCAGGTCGTTGACCATGGCGGGGTTGGCCTTGCCGCCGGATTTTTTAAGAACCTGCCCGACAAAAAACCCGAACAGCTTGTCCTTGCCGGATTTATATTCGGCGATTTTGTCGGGATTTTCGGTCAGGACCGCATCGACGATTTTTTCGATCGCGCCGCTGTCGGTGACCTGTTTCAACCCTTTGGACTCAACAATCTCCGCCGCTCCCTTGCCGGTCGCGAACATCTCGGCAAAAACTTCCTTGGCGATGCGCCCGGAAATGGTGTTGTCGGCAATAAGACCTACCAGCGCGCCCAGCTGTTGCGCTGAAACCGGGCTGTGGTCGAGGTCTTTTTCGGCTTTATTCAGGGCGCCCAGCAGTTCGGACAAAATCCAGTTGGAGGTAAGCTTTGCATCCCCGGCTTTTGCCGCGGTTTCAAAATAATCCGCGCGGGAT